>DATKZA010000074.1:0-20225 GCA_035528155.1 Patescibacteria group bacterium | reverse complement strand
CGCCCAGCGCCGCCCGCGTCTCGGTCATGTCCAGATCGTTCCCCTCGCCGCTCAAGTACCAGGCCATGTATTTCAAGATCAAGGCGGTATCCAATGCGCTCCATTCCTCGGGAAAATAGTCCAGTACCTTGTACTCCAGGGGAACAGTGGCGGGCCGCAGCGAGCGGATGTAGGCGTTGACCCCGCCACAGTAGGCATCGATGACCCGGCGCATGGCCGCGTTGTGCTCGAGCCCCTTGAGGAAATTCTCGGCGCCCCAGGTCATGCCCAGGCGGCGCTGCAGCAGGTCCATCCAGATTGCCCGCTCACCGAAGATCTCGGCCAGGCGTCCGCCGGTGTAGCGGGAAAGGAACTCCATCTGCCAAAGGCGGTCGCGCGCCGTGAGAAAACCCTGGGTGCGGTACAGGTCGGCTTCGTTTTCGGCAAAGACATGGGCAACATGGCGGTCGTCCCAGACGACCGTGACCCGGCCCTTGAGACCGGGGATCTCGAGTTTCTCAGGGATCCTGTCGGTTGTCGTGTTGTTGCGCCAGAAGCCGCCGACCGGATCGAGGAACTTGCCCAGCGGCGGCACCGTACCCAGCCGCGCATTCAAACCCCACATCACCGCCACCAGCACGATCAATGCGAAAACAGCCTTCATCCAGCGCATGAATCGACTCCTTTGGAAAAAGATTCAATATAACCGATGGTTTTTTTCTTTGCAATGGCAAGCCGCAAATCGGCCAGTGGTCCCTGCCGCCAATTACGCTGCATGTCGTATTGCTTTTTTTTGCGGGGCGGAGTAAAATTTATTTTGTTCAATAATAATAAGGAGGACAACAAATATGGCTAAAAAGTATAACTTCTACGCCGGACCGGCGATCCTGCCCCAGGAAGTCATGAAAAAGGCGCAGGATGAACTACTGGACTTCAACGGCATCGGGCTTTCGATCATGGAGATCAGCCACCGCTCCAAGGATTTCGACGCCGTGATCACCGCCGCCGAGACCAAGATCCGCGCCCTGCTCGGCGTGCCGGAAAACTTCAGCGTCATGTTCCTGCAGGGCGGCGCCAGCCTGCAGTTCGGCATGATCCCCATGAACCTGCTCATCGGCAAGAAGGCCGACTACGTCAACACCGGCGCCTGGGCAAAAAAAGCGATTAAGGAAGCCAAGCTGTTCGGAACCGTAAACGTCATTGCCAGTTCCGAAGACAAGAATTTTTCCTATGTCCCCGGGGACCTGAAATTCTCCCCCGACGCCCGGTATGTGCACATCACCTCCAACGAGACCATCGGCGGCATCCAGTTCTCCAAGTTCCCCGACACCGGAAACGTGCCCCTGATCATCGACATGTCCTCGGATATCTTCAGCCGCAAGATCGATTTCAAGAACATCGGCATGATCTACGCCGGCGCCCAGAAGAACATCGGCCCGGCCGGAGTCACCCTGGTCATCATGCGCAACGACCTGATTGAAGCCTGTACGGAAGGCCTGACCACCATGCTCAGCTACAAGACCCACGCCAAGGAAAAATCCATGTACAACACCCCGCCCTGCTTCGCCATCTACATCATCAAGCTGGTCATGGAGTGGATCGAGGGCCTGGGCGGCCTGGCGGCCATTGAAGAGATCAACGAGAAGAAAGCCAAGGCCCTGTACGACGCCATCGACAACAGCGGCGGCTACTACAAAGGCACCGCCAATATCTCGGACCGCTCCAGGATGAACGTCACCTTCCGCCTGCCATCGGAGGAACTGGAAGAAAAATTCATCAATGATGCCAAGAAAGCCGGATTCATCGGCTTGAAGGGGCACCGCAGCGTCGGCGGCTGCCGGGCCTCCCTATACAACGCCATGGGACTCGACGGCGTACTGGCCCTGACCCAATTCATGGAAAATTTCGCCAAAGAAAACAAATAACGAAGAAACCAGAATAACCCGTTTGTTGCTGAAACCTGTAAAAGCCCCAAAGGAAACAGGTTTTTTCGTGCAAAAGTTGACAGGAATGAAAAAATCTGCTACAATTTTATCCTGGAATTGAACAAGGGAGATATTTTTAGCCATGCAGAAGGTTTTTTCATTCCTGAATACCTCAAACCCAAGCCAGCCTCAGTTCTCCCCTGCCGTTGCAGGAACTCCGGAGCTTTCGCGCCCATGATCAGGATCCTGATCGCTGTCCGCTTGCCCGCCAAAACCATTGACCTTCTCAATGAAATTCCCGAGTTCGAAACCAGTGAAAAAACCGGACTGTCCTCCGCGCAGTTGCAGGAGGAAATAAAGAACGCCGATGCCCTGATCATCAGCGGTTCCATGCCGCTGACCGAAGAAATCCTGAACCAGGACGGCGATCTGAAATTAATCGTTCGCAGCGGCGGCGTATCCGGCCCCATTGATACGGCGGCCGCCCAAGACAAGAACATTGAGATCCGCACCGCCGTGGGCCACAATACGGCACAACCCGGTAAAAAAATAGAAGAAACGAGCGAGATCGATGTGATCACGATCCTGAAAGAATTTTTCAATGTGTAAAACAATTCATTCCAAGCAGGCGAAAAAAACATGACATCCATCGTCGGCAATAAACTCAATTCCGCCAACAAGAAAGTCCTGGACCGCATGAACAAGATGGACATCGAATTCATCAGAAAAGAAGCCCAGACCCAGATTGAAGCCGGGGCCGAGTATATCGAGATCAACGCACTGTCACTGCTGCACAACGAAACCCCGTTCCTGCGCGAGATCATTCCCATGCTGGAAAAGCTGGGTTCCAAACTGGTGATCGTCAGTGAAAATGTCGAGGCGCTGAAGGAAGCCCTGCTGATCGCCAAGAACCCGATCATCATCGGCGCCGTTGAATACGACATCGAAAAGATCGATTATCTCATCGACACGGTCATGGAGAAGAACGCCAAGATCATCGCCCTGATCAAGGACAAGCGCAACAACCATTCCAACACGCCGGAAAAATCGTTGCTGATCGCCCAAAAATACATCGATTACCTGCTCGACCGCGGTATGAAGAGGCAGGATATCCTTCTGGATCCCCAAATCTGCCCCCTGGAAGAGAATTTCAACAGCGGCCGTATCTTCCTTGACACGCTGGAATTATTCAAATTGGATTTCCCGCAGGTCAAGACCATGGCCAACGTGTCGCATTTGTCCGAAGGCCTACCCAAGCGCCACCTGATCGCTTCCTATTTTGTTTCACTGGCCATCGCCAAGGGACTCGACTACATCGTCACCAACGTCCTGGATGAAAACTTCATCGAATCGATCATCACAACCATGTCGATTATAGGCAAGGACAAGAACCTGCAAGCCTACTTGAAATATTGCCGCAATCACAAAGAATTAAAGTTAAAAGGAATAAAGGATGCAGGATCAAAAAATAAAAGAGATATTAATTGAAAAGGACGGCGCCTTTAAAAAGTTGTTCTTAAGACACCAGGAACTTGAGGAAAAACTGCAATATTTCCTGAAGAAAAAATTCAAGTCCGAAGAAGAACTGGTCGCGGCTCAGAACATCAAGAAGGAAAAACTCAAGCTGAAAGACGCCATGCAAAAACAGATATACGCCTTCAAGAAAAAATCTGACGGAAATGGACAGAGATAATTCACGGGAGGGCAACATCGAGTCAAAACCGTTAACGAAAATGAAAAGAAGAAGAATCAGCAAACCCAAGATCTCGACTCTGACCCGCATCTCCTTTTTGCCGTCGCTGTTTACCATGCTGAACCTTTTCATGGGATATAAGGCCCTTATCTACATCATCGGCCCCAAGCAGAATTTCAAAACCGCGATTTACTATATCATGGCCAGCGTCATCATGGACGGCTTCGACGGCACCATCGCCCGTCTGACTCATACTGAATCCAATTTCGGCATGCAGCTTGATTCTCTGGTCGACGCCGTCACCTTCGGTCTGGTCACCTCCATACTTGCATTCGAATGGGGTTTTCAATCAGGCTTTACCCAGATCGGCAGCATCGTCAGTTTCGTATTCCTGAGCGCCGGGCTGATCCGCTTGGCCCGCTTCAATGTGTTCAAGGAAGCGCAGGCCTTCCCGGCCAACATTTTCATCGGCATGCCCATTCCCACCGCGGCCCTATCCATCTGCTCGGTCGTGCTTTTGTTCGGCGGCAAACCGCCGCTAACCCGGACGGGCATCCTGTTTTTTTCTCTTTACGTCCTCCTGATCTCACTATTGATGATCTCCAACGTCAAATACAGGACCATGAAAAAATTCGTTGCTAAAAACAGCCTGAGAACACTTTTCCTGCTGGCCCTAATCGTCGGTTGCCTGGTCATCTTCCCCGATATCACCATCCCCATCCTAACCTTTTCATACATGCTGTCGCCGCTGTTATTCTATTTGTTCTTCAGGAAACCCAAAAATACGGAAGCCTCCGGCGGCGATAAAAAAACCGAATCACTCCTAGTAACCAAGACGGCGCCTAAAGACGGGTCATGACAGACGAGAACTCGCTGTATAATTATTTCCGGCCTTTCTTGAAACGTTTCATTTTGGCCCTTTTTTTCATGGCCATGGTGGCTGTCTTCACCGCCTTTTTCGCCGTGATCATCCAACCGGTCATTGATGAATTGTTCATCCAGGGTGGCGGCCGACTGGCCGAAAAAAGCAAATTCATCCGTAACCTGATCATGAGCGTGCTGGATGTCGGCGAAGACAAAATGGTCCTGGTCCTGCCGCAACTGTTGTTCGTGGCCTTTCTCGGCCAGGCGATATTCTCATTTCTATCCCTGTATTCGATGAAAACTCTGGGACTGAAGGTGGTGCGCAACATCCGCGACAAACTCTACCGCCACCTGATCCACCAGTCCATCGATTTCTTGAGCAAGGCCCGGACCGGTGACCTGGTGTCGCGCATATCCAACGATATCGAAAAAATCAAATTGGCCGTAGCCGAAACCCTGGCCGTCTATATCAGGGAAAGCCTGACCCTGGTCGGCCTGCTGGCCGTGGTTTTCTTCCAGGATTGGAGGATGGCCACACTTTCACTTGTTTTGATGCCGGTAGCCGCCGTCCCCCTGGTCTATTTCGGACGCAAGGTGAAAAAGCGCGGCATCCAGTCCCAGGAAACCATCGGCGACCTGGCCAACTTCATGAGCGAATCGGCCATGGGCAACAAGATCGTCAAGGCATACAACATGGAGGAATTTGAGATCAATAGATTCCGCCAGCTCAACCAGAAGCATTTCCGCATCAACGCCAAAATCGCGCTAGCTTATTCACTTGTGGCTCCGGTCATGGACATCATCGGCGGCCTTGTGGCGGCCGGCCTGTTCACCGTGGGCATGCACCGCATTTCGAGGGGAACACTTTCACCCGGACAGTTTACCTCGTTCCTAACCGCGCTGTTCCTGATGTACAGCCCGATCAAACGGCTCTCCCTGGCCCACAACGATTACCAACAGGGCAAGGCCGGCTATGAGCGGGTTCGACAGATCATCAATGCCGAAAATACCATCAAGGACAGGTCCTCGGCCATGGAAATAAAGAGCATCCGCGGTGAGGTGGAATTCAAGGACGTGCATTTCGCTTACCTGCCGGGCATAGCGGTTTTGAAAAACATCTCTTTTCTGGCCGAGCCCAATGAAATGGTGGCCCTGGTCGGGGCCAGCGGTTCGGGCAAGACAACCATCATGAATCTCCTGCTGCGTTTTTATGAATCTGAGACCGGTGAAATTTTCATCGACGGCCGTGACATCCGCTCCATTACCCTGAAATCGCTGCGTGAACAGATCGGATTGGTCACCCAGGACGTTTTCCTCTTCAACGATACCATTCTCAACAACATCGCCTACGGCCGCAGAAGATATTCGCCGGATGATATTCACCAGGCCGCTACCATCGCCCGCGCCGCCGATTTCATTTCCGAAATGCCGTTGAAATATGAAACCGTGGTCGGAGAACGCGGCATATTCCTGTCCAACGGCCAGCGCCAGCGCGTTTCCATCGCCAGGGCCGTGTTGAAAAAACCGCGCATCCTCATTTTCGACGAAGCCACTTCCTCGCTGGACTCGGAATCGGAAAAGCTGATCCAGGAAGCCATGGCCGAAGTCATGAAAAACCGGACCACCTTCGTCATTGCCCACCGCCTGAGCACCATCATCGAAGCCGACCGCATCTTGGTCATTGAAAACGGGGAGATCAAGGAGAGCGGCAACCACCGTGAACTCCTGAAAAAACGCGGCCTCTACTATTCCCTGTACAATTTGCAATTCCCGGAAATGAATATTATAATGTGACCCATGAAAAGCATGACCGGATTCGCTCAAGGCAGGTTCAACTTCAAGGATGTTTCGCTTTTCTTATCTTTCAAGTCCTACAACAACCGCTACCTTGAGACCAACTTCAGAGGCAGCGGCATTTCAGCGGCCAGCGAAAAGATCATCAAGGAAATTTTCAAGGACAAACTGCATCGCGGAAAAATCGAAGTCGTTTTCGACCTGTTCCAGCGCGACCCCAGGCAGTGGGACATCAAGTTGAACACCGGCCTACTCGAAGAGATCATGGACAAAATCGCACCCCTGCAGAAAAAATACGGCCCCGGACTGAACCTGTCGCTCGATTCCCTGTTCAAACTGCCCATGGTTTTCCGCCTGGATCATGACCCGGAGCTCTTGAGCCCAAAAAACCAACTCAATATAAAAAAGGCGATCGCCAAGGTTTTCGCCGCTTTCCTGGAAAACCGCCGCCTGGAAGGCCAATGCATCCTTAAGGATCTGCTGGCCAGCATCTCCGAAATCGAAAAATACTCCAAAAGTATTCATGCCCGGGAGAAGGATTTTGAAAAAGAAGTGTTCCGCAATTACCGGAAGAAAATAGAAAAGTTCGTCAAGGACTTGCCCCTCGACGAGAAACGCATCGTCCAGGAAGCCGCCATCAGCGCCGACAAAACCTCAATCGCCGAGGAGATCAACCGCCTGCGAACCCATACCCAGAGGCTGAAGCACCTGCTGCAAGACAAGAGCATCGCCACCCAGGGCCGTGAGGCCGATTTCCTGACCCAGGAAATGCAACGTGAAACCCATACCATCGCCGCCAAAACCAGCTGCCTGGATATCCATCGGCAGATCCTCCTGATCCGCCGCGAAATCGAAAAGATCAGGCAGCAGGTGCAAAATATCGAGTAAGGCGGCGGCTGTGAATCACATCATCATTATCTCGGGCCCGTCGGGTTGCGGGAAATCGACTCTGATCCGTGAATTGCTGGCCGAATTTTCCGAATTGAATTTTTCGGTGTCGCACACCACCCGGCCGATGCGAAAAAATGAAGTTCCTGGAAAGGATTACCATTTCGTTGGCGCGGGCCAATTTCAAAAAATGCTCCGCGGCGGTCAATTCGTTGAATGGGCCGAAGTGCATGGTCATCGCTACGGCACCAGCTGGAAGGAGATCCGCGCCAAATCGGGCAAAGGCCGGACACTGGTACTGGATATCGATGTCCAGGGCGCGCGCAGCATCAAACGCCAGTTCCCGGAAGCCATGGCCATTTTTGTGATCCCCCCCACCCTGGCCGCTTTGAAAAAAAGACTGCGCCAGCGCGAGACACATCTGAACCCGGAAGCCCGTCAGCGGCTGCAGGCAGCCCTGAACGAATTGCGAGCTTACAAACTATATGACTATGTGATCGTCAACGATAAGCTTGCGACGGCCCAGGCCGACCTGCGCTGCCTTCACGCTGCTTTTGGCCTGCGCATGTCCCGCAACCAGGATAAGATCAAAAAACTCTTGAGAGGCCAAAAATGAAGCTCATACTGGGCGTCAGCGGCTCCATCGGCGCTTACAAGGCTGTGGATATCATGCGGATTTTTCAAAAAAATGATCATGACGTCACCGTGGTCATGACCCGGGCGGCGACACAGATCATCCCAGCGTTTACTTTTGAGACCTTTGCCCCGGGCCGGGTCTTTTGCGAAATGTTCGCGGCGGGGCAGGACCCTTTGCTGCACATCAACTTGAGCCGCGATAACGACCTGCTGCTGGTGGCACCGGCCACGGCCAACACCATAGGCAAAATGGCCAATGGCATTGCCGACGACCTGCTGTCCACCCTGTTCTGCGCCTTTTTCAAGCGCGTGGTCGTGGCCCCGGCCATGAACACCCACATGCTGGAAAATCTGGCTGTCAGCGACAATATTGCCCACCTGAAAAGCCGCGGCGTTGAGATCATCGAAGCGGTGGAAGGCTTACTGGCCAACCGTGAGATCGGCAAGGGCCGACTGCCGGATGCCGAAGCCATCTACCGTCATTGCCTGAAGATCAGCAGTGTTTAAAAAAATTATTATCACCTCCGGACCCACCCTGGAACCAATCGATCCCGTACGCTTCATCTCCAACCGCTCTTCAGGGAAAAGCGGCTACCACCTGGCCATGGAGGCCCGGATGCGCGCCCTCGGCCCTATCACTTTTATCACCGGCCCCACTTATTATCTGCCCGCCCAAGTGGAAGTGATCCAGGTGGAAACCGCCCAGGAAATGCGGGCCGCCATCGGTTGCCATTTTCGCCAAGCCGATGTGATCATCATGGCCGCGGCGGTCAGCGACTACCGCAGTTTGAAATATTATTCGGAAAAACTGAAGAAAAACAGCGATAAAATGACCCTTGAGCTGGTGAAAAATCCCGATATCCTGCTGGAACTCGGCCATCACAAGCGAAAAAACCAGATCCTGGTCGGTTTCGCCGCTGAAACCGAGGACATCTTCGTCAACGCCCAGAAAAAACTGATCGCCAAGAACCTGGACCTGCTTGTCCTGAATGAAATATCAGAGGCGAATCCGGCCTTCGCCTGCGAGGAGAACCAAGTGTACCTGATACGCCCCGACGGGGTGCGCAAGCTGGAAAGAATGAACAAGGCGCATATCGCCGCCGTCATTTGGGACGAGATCGTCAGCCTGGCCGGCCGATCCTGAAAACAACAGCCGAACCCCCATGAATGAATTACGGGAAATATTGAAATTTTACTGGGAAATGGGCGCCGAGTTCCTGCACTTGCCGGGAAGCGATCCGCGCGCCGACATGGCCGAATTGGACCGGGAGATCCGGCAGTGCCGCCGCTGCCGGCTGCATGAGAGCATAACCCACTATGTGCCCGGCGAGGGCAGCAACCGCCCGGATATCATGTTCATCGGCGAAGGACCTGGGGAAACCGAAGATCAGTTCGGCCGTCCCTTTATCGGCAAGGCCGGGCAACTGCTGGACAAGATCATCCAAAAAATGGGCCTGGAGCGCGAGGAAGTGTTCATCGCCAATGTGGTCAAGTGCCGCCCGCCAAACAACCGTGAACCGCAGAAGGACGAAGTGGAGACCTGCCTGCCCTATTTGTCAAAACAAATCGCCATTCTTCAGCCCAAGGTCATCGTCTGCCTGGGTAGAGTCGCCTTGAACAACCTGTTGGGAACCAGCCACAGCATGGGCCGCATCCGCGGCCAACTCCTTAGTTTTCACGATACCCCGCTTATTCCCACTTACCATCCATCCTATATTCTACACAAAAAGAACAAGGAAGAAATATCGCGGACCAAGTGGGAAGTGTGGGAAGACATGCAGAAAGTGCTGGCCCTTATCCCCCCAAAGCGAACTTGAAGATCAGCGTAGCCCTTTCTTACAATATTTTTGAACCCCTGACCTATCGTACCACAAGCTCCCCGGCCGGATTGAAAGCGGGAATGCGCGTGCTGGTGCCGCTGGGCAAGCGCGTCGCGCTGGGCTGGGTGCTGGACCTGGATTCGCCCTACGGCGGCAGGTTGAAAAACATCATCGGTTTCATTGATGATCCTTTCTGCCCCGACCGGACTTTTCTGGAATTCGCCCGGCAAACTGCCGCCGCTTATTTCGCCTCGGCCGGGAGCGTCCTCGATCACTGCCTGCCTCCCAGCCAGAAAAACTTAAAGAATTTGCGCCTGGAAACAGACGGCCAGGTGCGGAAAGTGGCGGAATTCGCTCCCGGGCAATTGGAAAAACTGGCCGCGGCCGGCCCACTGCGCTTTTTTTTCAAAGCCGGGACCGAAGCCAGCCCCAGCGCTGTTGCACAACGAGGTGAAGGTGCTCAATTTTCCCGCCTGCTGCTGGGCCCGGGGCGCGACCGCGAATACGTGGAGTTGTGCCAACAAACCCTGGCCCGCGGCCGCAGCGTCATACTGCTGGTTCCCGACAACGCCACGGCCGGCTATTGGCAGACAGTGATACCTGGTCTTGATCCATATCATTCGGAAATCAAAACCGCGGTCAAGGAAAACATCTGGCGCCAATACCGACAGGGGAAAAGCGGCGTGGTCTGCGGCGGGCTTTCGGCGCTCATGCTGCCGTTGGCCGATCCGGGCCTGCTGATAATCGATCGCGCGGCAGCGCCGCTTTACCAGCGCGGCTTCGTTTCGCCCTTCAGGGTCGACCACCTGGCAGTGCTCCGGGCGCGAACAGGTCTAATCCCCCTGCTGCGCGGCGCAGCATCCCACTCCTGCGCCACATACCTGCAGCGCGAGAATCTCGATGTCAGTGACCGGCGCCGGGAGCGCGGCATCTCCTGCCAGGTCCACATGCTCAAAGGCAAGGAACGCGGCATCCCAAGTGACATCGTGGACATGATCCGCCAAAATGTCCTGGAAAAAAAGAAGACCCTGGTCCTGGTCAATCGCATCCAGCCTGTGCTGCACCTGTTCTGCGGTCAATGTCGCAAGATCGCTTCCTGCCCCCACTGCGGCGGCATCCTGCAGGTGGAAGAAACTCAAGCAGCTGCCTGCCGCCGCTGCACGTTCCACAAGGAGACACTGAACGATTGCCCCCGCTGCGGAAAAGGCCTCACCCTGCTCCAAGATATCAGCATCGACTCCCTGTCCCGGGCCGTGGAACGCGCCGTCGGCGAAAAAGCGGCGTTGGTCATGACCGCAGCCGATCTCAAAACTGCAGCGCCAACCGTGGCCGCCGCGAACGCCAGTCCCGTCATCATTGCCACCCCGGCTGCCCTCAATCCTTTTTTCGAGGGGATGTTCGCCGCCGTCATCTACATCAAGCCCGAATCCTTCTTCAATATGGAAGAATTCAATGCCGCCGAAATGATCTACGCCACCGGGGCCGAGATCGGGGAAACACTGAAAAGTGGAGGGGAATTGCACGTCTTCTCAGTTTTCCACTTTCATTACGCGCTGCAGTTCCTCACGGACGAAGAAAAGTTTTTCGAGCGGGAATTGAAATACCGCCAATGGTTCCTCCTGCCCCCGTTTACCAGTGTGTATCAGCTTGAACTGAAAGGAACCAGCTTGCGTTCCCTGGGCGCCGCCATGCGCGGCCTGAACCTCAAACACAAGGAGGATCTGCAGATAAAAAGAATTTATCTGGTTTCACGGCAGCCACTGCGGGGGACCTACCGGGGCATCCTGGAACTGCACACCTCGGCCGAAAAGATCGCCCAAGCCGGGCTGCACAAGATAAAAAGAAGCCACCTGCAGTTGACAGCCGGTTAGCAAATAAAACCTTGCCAACATGCCGGCCGTATAAAGAAAAACGGGAAGTGCCCGCAGCGCAGAAAAAACACACCAAGGAGACGTCATGAATGAACAGGCATTGTCATTGAAGGATCTGGTCAAGGATTTCGACGGCAAAAGGGCCGTGGACAATATTTCCTTCATGGTCCGCAGAGGAGATATCCTGGGCCTGCTGGGCCCCAACGGAGCCGGCAAAACAACAACCATCCGCATGGTCATGAACATCATCGCCCCGGACGCCGGGCACATCGAGATCCTGGGCAAGAGTTTTTCCGAGAAGGTAAAGGACCGCATCGGCTACCTGCCTGAGGAGCGCGGCCTTTACCGCAAACTGAAGGTGATGGACACATTGCTCTTTATGGGCGAGTTGAAGGGCATGAAGGTCGCGGCCATCAAGGAACGCGGCCGCTTGCTGCTGAAACAGTTTCAGTTGGACGGCTACGAGGAAAAGAAAGTGGAGGAACTCTCCAAGGGTATGTCCCAGAAGCTCCAGTTCATCATCACCATCCTGCACAACCCCGAACTGCTCATCCTCGATGAACCCTTCTCCGGGCTCGACCCCCTGAACATTGAACTGATCAAGAACATCATCCTGTCCAGCAAGCGCGAAGGAACAACCATTATCTACTCTACCCACTTGATGGAGTACGCCGAGAAGACAGTCGACTCGCTGGTGATGATCGACAAGGGCCGCAAGGTACTGGACGGCACCCTGGCCGCGGTCAAGGCCGAATACGGCCAAAAGTTCGTCAAGGTCCAGTATGAAGGCGACGCCCGTTTCGTGGGCGCCTTGCCTTACGTCAAATCCTGGCGCGATTCGGGCCGCGAAATGGAGGTGGAACTGGAAGACCTCTCCAAGCGCGAACAGCTTTTACGTGATTTGCTCGAAAAGGTGACGGTAAACGGCTTCCAGCTCAGTGAGCCGTCGCTGCATAACATTTTTATCCGCAAGGTCCAGGAAGGAGAAAGAGCATGAAGAAGATCCTCGCCGTCATAAAAAAAGAATATAAGGCCATTGTCAAGAAGAAGTCGTTCATCATCATGACCATCCTGACCCCGGTGCTGATGGGTGGCATGATGTTCGTGCCGGTGCTGCTGATGAAAGTGGGCCGCACCGAAAAGAAAATCGCCGTCGCCGACTTCGCAGGCGGCTATTACCAGGCCCTGACCGCCAAACCGGCGGCGCGCCAGGAGCCGGGGAAGCCCGGCTTCGACCTGGAAGGCTCAATGCGCAAGCCACGCGAGTCAGAAGTGGCCGGCCTGATCAGCTTCCGCCAAGTGTTGTTGAATGGCCGGGATGCCGCCGCCGTAGTCCGTGAATACGAGCAGAAGGTCTTGAAAAAGGAGATCGACGGGCTGCTGCTCATCCCGGCCGATGTCAAGTCGGGGCGGCAGGTCTCCTACTATGCGACCTCAATTTCAGACTTCGCCACCAACAGCTTCATCGCCTCTACTCTGCGCACGGTCATCTCGCAGCAATTGCTGCTGGAAAAACAGATCGACCCGGCAGTGGTACGCGAGGCCACCCGCGACGTTCTGGTCGACACTTTCAAAGTCAAGAAGGCAGGCACAACCAAGTCCAGTTCGGGCATGGATTATATCATGTCGCTGTTCATGATGATCATTCTTTTCGGCGTGCTGATCGGCTACGGTCAAATGATCATGCGCGGCGTACTGGAGGAGAAGAGCAGCCGCATCTCCGAACTCCTCATCTCGTCGGCCAGGTCCACATACCTCTTCTACGGCAAGGTACTGGGCATCGGTTTGGCCGGATTGACCCAAGTGGCGCTCTGGATACTTCTATCCATTATCCTGGTATCGCGTTTTTCCGGCGCCGTCGACGCTTCTATCCTTTCTTTTCTGACCCCCGAGATCGGGCTCTACTTCGTCGTCTTCTTCATCCTCGGTTTCTTCATTTACGCCATCCCCTACGCCATTGTCGGCGCCGCGGTCAATACCGATCAGGAAGCGCAGCAGTTCTCTACGGCCATCGTCTGGATGATGCTCATCCCCTATTTCATCGGTTTCTCGGCCACCCAAAACCCGAACACTACCCTGGCCCTGGTGGCCTCGCTCATCCCCATCTTCAGCCCCATCCTGATGTTCATGCGCATTACTGCATCCACGCCGCCGCTGTGGCAGATCGCCACGTCGATCGTTCTCTGCTCGCTGACCATCTGGGGCCTGGCCTGGTTGGGGGCAAAGATCTTTCGCGTGGGCATGCTGATGTACGGAAAAAAACCTTCACTGGGAGAGATCCTGCGCTGGGTGCGATACAAATAGGATCGATTCGCGTTTGGATTGTAGGGCACGGCGCGCTTGTCCCCGCATGGGGACCGTGCCCCTATCCCTTACTCCGACAATTTATAGGAGAGGGCTTCCTTCAATTCAAAGAAATCGCTGCCGCGCGGCACATTGCGCAGGCGGGTCAGCAGGGACTGGGAGTCGATAAGTTCACTAAAGGGCACAGCAACGATCTGGAAATTGTCCGAAACCGAGACCATGCAGTCGAACTGCCTGTCTTTATAGAGTTTGTAGGCGCCGAAGCCGAGCATGCTGGCCAGGACCACGTCAAAACTGATGGGCAGCGCGTTGCGGGTTTCGTAGCCGATCTGCTTGTAAATGATCTTTTTTTTAAGCCCCGTCCGTTCCTTGTAGGCATGCTCGGCGGCATCGCGCAGGACCCGGCCCACTTCAGCCGTTCCAAAAATCACGTTGCCGTGACGGTCTTTTTCGGTCGGCCGGTATTTGTCAGGCAGCTTGTCGGCCAGCCCCTCGGCCACGCAGATCACTCCATAGTACTTGTTGTTTTTTTCACGCCAGAGGATGGTGTCTACAATCTTTTCAGCCAGTTTTTCGATATCCAGAGTATCTTCCTCAACATCCTCGGTGGAGATCATCTGCACCGCTTCGCCGGCGATTCCGGCCGCATAGGTCAGCCAGCCCGCCTTGCGCCCCATCAGCTCTGCAATAAAATAGGAACCGGTGCTCTCGGCGTCGGCCTTCAGGTTGAGCAGGGCCTCCTGACTGGCCTGAACGCTGCTCCAATAGCCGAAGGTCCAGGCGATGCCGAAATAATCGTTGTCGATGGTCTTGGGAATATGGATCACCGGCAGGCCGAGACGGGCCAGGAAATTGGCGGTTTTCAGAGTATCATCGCCGCCGATGGTGATCAGGCAGCCGATGTCCAAACTATCAAGGGCTTGGAGTATGTTTTGCAGCTTCCTGGTTTTTTCGTGATCCTGCAGATCTTCAGGGGATTTTATAAGGCGGCCCGGATTGGCCCGCGAGGTTTTTAAATACACCCCGCGCCGGTTGCGGATGGTGGAAATATTGGCATCCAGCGTCTGGTAGTGGACGTTGGGGGACAGCGAATAACGGTTTTTGTGATCGTAATTTTCCAAAAACTCGAAACCGAAGAAAAAACCGATGATCGGCACCTTGGCGTTGATGAAATTCAGGGCCACCGAGGAGATGACAGCGTTGGCCGAAGGCGCCGGTCCGCCCGAAAACAGGATGGCCACTTTCTTGTGTTTTTTAAAATCCAGCATTCCCTTGATGGTAGCGGTTTTCCCCGACTTTGTCAAGGCGAAGAAACTGGCTTCAACCCGCTTATTCAAAATTTGCAGTGGGGGCGCTTCCGACTATCCTCCCCCGCTGGGGACGCTTCGCAGCCTGCTGCGGCGTACGCAGCCCATTTTAACGAAAAATGGGCGAAGTCGCTTCCCGCTTCAGGCGGCCGAGAGCCTCAATATTTCTATCAGCATGGCCAGGGCTTTCTCCATATCGGCGACATGGATGTGCTCCTCGGTGGAGTGTTCATTGCGGGCGCCGATGCCCACCACCGCCATCTCGATGCCGTGGTTGTTGTAGATGGAGGCATCGGTGAAGCCGGTGATGAAAGTGGTCTTGGCCTTGATGCCCACCGTCTTCAGCGCTTTTTGCGCCGTGACCACGGTCCAGGCGTCCGGGGCGATCTCCACCGCCTTACAGAGGTTGTCGATCTTGATCACCGCCTTGGCTCCCGCCCGGGTCACTTCCCGCTTGATGATCCGTTCCATCTCCTTCGCCAAGGCCTGGGCCTTCTTGTGCTTCAAGCTGCGGCACTCTGCTAAAAAGCTGGCGTTGGCGGGGACGCCGTTGCGGATGATGCCCCCTTGGATCACACCGACGTTCGCTGTGGTCTCATGGTCGAGGCGGCCAAGCTGCAGGGCGGCGATGGCCTTGGCGGCGGCGGCGATGGCGTTGATGCCCTTTTCCGGCTCCATGCCGGCGTGGGCCGAGCGCCCCTTGACCTCGACGTCGATGGCGAAATAGGATGGGCCGCCGATGACGATGGTATCAAGCGTGTCGTTGTCCAGCAGGAAGCCGCGCCGGGCATGCAGCAGGCGGTAGTCCAGGTTCTTGACGCCGTGCAGCCCCACTTCCTCCTGGCGGCTGATGGCCACCTCCAGCGGCGGCCTGACCTTGGCCACGCGCAGGGCCTCAAGCATCTCGGCGATGCCGGCCTTGTCGTCGGCGCCCAGGATGGTATCGCCCGCAGAGCGGATCACGCCTTTCACCAATTTGGGCTGGATGCCCTGCCCGGGCTTGACGGTGTCGGCGTGGCAGGAAAGCAGGACCGGCTCCTGGCTCTTGCTGTTTTTCGCCGGCAGCTTGGCCACCAGGTTGCCGTAGGCGTCCTTACGGGCGCTGGCCCCCAGTTTCTTGAATTCCTTCAGGAGGTAGTCGATGAAGCGGGCCTCGTTACCCGATTCGCTGTCGATCTTAACCATATCCATGAATTGTTTGATCATTCTTTCATTCATTTTTTCACCTTGCCGTTGATTTTGAAATTCATTGTATAAAACTTCGGTTTTTTTGTAAAGCAGCACAAATTATCCGTCTATCCTGAAGGATCTAATTTGTATGCCTCCGTGATGGAATGAATTGAAAAATATATAACTCACCCCAACCCCTCTCTTCCAAAGAGAGGGGCAAGATTTCTTACTCCCCTTTTCTTCCCAAGAGAAGGGGCTGGGGGATGAGTTGAAGGTCACAAAACTCACCCCAACCCCTCTCTTCCCAAACACTCGTTTTTGATGTATAAAAAGATCATGAAAGATTTCAGCGACGATCAAAACTGTTTTGTCTGCGGCAAAAAGAACCCGGCCGGATTACAGCTCGAGTTTCAGCAAAATCCCCGCAGCGGCGAGATCGAGGCCGAAGTCTCGTTCCCGGCTCGGCTGCAGGGCTGGCAGAACACGGTTCACGGCGGGCTGTTGGCCACCGTGCTCGACGAGACCATGATCAAGGCTGCGGCCGCCGCCAACATCAAGTGTGTCACCGCTGAGATCACCGTCAAATTCAAAAAGCCGGCCCAGACCGGTATTCCTTACTTGACAGCGGGAAAAGTGCTGGAAACGCGCGGCCGCATCGTCACGGCCGAGAGCCGCATATGCGATTCCTCCGGGCATGTTCTCGCCCAAGCCACGGGAAAATTGTTCAAGGTTTGAACGAATTCAGGGGATGAGTGATTAGTGATTGGTTCAGAAACTCATCGAAATATTTCATGGAATTGCCGTTCCCTCATTACTCATCACTTATCACTTAGTAATAAGATCGAATATTTCTTGCGGGGTGATCTTTCGCAGGCAACTCACTTGGTTGCAGCCAGGAAAAATACCGTCCCGGCAACAGGGAGAGCACTCCATGTCCTCCCCTTTCCAGACCGCGATGTTTCCGGCCGATAGCGGCTTGCTTTCCCCGGGATGGCTGGGACCGAAAATGGCGATGACGCGGGCGCCCGCGGCGTCGGCCAGATGCAGCGGTCCCGAGTCGTTGCAGACGACCAGCCGCGCTCTTTTCATCAGCGCCGCGGCTTCGCCAAGGGTGGTTTTCCCGGTCCAATCCACGACCTGCGGCTGTGCCGCCTTGATCGATGCGGAAAGCGGGACATCATCCTTGCTGCCCAGCAGCACCACCCGTTGCCCATCCCGGGCCAGCAGTCCGGCCAGTGCGGCGAAATTCGCAGCCGGCCAGCGCCGCGTTTCCATCGTCCTCTCGGAGTGGGCCGCTCCGCCCGGGGCGATGACTACATACTCGTCCAGGCTTTCCGGTTTGAGGAATTTTTCTGCCGCGGCCGCAAGGTCCGCCTGGCTCAAGGGGAATTCCAGTTTGAAATCCAGGCAAAATATCCCCAACCCCTTCAGCAGGTCGCAGTACTGAAAAACATGGTGCTTGCCATCCTCGATACCAACTGCGTCGGTCAGGAAAAGCGAGCCGCGGCGGCCGATAAAACCGATCCTCTTTTTGCAGCCGGCCAGGAAAAGGATGAAGTGCCGGCGGTGGTGGCGCTGAAAGTTGAGCCCCAGGGCGAATTTTTCCCGGCGCAGGCGCAGCGCCATCCTGATCATCCCGGCGGTTCTCCTTATGGAAGCGCACCGGAAAGGCCGGCGGTCGTTCAAGTAAAATACCCGGTCCAGGCTGGGATTGCCCTGCACGAGCTCACGCTGCGAATCGCCGGTAAGCAGGATGACGGCGGCGACTCCGTCGGCCCGTTTCAGCGCCCGCAAGGCCGGGGTGGCCATCAAGAAATCGCCGGCTGCGGCGATCTGGATGACCAGGACTTTCACCGCGGCGACTCTCGCCAGTAGTCCAGCAGGTCGAGCAGGGTCTTCTCGATAGGGAATTCCGGGCGCAGGCCGAAACGCGAACGCAGCAACCGACAGTCGCCAAGGATCCGGGGATTGTCCAGTGGGCGAAACCTGTTGGCGTCCACTTCGACCCGGATGGACACGCGCGCCTGGGCCAGCAGGATGTCCAGTACCTGGCGAATCGAATAAGCCTGTCCGGAACAAAGGTTGAAAACCTCGCCGCCCACGCTTTTGCCGCCGATGACCTGCAGGTAGCGGGCCACGTCACGGACATCGGAAAAATCACGGACCGCGGCCAGGTTGCCGACGCGGATGACCGGCGGCCGCTCGCCCCTTTCGATCCTGGCGATCTGGCTGGCGAAATCCGCAGCCACGAATTTTGCATCCTGGCCGGGGCCGGTGAAATTGAAGGCGCGAATCTTGCAGACATTCATGGCGAAAGCCCGCCAGTACAGGTCGCCCAGCATCTCCATGGCCAGTTTGGACAAGGCGTAGGGGTTCTGGCAGATTGTGGCGCTGTTCTCGGATATAGGGTCGTAGCCACCGGTCTGGTAGACCTCGGCCGAACTCATCAGTATCAGCCGCGAGTCAGGCGCCGACGCCTGCAGCGCTTCCAGCAGGATCGAAGTACCCATGAAGTTGACATCATAGGTAAGCTGCGGATTTTTCCAGGCGAAACCGACATTAGCCACCGCCGCCAGGTGGAAAGTGACATCGGGGCGAATGAGCCCCAGCACATGGAAAATGTCGTCGCGGCGGCGGATGTCCACCTGAAACACCTCGACGTCGGGATAGGTGAATCCGGGCACCTCGGTGATGCCGAAAAGTTTGTTTCGATCCTGCCTCAGCAACAGTTTCAACAAGTGCGAGGCCAAAAAGCCCGAACAGCCGGTAACCAGGATCCTATTCATAGTTTTTCCGCAAATGGTTCTGAAAATTCTTTTTTTCGATCAACTTCATCCACCAGTCACTGTGGCCGAGGTACCATTCAACGGTCCGGCTCAGACCTTCTGCAAAACCCGTCTGCGGCTGCCAACCCAGACCGCGCATTTTTTCCCAATCCAGGGCGTAGCGAAAATCATGCCCCTTGCGGTCGGCAACGGTACGGATCAGCGACTCGGGCTTGCCGAGGCTCTGCAAAATCTGGCGAGTCACGTCGTTGTTGCTGCGTTCCTGTCCGGCGCCCAGGTTGTAGGCCTGACCGGGTTCCCCTTTCTCGATAAGGGCAAGGATGCCCCGCACTGTATCCTCGACATAGAGCCAGTCGCGGCAGTTGCTGCCGTCGCCATAAAGCGGCAGCGTTTGGTCCTGCAAGGCGCGGGTGATGAAGAACGGGATCAATTTTTCCGGGTACTGGTAGGGCCCGTAATTGTTGGCCGGGCGGGCGATCAGCACCGGCAGGTCGAACGTTTTAAAATAAGAATACGCCAAGCGGTCGCCGCCGGCCTTGGAGGCGGCGTAGGGCGAGGAGGGATTCAGCGGGCTGTTTTCATTGAAAAACCCGTTGACAATGCTCCCGTACACTTCGTCGGTGGAAACATGGACGAACCGCTTGACCTGTTCGTTCTTTTTCATGGCTTCGAGCAAAACGAAAACGCCGTAGACATCGGTCAGGATAAAATCACCGGGATCATGAATGGAGCGGTCCACATGGGTTTCAGCGGCAAAGTTGACCACCACGTCCACTCCGGCCAAAGCGCCATCAACCCGGACCGCATCCTGGATGTCACCCTGGACGAAAGAGTAGCGGCCTTCAATGCCGGCCAAGTTTTCCAAGTTTCCGGCATAGGTAAGCTTGTCGTAATTGACCAGTTCGAGTTCCGGAAAATGGCCGTGGACATGGCGGATGAAATTGCTGCCGATAAAGCCGGCACCGCCGGTGACCATTATTTTTTTCACCTTGCGCCCCTTTATCTTCATTATTTGTCTCCAAAAAAATCGCTGACCATGCCCAGATTGCCCAGGGACAAGCCGAAGCGGAACTGGAACTCGGAACGCCCCAGATAGGAAAAAATCTTGAATTCAGTACTGAAGACAAGGCACTGGTAATCGAAACTGGCGTTGATGGAACCATAACGGAATTCTTTGGCCGTGAAATC
>DATKZA010000073.1:0-15230 GCA_035528155.1 Patescibacteria group bacterium | reverse complement strand
GGCGCTTTCCGTTTTCCCTCCGGATGAAATGGCACAGCAGGTGATCAGTTTTTTCACCTTGGCGCTGCCGCATTTTTCACATTGCACCGAGTCGGCGGCCGCGAGCGAACGCAGGAATTTTTCGAAAACCGCGCCGCACTGCCGGCATTTATAATCATAGACAGGCATTTCTTTCACCTCAAGTATTGATTATACCGCTGGGTCTGGGTGTTGTAAAGCAAACAAGCGATCGTAACGAATAAGACTAAAATTTCAAATCACAAATTCCAAATCCCAAATAAATTCCAAGTTCCAAATTCCAATGACCAAAACGAAGAAGTAGATGGGTAAAAGGTTCGAAGGGTAAATAGGTTAAGAAAGCTGCAACCGGTCTCCTCAAACTCACCCCCGGACCCCCTCTCTTGCGAATAGAGGGGGCCTTCCATATGCTTCTTTCAGCCCCTTCTCTTCGGGAAGAGAAGGGGGTAGGGGATGAGTTGATTGGTCGCTTTCATTGCGATTGCCCCATCAACTCATCTACTCATCAACGAGGGCCCGCTTTATTTGTTTTGGTCATTTGGACATTGGTGCTTGGCTTTTGTTATTTTAGTCTGACCGAGTTGCGTGTGACGGTGGTTCACTATTTTTCTATTGCAATCTCTCCCGCGGCAACGATCACATCGCCATCATAAAACACCCCGAACTGGCCGGGCGTCACGGCCCGGACCGGGTTTTTTAAAACCGCACGGATATGGGTAGCGGTGCTTTCGACGATCTCCGCCTCATGACCGTGCAGCTGGTAGCGGATCTTTACAGAAAGTTTTTCGCCGGCTTGCAGCGGCCGCCAGAAAACCGGGTCGGCCACGGTCAGGGAACAGGAAAGCAGGTCACGCTCGTCCCCGAGGGTGACGGTGTTGGCCGCCATGTCGCGGCCGACCACGTACAGCCTGCGGTCCGAGGCATGGCGCGTGCCGCGGCGCTGGCCCACGGTAAAATGGCTCACGCCGTGATGGCGGCCGATCTTTTTGCCGGCGACATCGATGAACTCGCCGTCGGTAAAACTCTCCGGAATATGGCGCGACAAATATAAAGCCAAGGGTTCATCCTGCAAAAAGCAGACATCCTGGCTCTCCTTCAAGTTGGCCAGGGGCAGTCCTGCCACCTTGGCCCGCACCTGGCCGATGGTCAGCGCCGCGATCGGGAAAACGATCTTTTCCAGCGCGGCCGGTTCGATCATGGCCAGGAAATAGATCTGTGATTTACGCCGGTCGGCGGGTTCACACAAAAACCAGCGGCCGTCGCGGAAAATTTTCGCGGCGTAATGACCGCTGGCGAAACGGGCGGCGGGATCGCTTTTTTTCATTTCACCCAGGAGCAACCCGAATTTGATGTGGCGGTTGCAGAGCACGCAGGGATTGGGGGTCCGGCCGCTGCGATAGGCGTCGGCAAAATAATCCAGCACTTTTCTCTTGAAGGCGGCGCGGACATCCAGTACCTGCCAGGGGATATCCAGCACCCGGGCCAGTTTCTCGATGCGGGCCAGCTTTTCTTCTTCAGCCGGCAAGCCCAGGCGCATGGTCAGCGCCCGCACCTCGAAACCCTGTTCACGCAGGAGCAGGGCGGCGGCGGTGGAATCCTTGCCGCCGGAGAAGGCCACGGTCACGGCTATGCGGTCGGCTTTTATCGGCATGGGAAGGTCTCTTCCAAAAAACCGAGCGCTTCCCCGAAATCCTGGCTCAGGAAAACACGCCGCTTCCAGGAGCGCGAGCCCGGGCGGCTTAAAACCAAAAAACGAGTAAAGGCCTTGAGCTTTCCCAAACGTTTTCTTTCGGGATAGTGTTCTTCGATCAACGCTCCCAGGCGCCGCACATACGCACCCAGGTCACTTTCGGATGTGGCCTGCCCCGCAATCTCCCTGAAAATGAACGGGTTGGCCAGGGCGCCGCGGCCAATCAATACCCCATCGACAGCCTGCAGCTTCTCCCGGGCGAAGGCGGCGGTCATGATGTCGCCGTTGCCCAACAGCGGAATGCCCAGATTCTCCCGGACGGCCGCGGCCAGTTCCCAGCGGGCATTGCCCGTATAGCCTTCGCTTTTAAGACGGAAGTGGACGGCCACGGCGTCGGCCCCCTGTGCGGCGATGATGCGGGTCGTTTCCATGACATTGACCTTGTTGAAGCCCAGGCGCACCTTGACCGTCAGCGGCAGCGGCGTGCTGCGGCGCACGGCCGCAACCATGGCCGCCAGGCGCGGCAGGTCCTGGAGCAGGCCGGCGCCGGCGCCCGAGCGCACCACTTTGGGGACCGGGCAGCCCATGTTCAGGTCGATGCCGGCAAAGGCCTTTTCAGCGGAAACAATGGCCGCGGCTTCGGCCAGGGCCTCGGGGTCGGCCCCGAAAAGCTGGATGAACTGCGGCGTCCGCGTTTTAAAATCGGCAATCATTTCCATGGTGCGGCGGTTGCGGCGCCGCAGCCCTTCGGCGGCGATCATTTCCGAGACCAGCAGGCCGCAGCCGCCGATCTCGTCCATGAGCTGGCGCAGGACCCGGTCGGTCAGCCCGGCCATAGGGGCCAGGACCGTGGGCTGTTCCAGGACTAATTTGCCGATCTTCAGCATGATCCAATTATATCATGGAGTGATTCGTAATTAGTGAATAGTGATTAGTTGAAGACGGGATCAAGAACTATCTCGTGGAATCTCTTCACCAATCACCAATCACTATTTACTGAGCGCAGAAAAGTACCTGGTAAAAACCTCGAACTCGGCAGATGCTAGTTCCTGCAAATGGCCCTGGATATGACGAATGGTGCGGGGGATGTAGCGCGCGTATGCCGGGTGTCGGCATTCATAGGTTTGATATGCGAACGTGCCCAGGGCCTTGATGTTGCGCTGCAGGGCGGTCAAACGCAGCTGCCGGAGCTCATTTGTCGCCGACTCGTGTCCTGACAACAGAAGTTCCCGGAATCGGCCCAGATCCAAATAGGAATCGAAGGCCAGGGAGACCAGGTCGTAATGGCGCGGGGCCAGAAGCGAATCCTGGAAATCGACCATAACGATCTCCTTGCCGAGGACCAGCAAGTTGCGTGAGTGGAAGTCACGGTGGGCGAAAACGCATTCCGGTTCGATTGTCTCGACCAGGGTTGTCAGATTCGCGCCCAATTCCATCTCTCTGCATGCACGCACAGGATAGTGGGAGACGAAGTTCTTGATGAAAAAATCCATCTCCCATTTCAGCCGTGCCCGGTCGAGACGGACTGTTGCCAGGGCCGGAGGTACGGCAGCAAGCTTGTCCAGAATGTCCCGGCAAGCGGTCAGCAAGCGGCAGCGTTCGCTCTTGCCGCTCGTACGCCAGGCACGCTGCAATGACAGGTCCCCGGCGTCTTCCTGGATCACTACCTGATCGTTTAGGATTTCCTCAATGCCGGGCACGCGCAACCCATGATCGTGGTAAATTTTCCGGACGGTCTGGAATCGCTGCACCTCTGTCCGTGAGGGCTCGGGATAGACCATGGCCACCAAGGATTTCTTCCCCCAGTTGATGCGATAAAAACGCCGCCGCGAAGCCTCGGAGCGGATGCGGCCCAATTCTGCCCCGGGGCGGCGGGCGACAAATTTCAGCAGCGACCCGGGTAAATTGTTCAGCTTGGACATGAGGTTTCGATCCATTCAATTATTGCATAAGATTTCCCGGCCCGCAATTCGCCCCGCTCTTTTTTTTGTAACTTTTTTGCCAAAACCCGGTATTCCTTTTATAATGAAAAAAAAGCAAAGGAGCGGCTATGCCGGACGATGAACAGGTGATGGTCCAGGTGCGGGAAGGCCGGGTGGAAATGCTGGCCATTTTGTTTGAGAGGCACCATGTCCGCCTGTTCAATTTTTTCCTGCGCCTGACCGCCAGCCGCTCCATGAGCGAGGACCTGGTGCAGGAAGTTTTTCTGCGCATACTCAAATACCGGCGCACTTACCGCGGCGAAAGCAAATTCTCCACCTGGATGTACCAGATCGGCCGCAATGCCCACATCGACCACGTGCGCGCCCGCCGCCCGGAAATCTCCATCGACGAAGTCTGGGAACAGGAACCCAGCCCGCAACCGCTGCCGCCGCAAAAGGCGGAAAGCGAACAGGAGACCGATCTGTTGGCCAGGGCCATGGAAAGGCTGCCGCTGCGCAAGCGCGAAGTGCTGCTGCTGGCCCGTTTTCAGAACCTGAAATACCAGGAGATCGCTTCCCTGCTCGCCTGCAGCGTGGAATCGGTCAAAGTGCAGGTGCATCGCTCGCTGAAAGACCTGCGCCGCCACTATCTGGACTTGCAAGGAGGAACCCGATGAATTGCCAGGAAATGAAGAAAATGATACCAGACCTGCTCCAAAATGGTCTGGAAGGCGGTCCGAACGACCTTTATTGGGAACACCTGCACTCCTGCCCCGACTGTTGGCAGGAATGGCAGGATTTGCACGAGACCTGGACCCGCCTGGGCATCCTCCCCGAAGAGCAGCCCGGCCCGGAACTGCGGCAAAATTTTTACCGCCAGCTGGAAGCCAGCCGCCGCGAAATGGCGGCAGCGAAAGGTACGCCCTGGCGGCAGCGCTGGCGCCGTTTGCTTCCGGACTGGCGCGTTGCCGTCCCGGCCATGCGCCTGGCGGCCGCGGTCATGGTCGTTGCAATCGGTTTTGGCATTGGGTTCATGGCCGGCGGCAACCGCGAGAGCAGCGGAAAATTCGCGCGTCTGAACCAGGAGGTTGAACGCCTGCAGCAGCAGGTATCGCTCTCGCTGCTCAACCAGCCGTCTGCCTCCGCCCGCCTGCAGGGCCTTTCCATGACCGCGCATATGGAGGACCCCGATCCGGAACTGTTGAAGATGCTGCTGGACATGCTGGACAACGATCCCAGCGTCAATGTGCGCCTCTCGGCCATTGACGCCCTCTATCTTTTCGCCGACCGTGAGCAGGTGCGAACGGCGTTGACCGCATCGCTTTCCCGGCAAACATCGCCCCTGGTGCAGATCGCACTGATCGACCTGATGGTCTCGCTCAAGGAAAAGCGCGCCGCCGCCGCACTGAAAGAATTGCTGAACGACAAGCAGCTCATTCCCGAAGTACGGCAAAGGGCCAGATCGGGGATAAGCCAGATCCTGTAAGCCACGATGAAAATGGTCGATTTTTTCTTTTCGATCGCCGTAACCTTTCGCCCGCAGCCCGGTATTACCTCCCAGAAACGCCCAAGTGGCAAGGAGGTAAAATGAAAAGAATGTTACTGGTGCTAGTGCTGGCTTTGCTGATCCCGGCGCTGTCGCCGGGCCATGAGAAATTCAGCCTGGAAAAGAAAGACACCATACGGCAGGAATTCCGATTCAGTGTTCCGGAAAAGGAAAAAACCATCAAGATCGATAATGTTTTCGGTTCGATCACCGTTAGCGGCACCGCCAAGGCCACGGTGCGCCTGGAGGCCAAAAAGAGCCTGCGCGCCGACAATCAGGAGGCCCTGACCAGGGCCGAAAACGAAGTGAAATTAAACATGGCCGAAAAGGAAAACCTGCTGGACATTTACGTTGACGGCCCCTTCCGCTGCCGCAACGGTTCGATCGATTGGTCCGACCGCGATTATATCGCGGTCTATGATTTCAATCTGGAGGTTCCGGAGCAAACCAGCTTGATCCTGAAAACCGTCAACGAAGGCGACATCGTGGTCCGCAACATCAAAGGCGATTTTACCATCCGCAACGTCAACGGACATATCGAGATGGAGGGCTTGGCAGGCTCCGGGAGCTGCAAAACGGTCAACGGCCATATCCGGACCGAATTTCAAAAAAATCCCGCCGGCGCCTGCTCTTTCACCACCATCAACGGCGACCTGGATATATACTTCATCCCCGCCCTCGCCGCCGACTTCCAGCTGAAAACCATGAACGGCAAAATATTCAGCGACTTTCCGGTCAGCTATCTTCCGGCCAAACCGGGAGAGGCCAAGCGGGAAAAAGGCCGCTACGTCTACCGCAGCCACCGTTTCCAGGGCGTGCGCATAGGCAGGGGAGGACCCGAGATCACAATGGAAACACTGAACGGTGACATCATGATCGCCGGCAAGAAAAACTAAATCAAGGAGAACAACATGAAAGCCATCAAAGTATTTCTGTTCACGGTATTGATTCTCGCATGCGCCGCCTTGGCGCTGTGGGGGCAGGATGCGTCTGCCGACCGCGTCGTCGTTCCTTTCAGCGACCCGGGCAAACCCGGTGTGGTCAAAGCCCATCTGATCAACGGCGGCATCGTGGTCAAAGGTTATGAAGGCAAAGAAGTGATCGTCGAAGCCAAGCCGCGAGGCCATGTCGTCGGAGAGGATGAAGACGAGATGGAAAACGAAGGCGAAGATGAGAAGCAGGACAAGCATGCCGGCATGATGCGCCTGAAGGCCGGCGGCGGGGGGCTGTCCGTCGAGGAAAGCAAGAACGTCATGGAGATCAGCGTCCCTTCCTGGAAGGCGGATATCGACCTGACCATCCAGGTACCGATGAATACGTCCCTGGAGTTGCACGCCGTCAACAACGGCGGCATCAAGGTAGAGAATGTCAGCGGCGATATCGAGGTGGCTAACGTAAACGGCGGCATTATCCTGTCCCGCATCGCGGGTTCGGCCGTGGCCCAAACCGTGAACGGCGATGTCACGGCAACGTTCACCCGGCTCGACGGCAAAAAACCGCTGTCGCTGATCACCCTCAACGGCGACGTCGACATCACCCTTCCCGCCACGGCCAAGGTCGATTTCAAGCTTAAGATCGACAACCATGGCGAGATCTACAGCGATTTCGAACTCAAGCTGCAGAACAAGAGCGAAAAAACCGTCGAAGACCAACGCAGCCATGGCGGCCGCTACCGGGTGAAAATCGACAAGACTGTTTTCGGCTCCATCAACGGCGGCGGCCAGGAGATCACCCTGAAGACCTTCAACGGCGACATCCTGCTGCGCAAGGCCAAATAGAAGTTTTAGAGACAACCGTCGGCAAGGGACCGGCCCGGCCGGTCCCTTTTTTTTATGGCCAGGGAGTTTCTCCTTCCGCCAGCCAGCGAAATTTTTTCAAATCGACGCGGCCGCCCCGGCCAACCACCACCCCTTCTACTTGTAAAAGACGACGCTGCTCGAAGAAACCTTTCCCGGGCCGCAAAGAGATCCGGCCATTGGCGCCGATCACCCGCTGCCAGGGCAGCCGGTATTTTTCAGACTGCGAGTGGAGAATCCAGGCCACCTGGCGCGCCCCCCAGGGCTTGCCGGCCAAGTGGGCGATCTGGCCGTAGGTGGCCACTTTTCCAGGCGGAATGGCAATGATCCATTCACGAACGGAAGCGCAAAAAGGATCGCCGATGCCTTGGCCATATCCAGGCCATGAAGGCATTTTTTTCACAGGAAAACGTGCACGGAGTTTCACCAATCAGCATTTCCCCCAAACATGATCGGGATGCCGTTTTTCGTATTCGCGAGCCGTTGCCTTGGTGATCCGGTGCCAGGGCTGGTCGAGCTTGGCACCGACGATCCCGGCCAGGACACAGCGACAGAGGGTGGGGTCCACTTTTTGCCGCAATTCCGAAAAAACTTCATAAGGGTCGCGGCACAAAAAATCGTCCGCATCGAAAATACCTATCCGGTTCAGTTTTTTTTCAAAGACTTTGCCGATGTTGGCCAGGAAGCGCAGCGGCTTCCCGGCGCGGGCCGGAGCCGACGTTTTTTTTATTTTCATTTTTCCTTCTCCTTTTTCAGTTCAACCGACAACGCTGCGGAAAAAGACGATGCCCAGGTAGACGCCGCCGGCGACCAGCAGCCACTGGAACGCGTATGGGCCGAGCCCTTCTCCATTTTGCAGGCGGAACCTGATCTTTTCGCGCGCCGGCTTGAAGGCCAGGAGCAGCGGCAGCCCGCCCATGAGGACAAAGAGCACGCCGCAGACCAGCCAACCCCAGGCGAATCCCCCACCCGGCGGGGCAAAGGCAAACTCCAGGAAGTTCCAGCCCAGCGACAGGAACAGCCCCGGCCAGGCCAGCGGCATCAGGTTGACCCCCTCGGAATCACTGCTGGACAGATTGATAAAGAAACAGACCATGCCCGACAGAATGGCGACCGGCATGATCCAAACCCAGGAGGGAGCGGGATGCTCGATGGCGTAGGGGCCGCCGCGGGCGACCATGCCGCCCAGGCGCATGATCGGGCGCATGGCCTGGTACAACAAGCTGATGGCGAACGCCACGCCAACGATCGTGAAATGGAAAAGGAGCTGGCGCTTCCGGCTCTTCTCCGCGCCCGCGCTGCGGCCATTCTCCCTCATGCTCTGGAACGAGAATCGCTGGTTGGCCATGGTCTCCTCCCCGGCCGGGCGAGCGGCCCCGGGCCTGTTGCCGATTTTACCATGACCCCTCTTGAAATAAAAATGGCGGCCGGGTATGATTCTTTCCTATAAGAATAAAATCGTTCCTGGAGGTCAACTACAATGTTCAAAGATCATCCCAAAGGATTGTTCGTCGCCTTTTTTGCCAACATGGGAGAACGCTTCGGCTTCTATACCATGATGGCCATCCTGATCCTGTTTCTGCAGGCCAAGTATAACCTCTCTGCCGAAGCGGCGAGCGGTTATTACAGCTGGTTCTATTATGCCATTTATGCTTTGGCATTGTTCGGCGGCGTGCTTGCCGACAGCACCAGCAAGTATAAACTGGTCATCCTGTTCGGCATCATCATCATGTTCGTTGGCTATGGGGTGCTGGCCATACCGGGAATGCCTCTTCACATCACCCTGATCGGCCTGTTCGTCATTGCCTTCGGCAACGGCCTTTTCAAGGGCAACCTGCAGGCGGTGGTCGGCCAGTTGTACGACGACCCGAAATATTCAAAATTTCGGGACACGGCCTTCATGATCTTCTACATGGGCATCAACGTCGGCGCTTTCTTCGCCCCCTTCGCCGCCAACGGCATTCGCAACTGGTTCCTCAGGACGCAGGGCTTCGCCCACGACGGCAGCCTGCCGGCCATGTGCCATGCCTTCCTGGACGGCCGTATGACCGACGGCGCCTCGATCGCCAGCCTGGAAAGCCTGGCCTCCAAGGTATCGGGCCTGACGGTCGCCGGCGCCGATGCGCTCCGGGCCTTCGCCGCAAAGTACATCGCCGCTTTTTCCAGGGGTTACAATTATGCCTTCGGCCTGGCGGCGATCGCCATGATCATCTCGCTGCTGGTCTATGTCATCTTCAACAGGCACCTGCCGGCAAAGGCCAAAAGCGTTGCTGAAAAAAGCGACAAGGAGTCGGGGTACCAGAAGATCGCCAATTTACCCAGCATCGTCACCGGCGCGGTCTTCATCGCTGTTACGGCGGCCGTGTTCCACTTCGCTTTCAACCAGTTCGCGCTCGGCATGGCGCTGGGCCTTTTCTTCGGCTTCGTGGCCTTCATATTCAAGACGTCGACCCATGAAGAGAAGCCGCGGGTCGTGGCCCTGGTGCTGGTGTTCTTCGTGGTCATTTTTTTCTGGATGTCCTTCCATCAGAACGGTCTGACCCAGACCTTCTTTGCCCGCGACTACACGGTGAAGGAGGTCGGCCCGATCAACAACATCTTCTTCAACCTCAACTCCATGCTGGCATTCATCGGTTGCATCGCCGGCCTTTTCCTGCTCATCACCAAGAAAAAGATCGCGCAGCGCACCATCGGACTGGCCATGTTCGCGGGGCTCGGGGCTCTGACCTACTATTTCTTTTCCGGATACAAGGTCTTGAACCCCATCGAGCCGGAAATATTCCAATCGTTCAACCCCCTGTTCATCGTGGTGCTCACCTTCCCGGTGATGGGCATCTTCGCCTGGCTCAGGAAAAAGAACATCGAACCGTCCACACCGAGAAAGATCGGCATCGGCATGGTCATCGCCGGCGGCGGCTTCGTCATCATGCTGGTCGGCTCGCTGCAACTGGTGGCACCCAAGCTGATCGCCAGCGCCAACATGACCGAATGGGGGCGCGTCTCGCCCACCTGGCTCATCAGCAGTTACCTGACGCTGACCATTGCCGAGCTGTTCCTCAGCCCCATGGGGCTTTCATTCGTCTCCAAGGTCTCGCCGCTCCGTTTCCAGGGGCTGATGCAGGGCGGCTGGCTGTTGGCCACCGCCACCGGCAACAAGCTGCTGTTCGTCGGCGGCTATTTCTGGGACAAGATCGAGCTGTGGCAGATTTGGGGAATATTCGTCATCTGCTGCCTGCTTTCGGCCGCGTTCATTTTCTCGATCATGAAACGCCTGGAGCGCACGACCAAATCCTGACAAAAAAGGCTTTTTTTATGCTGCCGGCCGGCCTGGACACAGACCTTAGGAGAGGATTCGCTTCCTTTCAAAGGACCTAAAGCCCGGGATCAATGGACGGCACCATTGTCCTGGACGGCTCCGTCCAGCAGGCGGATGGTGCTTTTGGAAAAGGCGGCAATGGCCGGGTCGTGGGTCACCATCAGAATGGTCCGTCCGCCTTTCCAGAGTTGGGAAAAAATCTCCATGATCTCGTGGCCGCTCTTGGAATCGAGGTTGCCGGTCGGCTCGTCAGCCAGAATGATCGGCGGATCCATGGCCAGGGCCCGGGCGATGGCCACCCGCTGCTGCTGCCCTCCCGACATTTCGGTCGGCCGGTGTTTGGCCCAGGGCGCCAAGCCCACCATTTCCAGCAATTCGTTGACCCGCGCTTTGCGCCCGGCGCCTTTCTTGCCGTTGAACAACATCGGCAGCTCGATATTTTCATAGGCCGAGGCGTAGGGCAGCAGGTTGAAATTCTGGAAAACAAAACCGACCTTGCGGTTGCGGATGGTCGACAGTTGATCGAAAGTCAACCCGGAAACATTTTTACCCTCGAGATAATAAGAACCCTCGGTCGGCGTATCGAGACAGCCGATGATGTTCATCAGGGTCGACTTCCCGGAGCCGGAAGGGCCCATGATGGAAATGAAATCGCCCTTCTGCACGGTAATGAAGACGCCCTTGAGGGCGACGAATTCAACCTCGCCCATCTTATACACTTTCGAGATATTGCGAAATTCGATCATAATCCACCTCGGATGCTATTCATAACGCAGGGCTTCGATCGGGTTTTGCCGCGAAGCCCGCAAGGCCGGAAAAATTCCCGAGACAAAAACCAAAACACAAAGGACCACCAGGAAGACAATCAGGATGTCGAACGAAAATATTGGCCGCAGCAAATAGGCCTTGATGCCGAAATCTTCATAGCCGATAGGGACCAGGTTCACCAAACTGACAATATTGAACGCGATCAGGGTTCCCCACAGCGTCCCTTTGAAGAAAATGGCGAAGGTTTCCAGGAAGAACTGCATGACAATATGGCGCCGGCGCGCTCCCAGTGCCATCTTGATGCCGATTTCGCGGGTGCGCTCCTTGACCACGGCATACATCAGGTTGGTCACGCCCACGGCGCCGATCAGCAAGGTCAGTGCCCCGATGATGCTCAGGAAAATTTCGATGCCCTTGAAAATCTTGGCTCCAGTTTCGTAATCACGGATCGTGTTCCAGAAGTTCACGGCATTGGCGTCATCATCGGCGAAGCGGTACTTGCGCCCCAGGACGCGGCGCACCTGGTTCTCCATGAACAGGGCATCACTGGGATCGGCCGGGCGGATATGGATGCGGTCCAAAAAACGCTGAAAGTCGATTTGACAGAATGTGGAGAAGGGGATATAAACCGTTTCCGAATCGGGTCCCTGATACATGGAACTTTGCTGCTTTTTCTTCATGACCCCGATTACGGTAAAAGGTGTCTGCTCGATGCGGATTTCCTTGCCGACCGGATTGCTGTCGCCAAAGAGTTCCTTGGCCACGTTCCAGCCGATAAAGGCCACGCGCCGGGCTTTTTCCTGGTCCAGGTCATTGATGAAGCGGCCGCCGGCTGCGGGAATCTGGGAACGCATCTCGGCAAAACAGGGGTACACACCATTGACCGAGCGGTTGGACTCCTTGCCGCGATAGGAAATATTATGGCTGTTGTTGGCCTCGGGAGAGATCATGGCGATGCCCGGGATCTGCCGCTTGAGCAATTCCAAATCTTCCATGTGGATGTGAATACGCCGGGCGCGCGGCAGGCCCTGGTAGGGTTTGCTGGTCTGGCCCCTGGTTACCATAATCATGGTACTGCCCAACCCCTTGAAACTGACGCTGCCGGCATTGGAAAGGCCGCGGCCGAAGGACATCAGCAGCAACAGTGAAAGAGCTCCCCAGGCAATGGCGAAAGTGATCAAACTGGTCTTTTTCTGGCGCTTGCGGAATTCATTCCAGTACAAATGCAGAAGTTGCATGCGCATGGTTACTTCCTCAGTGCCACGATCGGGTCAGTGGCCGCGGCCCGGCGCGCCGGCGTCAGGCCCGAAAGGGTGCCGATGGCCAAAAGAATCAGCACGGTGACGATGCCAACCAGGGGATTGAGCTTGGGGATGCCTATATACTCCTCTAATTGTTTGGCCGGCAGCAGGGCCAGCAGCAATGCCGCCAGCAAAAAACCGATGGCGCCGCCGATCAGGATGATGCAATTGGCTTCGGCAAAAAACTGCCACATGATGGCGCGACGCTTGGCGCCAACCGCCAGCTTGATGCCGATCTCCCGTATCCGTTCCTCCACCACCACCAGCATGATCGAAGCCACGCCGACGCCGCCAACCAGCAGTGTAAAGGAGCCGATGATGCCCAGGAAAATATTGAAAGCCGTAAAAAACACGTTGAACTGCCGTTCAAAATCGGAAAAATCCCAAACGAACAAAGCGTCCTTGTCCAGGGGATTGAATCCCAGCCGCTCGCCAAAGTAATTGCGCAGGGCGGCGATGGTCTGTTTGGATAAGGCCGGATCGCTGGGCTGGACAATGAAATTCTGGACATACTTCACGCCATACAGGGTCATGTAGGTGGTCCAGGGAATGAAAGCGCAGTGCGTGTCACGCATGCCGTTGTAATTGCTGTTCTGATCCTTTTCGATCATCACGCCGACAACGGTAAAGGGCACGCCCTCGATCATCACCTGCTTGCCGACCGGCTCCATGCCTTTGAAGAGGTTCTTGGCGATGGTTGCGCCCAAAAAGCAATTGCGCCGGTGCTGCTGCACGTCGTACTCATTGATGAAACGCCCCTGGCCGGGGATGGTGTTGCGGATGCGCTCAAACGGCACATCGACGCCGCGCACGGTATTGAGCAGCTGTTCCCGCCCAAAGCGAATGTTGCGGCTCGATATGAATTCGGGCGAAAGGGTCCGGATTCCCGGCACCCGCGCCTGTAGCAAGGGCAGTTCATCTGGTGTAACCTGTATGCGGCGGCCTTTGGGCAGCCCGTTGTAGGTCATGGTGGTCTGCCCGGGAAACACCAGGATGATGCTCTGTCCCATCCCGCGGAATTGCTTCATCTGCTGCTTGCCGATGCCGGTGCCGAAGGCCAGCAGCAAGATCACGGCAAAGGTCCCCCAGGTCACTCCGGAAAGGGTCAGGAATGTCCGCAAAGGCTGGCGCACCAGGTCGCGGAAAAGATTGCGGAAAAAGGCCAGGATCATTCGATCTCTCTGGGCGGCCGCTCGACCACCTGCTCGCCGGCCTGCAACCCGGAAATGATCTCGATATTCAAGCCGTCGGAAAGCCCGACCTGGACCTCCTTCTTTTCGATCTTGCCGTCGCGCATCGTTTCCACGAAACGCTTGTCGTTTTCAAAGGTGATCAGCCGTTCCGGAATGATCAAAATATTCTTTTTGTCTTTGATCTTGAGATAGGCCGTGGCCGAATACCCGGCGCGCAGGGTGATCTTGCCGGCATCGATAATGGCGATTTCGAGGCCGAACATGGTGGCATTGCCTTCCTTCTCGGCCTTGGGATAGATGCGTTCCAGGCGGCCGGCCACCTTGGCGTCGAGCAGCGCCCCGACCTGGATGTCGGCGATCATGCCCGGCAGCAGTTTGCCGACATCGATCTCATCGACTTTGCCTTTGAAACGCAGCAAGCTCATATCGGCCATGGAACACATTTCGGTGCCGGGCTGGAAATTGGTCAGGGGCACCACGGCATCACCCTCGAAAGCGTCCTGCTGCAGGACGATTCCCGACATCGGCGATTTCACGATGGAATCCACCGAACGATTGATCATCTGGATCCGGCCTTTTTCCAGCAGTTCGAAGCGCTCCTGGGCGATCTTGTAGCGCAATGAAATTTCACTGAAGCGCGACTCGGTCTCTTCCATCTCCGAATCCGAGACCAACTGCGCCTTATACATCTTCACTTTGCGGTCCCGCTCATTGCGGATTTTTTCCATGAGTATTTGCGCGACTTCCATGTTGCGCCGGGATTCGACATACTCCAGGGGCGTGGGATTGGGGGAAATTTTGAACAGGGGCTTGTCTTTTTCGATCCAATCACCGATTTTGAAGTACACTTCCTCGACCAGCCCCGGAATGGTCGATTTCACCTTGATTTCTTTTTCCGGTTCAATGGTGCCTACCGCCAATGCCTTTTCAGAGATATCTCCCTTTTTCACCGCAACGAATTTCAGACCGCCATTTTTGTTGTTTTTTGAGGAGAATAAGAAAACCATGGCCGCAACCAACAATATAACAAGAAATCCAATGATCAATACTTTTTTCATCTTCATGCGTTACCTCTCTTGAAGAATACAGGAATAGTAAACGAAAACAGTCGGGAAAAGGTTCATTTGCAAGCACTCCAAACCAGAAAAACCTTGATCTTTCCGTTGACCTTGCCGGGTTTTCGCCGAACGGGAGCGGTTTCTATGAGGCAGTGAACGCGGCAAGCCCGTCGGCAGTCGCGCAGACTCTCGTCCAGAAATCAATCTCTTTTTCTATCAGGTCGGCGATAAAGGATTCGTCCCTCTCCACCTTCAGCAGCACGGTGTGGGCGAAGCGGAAACTCCAGTAATGGATCTCTCCCAGGCCGGTGACGGCCAGGATATGCTGCAGTTGAGGAAAATATTTTTCAGGCACGCAACCGGACGCGGCAAACCGGTGGTCCTTCTCGCCCGGGCACTTGATCTCCACCACCTGGCGCCCGTCAGGGCTCAATCCGTCCAGGCTGGCGCGCATCCAGGCGTGGTCCGTTGACTGGACGCAGACGGGTTCGACTTCGATGCCGGTATGGCGGATAAAGGCCTCCCGGGCCAGCGGTTCGAGATCCTTGCCCCGCTGCATGTAGCCGTTGGCCGGCCGCTCGGCCTGCTGCCCCGTTTTGAGCAAGAGCAGTTCACCCGCCTT
>DATKZA010000072.1:0-3185 GCA_035528155.1 Patescibacteria group bacterium | reverse complement strand
GCCGCGGCTCTCAAACGCTTTGACCAGCTGGTCGTTGAAATGGAAAAGATCGTGGCCAAGCTAAAAAAACAGAAAAAATTCTAATCCCTCCCCCTATAGGCGGCGGGGATGAGTTTTGCGATTCCCCGCCGCCGCTTTCTGACTGGACCCCCGTGAAATCTTTAGAACTAAAGTCACATTTTTTTTTATTTCGCGGTTTTTGATAACCTTCGCCGCCGCTGAGTCGTCAAAAGGATCAGAAAAGATCGGAGGCGCCATGAAAAAAATATTCTTTTTAATAATGCTCATGCTGCTGGCAATGGGGAGAGCCGATGCGGCGAACGGCAGCATCAGCCAGAATATCCGCCCGCTGGAACTGGTCAAGGCCGAGGCGCCTCCCGTATTGGACGGTTCGCTGGACGATGAGGTCTGGAAAAAGGCGGCCATGGTCGACGAGATCTGGGTGACGTACAACCCGGTCAACGGTAACGAACTGCCCCAGCGCACCCGGGCTTACCTGGCTTATGACGAAGAGAATCTCTATTTTGCCTTTCATTGCCTTGACAGCCAGCCTGCCCAGATCAAGACCTCGCTGACCAAGCGTGACGGCATCTTCGAGGACGACTGGGTCGGACTGTCGATCGATACCGTGGGCGGCAAAAAATACGGCTACGAGTTCTTCGTCAACCCCAGCGGCGCCCAGGCCGACATCTTCCGCACCGGCGACATGGAGGACTCCTCAACCGACTGGGTCTGGTACAGCGCCGGCAAGATCGTCGACGACGGCTACATCGTCGAGATCCGCCAGCCCCTGAAGAGCATCCGCTTCGCCAGCGGCAAGGACGTGCGCATGGGGGTCATCTTCTGGCGGCGCATCAGCCGGCTGGGCATGAGCGGCTCCTGGCCACAGCTGGTGCCGGGCCAGAGCATGGGCGGTTCACAGGCAGAAGTGCGCATACGCGAGCTGGCGCAGCCGCTGGTGCTGGAGGCACTGCCCTCCTTCACCTACAGCTCGGCCTGGAACCGTCAATCCCCTTCGGCCTGGTCCGGGGCCGACCAGACCAGGGACCTGGGCATCGGCATCAAGTACGGCATCACCTCCTCGATCGTGGCCGAGGCCACACTGAATCCCGATTTCAGCCAGGTGGAAAGCGACTCGCTGCAGGTCACGGTCAACCAGCGCTACCCGATCTTTTACTCGGAAAAGCGCCCCTTCTTCATGGAAGCGGGAAACCTGTTCGACCTGGGCGGGGTCGGGGACGGTCTGGGCAACATGTCCAAGCCGGTGCACACCCGGCTTATCATGGATCCGCAGTGGGGACTGCGCCTCACCGGCGAGCAGGGCAAAGGTTCTTTCGCCCTGATCGCCTCGGCCGACCGCTCCCCGGGCAACCCTTTTGGAGACGGCGAAGAGAATCCCGACCTGGGCCGCAAGGCGACATTCTGGATCGGCCGCGGCAAGCTGGGGCTGGGCAACGACAATTACATCGGCATGCTCTACAGCGGCCGCGAGTTCGGCGAAGAGTACAACCGCGCCCTGGCCGCCGACTTTTCCTTCCGCTTCCTCAAGAACCACCAGGCAACGGGCCACTACATCCAGTCTTATTCCAACCGCCCCGGAGCGAGCGGCGACAGCAAGGGCGGCTACCTGACCGCCGAATACATATTTTCCAAGGCCAAAACGACTCTCCTGCTCATGACCGAAAACATCGATCCCGATTTCCAGATGGATACCGCCTACTATCAGCGCAGCGGCATTTCCACTTTCAAATTCTACCTGCAGCAGCAATTCGCGCCCGACGCCAAGAAGGTTCCCTGGCTTTTCGGAGTCACTCCCACGATTTACGGAGCCTATATCCATGACCGGGTGTCGGGCCTGGACGACAAGGAGCTGATGCTGGAACTGAATACGAATTTCATCCTCAAGGGCAATGCCGGCGGTTCATTCTACCTGGCCCAGGAATGCTGGGCCGGCCGGGAGTTCCAGCGCACCCTCGGCCAGTTTTACATCAACCTGCAGCCCCTGAAGTGGATCAACCTCCATTCCTGCGGCAGCTTCGGCGATGCCATCTACTACGATCCGGTCGCTCCCTTCCTGGGCAACCGCACCCAGTTCCATTTCAACTGCACGCTGCAGCCCAACAAGAACCTGAACCTGTTCGCCGAACATGTCATCTGCCGCTTCAACCGCGCCGACAACGGCGAACGGGTCTATACCCAGGGGATATGGCGCAGCCGCCTCACCTACCAGTTCAACCAGAAGCTGTTCGTCCGCGGCCTGCTCCAATACGACGATTTCTACAAGCGGGTCCTGGGCGACTTCCTGGCCTCGTTCACCTATATCCCGGGCACGGTGCTCTACCTGGGCTACGGCTCGCTGAACGAAAGCCAATCCTGGAGCGAGGGCCGCTGGCAGCGCGGCGTGACCGGCGACCGCTATTACCAGACCCGCCAGAGCCTGTTTTTCAAGATCAGCTACCGCTACCAGTTCTGAGCAACGGATAGAAAAGATTGAAAAAATCCTCTATAATCTCTGTCGCAAGAGGATAGAGGATTTGAAAAATTTCAAAAAAATCACCTTCGTCGTCTTTTTTTCCGGCTGATGCCGGCCTGCCGCCGACAGACAACTTTTTGCTGACCGCCGACGTATATACAACCTTGAATATCTTCGTTATAAAAAAAAATGCACAGGAGGAATCAATGAAACAAAATTCTTTTGCAGGCTGCAAAACGTTGATAACGCTTATTGCGCTGCTCTTTTTGCTGCCCATAATGTCGCTTCTCGCCGCTGCTGAAAACCAGCCGGCGCTGGACAAAAAAAACATGGACCTTTCGATCCGACCCGGCGACGATTTCTTCCGCTATGCCAACGGCGCCTGGATCCGCAACCTGGCCATGCCCGCCGACAAGAGCGAGTACGACGCATTCGACCAGGTGCGCGAACAGAATCGCTCGAGACTGCATGAACTTTTCCAGGGCCTGGCCGCCGGCTCCGCCACGGCGGTCAAGGGGAAGGCCACGCAGAAAGTCGGTGATTTCTTCGCCGCGGCCATGGATGCCGACAGGATCGAAGCCCTGGGCACCAAGCCGTTGCAGGAAGATTTCGCCCGTATCGCCAAGGCCGCGACCGCAGCCGAGGTCCAGGACCTGATCGCCGGCCTGCACCGGGAAAATTTCCCCGCCCTGTTCGGGGCCGGGGTCGAAGT
>DATKZA010000071.1:0-6453 GCA_035528155.1 Patescibacteria group bacterium | reverse complement strand
GGCGCTGCGCTCAAGTTTTTCCGTGAAGGAGGGTTGCAAATGAAAATCGACATGAAAGGCGCCCGGGCTTTTGCCCGGGGCTGGAGATACATCGTCGGCGGATTCGCCCTGGCCTGCCTGATGGCAGTCGCGTTCCCGTGGGCACACGCGGCGGAGACGCCGGCAGGGAAGCCGATGACCGTGGCCGAGGTGCTGGCCGCGGCCAAGGCCGAGGACTGGCGGCTGCTCGATCCCGAGAACACGGTCTATCTCGAGCTGGCCGGCGGGCGGGTGGTCATCGAGCTGGCCCCGATGTTCGCGCCGCGGCACGCGGCCAACGTCAAGGCGCTGGCGCGCGAAAAGTACTTCGACGGCCTGGCCATCGTCCGCGTCCAGGACAACTACGTGGTGCAGTGGGGGGACCCCAACGCCGAGGACCCGGCGAGGGCGCGCAAGATCCTCGATGCGAAAAGGACCCTGCCCGCCGAGTTCGATCGTCCCTGCGGCGACGATCTCCCCTTCACCCCGCTGCCCGACGGCGACGTCTATGCCGGGGAGGTCGGTTTCGTAAGCGGCTTCCCCGCTGCCCGTGACAAGGCCAGCGGCCGGATGTGGCTCGTCCACTGCTACGGCATGGTCGGCGCCGGCCGCGGCGACGCGGCTGACAGCGGCGGCGGCGCGGAGGACTACGCGGTGATCGGCCACGCCCCGCGCCACCTCGACCGCAACTGCACCCTCTTCGGCCGCGTGGTCCAGGGCATGGAGGTCCTCTCGTCCCTGCCGCGCGCCTCGGGCCCGATGGGCTTCATCGAGAAGCCGGAGCAGTGCATCCCGATCCGCTCCGTCCGCGTCGTCGCCGACGTGCCGCCGGCCGAGCGCAGCGAGTTGGAGGTCCTGCGCACCGACAGCGGGACGTTCCGCCGGCTGATCAAGGCCCGCCGCGAGCGGAGCGAGGAGTGGTTCCTGCACAAGCCCGGCCGCGTGGAGATCTGCAACGTCCCGGTCCCGGTGCGCGTGCGAGGCGCTTCGCCGCAGGCGTTCGACGCCCGGCTCCAGGGCGTCCGGGAAAAGGTGGCCGGCCTGGTATCCGCGGGCCAGGCGGCTTCCATGTCCATCGCGGTCGCCAAGGATGGAAAGATCGTCTGGGAGGAGGCCTTTGGCTGGGCGGACGTAGAGAAGAAATTCCGTGCCACGCCCCGCACAAGATACCGTTCCGGCTCGATCGCCAAAACGATCACGGCGACCGGCCTCATGACGCTGGTCGAAAAGGGCCTGGTGGACCTGGACAGGCCCGTCCTCGACTACGCGCCCCGGTTGAAGATCAGGTCCTTTGTCGGCGGCGAAAGGGAGGTCACCGTCCGGCACGTTCTCAACCATCGGTCGGGAATGCCGCCCTACTGCGAGTTTTTCTTTGCAAACGAGGCCGACGGCCCCCGCGATCTCCCGGAAACGGTTCGGCGTTACGGAATCGTCGCCTTTGCGCCGGGACGGTCGTTCCTATACTGCAATCTCGGCTACCAGCTGATCGGATATCTGATTTCCCAGGCGTCGGGGACGGAATTTTCCCGCTTCATGGAGAAGAGCGTTTTCTTGCCGCTGAAGATGGCGGAGGCCGGCGTCAAGGAAGGGAATCGTGCCCCGGACCAAGCCGCAGTTTGCTACACGCCCGGGTTCAGGCCCATTCCCGACTACCGGGCATCCTACCCCGGTGCGTCGGACATGTACCTCAGCGCCCACGACCTGGTCCGTTTCGCCATGTTCCACCTGAAGGACCGTCTGCCCGACCAGGATGCGATCCTGTCAAACGACGCGATCGGCAAGATGCAGGAGGCCTTTCCTCCAGGCAACGCGAGCTATGGGATCGGCTGGTACTTCGATATCAATGAAGCGGGGTACCGGTCCGTCTATCATGGCGGGGAGGTTCCCGGCGCGGACAACTTCATGCGTTTGGTTCCGGCCGAGGACCTGGCGCTGGTCATCCTGTGCAACAGCGAGATCGGAGACCACCTCGGTGAGATCCAGGAGGAGATCTGCGCCGCGCTGATCCCGGGGTTCAGCAAGGCCCGGGAAGAGGGAGGGCCGGCCGCTGGGCCTCCGGGAGAGCGGCGGATCGCGGAGGGACTCCTCGGGAAATGGAAGGGGAGGATCGTGGCCTACGACAGGGAGATCGTGGCCGAGCTGGAGATCAGCAATGAGGCGGGGGCGAAGATCGTCCTGTCGGGACAGGAGAAGGTCCAACTGGACCTGAGCGTCGCCACGGACGGCTTCCTGATGGGGGATTTCCCGGGGCTGATCCCCACGGCCGACGGCAGGCGCCATGGGGACAGGGTCAGGCTGGCCCTGGTGCGCCGGGGAGACCGGCTGAGCGGCCAGGCCACGGCGACCCAATGGGTTGAAACGCGCCAGGCGAACTATGAGCTGTCCTCCTGGATCGAGTTGACTAGGAAGTAATTTCCCCTACGGGATAGGGCCCGGGAAAATCCGCAAAGGAGGCCGCGTGAATGCAGACACGAAATACGTGATCCAGACCGATATCAAGTTCGGGGCCATGGAGAAGATCGATATTGACTTGCTGGAAAAGGCGTGCCCACACGACTGGTTCAACCAGACCCTGTGCCGGGTCAACGACTCGCTGGTTCGCCTGGGCATATTCAAGGGCGAGTTCCACTGGCACCAACATGACCGGGAAGATGAATTCTTTTTTATTGTGGAAGGCAAATTGATCATCGATTTTGAAGACAAGACCGTTGAACTTGGACCCAGGCAAGGGATCGTCGTTCCCAAGGGCGTGCGGCACCGGCCGCGCGCTAGCGAACGCACCCTGGTGCTGATGTTCGAAGCCGCCACGGTCAAAGCCACCGGCGAAGTCTAAGAACTGGGTCCTGGAATGGGGGCGGTGCTTGCAATTTTTCATGAATCAGAGTACTTTCCTGGATAGCTTTCTAAATAGCTTGCTTGTTGATCTAACTCATGATTAAAGCACATATTTACAAGCACCGTCGCTGTTTTTCCTGTGGGTGAAGGGATGACGCGTTCGTTGCGCAAAACCATCACGGACCTTTTGACCGCACAAAAGCTGGGCATTTTGGCCACCCTGGGACAGGCATATCCTTACCAGAACATCGTGGCCTTTGCGGCCAGCGGCGACCTAAAAAATATCTTTTTCGCCACCAAGCGCTCGACCAGCAAATACAAGAACCTGAAGCGCAGGAAGCGGGTCGCTATTTTTATCGACGACCGTTCGAACCGTGAAACGGATTTCCAGCAAGCCACGGGCATCACCGCCCTCGGCGACGCACTGGAACTGCGCGGGCGAAACCGTGAAAAATTCGCGAAGCTTTTTCTGCGCAAGCATCCCTATCTCCGGGAGTTCCTTTCAGCATCCGATTGTGCCCTGTTCACCATCCAGGTCCGGGCCTATTATGTGGTCCTGCATTTTCAGGATGTCGTCGAAGTTCGAATGACGTGATTCCATTTCAGGGCCGCTGTTCGGAAGAAACAGTGTCAGGTCTTTCATTATGACAATTCATGGAAGGTTAATGAATTCCGTATAGGTGGAGATCGATCATGAGAAACTGGGGCCGGTGCTTGACTTTGTGACTTCAGAAAAAAATGATGAAAAATGAAGTTTCCGGGATCGAGGCAACCGGGAATTGGGGGCGATGCTTGAGAGCGGCGTAAATGTCTGAAAATGAGATTTGATCCCGGTTGTTCATGAGGAGAAAATATGAGAAAAAGTTTGGCTCTTGCCCTGTTATTCTGCTCGCTTCCGCTTCTTGCCGGATCTAAAATAACCGTCTTGCCGGAGCTGGCCGCACAGGTCAACGCGTACACCAGGGAAAACCTTATCCCATGGTACAGTGAGAATACATTCCAAATCAAGGTTACGGCACAGCTGAACAACCTTCTGCCGCTGGTAAGCGTAACAGAGGGAGACTACGAATATACCCTGTACCGGGTAAATTTTTTCAATGTGCAGGTACTCGCAGGAGAATTGCAGGAAAAAGAACTCGCTTTCTATCTTGAAAGGAGATTTCCCACTCCTCAATCGGCGATCAAGTTCAAGGAATTGTGGCCTTTCCGGAAAGGCATTGTGCTTACTTTAAAGATCAGACCGGAGCAGGATAAACTGCTTATCGTGTCAATGGAAAAGTAATGCGGGGCTGGTATGAGCCAGGGATCAGCATCATGAAGACCGTTATTTCTGGCGCCGGCGGGGAGATGGATCCGGGACTGGGTCCGGGGCCTGAGATATCCGTTCGGTAAGTCATATATACTCACCTGGCTTGCGCGGAGCGATCCGCCGGGCGAACAAAGGAGGCACCCATGCGCAAAAAACTGATTTCATTCCTTATCGCATTCATCGCAGCCGGCACGGCGGCTTTCGCGATCGAAGCCTTCAAGGTGACGGGAGTGTCGGTGTCGGTCTCGGAGAGGGAGTACAAGGGCTTCTGCCCCCATAAGTTCATCTTCACCGGCAGGATCACGACCAACCGCGAGGGCACGGTGCGCTATACCTGGAGGCGCAGCGACGGCATCCCGGGAAAAATCTACACCCTGGTTTTCGAATCGGCGGGCACCAAGACGGTGACCCACGAGTGGAAACTGGGTGGCACAATGGGGAAATATGAAGATTACTGGGCGCAGATCGCAATACTGGCGCCCAACTCCCGCACCTCCAACAAGGCCGTATTCGACCTGGAGTGCCTGCCGCAGATGCGCCTGGAGCGCAAAGCCTACAGGGTGTCGGGCCGGGTCATCGCCCTCGGCGGCCAGCATATCGAGTGGCTCAACGGGCTGCAGCTGAAGGCCAAGCTCTCGAACGGCACCCGGACGGTCTGCTCCTCGACCCTCACCTTCGGCAGCGACGGGATCTGCCGCTATTCCCTCGTCGTGTTCAACGCCCCGGGCCGCTACCGCGTGACCGTGGAGCCGGTCCACCCCACTGATCCCGACAAGTTCCACCTGTGCTACGGGAGCACCGATCCGGCCGTCATCTGGGTCGAGCTGACGGAAGCGGCTCCGGAAGCGATCAACAAGAACTTCGATCTCAGTTGGAGCTGGCGCCACCTGGACATGGGCGAGGAAGCCTTCGCTTCCCCCTGCTGGTAGGCAGAGAACCGGCAACGCGCAATACGCCTGGCGCAGCGAGCGCTTCCCGCCGCATATCATTTGAAAAAAAAAGGCCGGCGCTTAACTTTGCGGCTTTGGGATATATGATAAGAAGCGAAAGCGGTCCGCAGGCATGAACAGGGAGGCATGGAAGTCATGAAAAGATCAGCGATAATTTTTGCTGCCGGCATTCTCCTGGCAGCGTGCGCCGGGCAGGGCAGGTCATTTTTCGACGGGATGGTCGATATCGGGACGCACCGCCTCCAGTACCGCAGCGAGGGAAGCGGGACGCCGGTCGTGGTCATCGATGCCGGCCTGACCGACCAGCTGGACAAGCTCAAGCCGCTGCAGGCGAGCATTGCCCGGGTGACCCGGGTGATCACCTACAACCGCGCCGGCTACGGGCGCAGCGAGGCCGGCCCGCTGCCCCGCGACGCCGGCCGCGAGGCGGAGGAGCTGAAGGCGCTGCTCAAGAAAGCGTCGGTCCCCGGCCCCTATGTGCTGGTGGGCCATTCGCTCGGGGCCTTGATCGTGCAGGCGTTCGCCGCCAGGCACCCCGCCGACGTCGCCGGGCTGGTGCTGCTGGACCCGCCGCCGCTCTCGTTCCTGCTCGGGCAGGAATACGCGGACCTCGCGTCCATGGCCGAGCGCATGACCGCGGAATGGCAGGCCATCGCCGACTCCGCCGCCAAGTCCGGCGATGCCCGGGAGCGGGCGCGTTCCCCCTTCTTCCGCATGATCGCCTCAGAGCATCGCGAGATGTTCGGGGCGACGGCGAGGCTGGTCGGCGGGATAGCGACGTTCGCCGACGTGCCCCTGGTGGTGATCGCCGCGGGCAAGCCCAACCCTGCTTTCGGGGAAGGGGCCGAGGCCTACCAGAAATATTGGGTCGAGCAGAGCCGCAAGCTGGCCGCCAGATCCACAAAAGGCAAGTTCGTTCTCGCCGCAGAGTCCTCGCATTACCTCTACCTGGATGCGCCCGACCTGGTCGCCCACACCATGATCTCCCTGGTGGGCGAACTGCGGACGCGGTAGAGGGCTGGACCGGTTGCCGCCGGAGGCGAACAGGGTCCAGCAGCCGAACGGAGGGATGGCGACTTCAACGAAACAGTGCAGGAGGGTCCGAGTGTGGAATTTTATGACGTGGTGAAACAGAGGCGGACGGTCGGGGAATTTCAGGATAAGCCGGTGCCCGGGGCGGCGCTGCGGCGGGCGCTCGAGGCGGGGCATCGCGAAAGCGCCTAATTTTATGTCCGCTGCCGCGGGCGGGATTTGCATTATGACCTTTTTGCCATTGCAAAACATTTGACAGCAATTCGTGATCCCGGGTAACATTACTCATGATAATTTCGTGATCAGCAC
>DATKZA010000070.1:0-57356 GCA_035528155.1 Patescibacteria group bacterium | reverse complement strand
TACCGTAAACCGTATGCCGTACACCGATTACTGACTTCAGCTCCTACACCTGCCAATAGGCCGAATAAGCCTTGGCGTCGGGAATTTTGATCTTCAAGGGATCGCGGGCGGGGATGGCCTGGAAAGGTTGGCCGTTGAACGACCAGTGCATTTGCAGCTGGAACTCGGCGCCTTCATTGAGCATCAAGGAGCTGAAAGGGATCTTCAGTTCGATGATCTTTCCGACCGCTCCGCCAACGCCGGCCGAAAAATTATCCAGAACCAGTTCGCGCTCCTGGTGGCGTATGGCGCCCTGCCAGCTGTGCGGGCCGTTTTGCAGCAGTAGCCGCAATGAAAACCCGTTTTCGAAATAGGTGCGGGCGTTTTTCTTGGTATCGATCCTGAGAAAAACATGGTCGCGGCTGAACCCGAAATAGAGCGTCTTGACCAGCGGGTTGGCGATGTTCATGGCGCCACCGTAGGAAAGGATGTCGACGCGCCCGGCGTCGAGCCATTCGAAGTAATCGCTGTTCTGGCCGTCGATACGCGCCTCCAGGTAATCCTGCGGTGCGACCACGGAAAGGCGGTCGCTGGGCGTTGACCTGGGGATGGGGGTGAGCAGTTCCTCGGGAAATTGCTGGTCCAGGACCTGGAAAATTTTTTGCAGGTTCTGGCGGAAAAGCTCATCGAAAATTTCGATATCGGGAGTGTAGTTTTCCTTGCCGTACCACCAGAACCAGTCGCTGCCCTGGGCGGTGTGCAGGAGCTCTTCGATTTCGCGGACCTGTTCCGGCCTGAGCCGGTCTTTTGCGGCCATGAAAGTGTCCCGGGCGCCCTTCAACAATTCCCAGGCCCGCTGGTCGTCACGATCGCCGATCCAGATGTCGAAATTGCCGTTGATCCAGGAGCCGCTTTTCAATTTCTGCAGTTCGCGGGCCGGGCGGTCCAGGGCGGCGGCAAAGGTAACCGTTTCAATTTCGTGGTCGCGGCTGACCAGGCGGTAGAATTCACGCAGGAAATCACGACCGCTGTGGGCGTAGAATTCCCAGGCGTTCTCGCCGTCCAGGATGATGGGGATGGTCAGGCCTTCGGGTCCGGCCCCGGCAATGGCCTTGATGCGCCGGAACAGGTCGGCCGCCGCATCGGCAGCGGGGAATTTCTGGTAATAGAACCCGATCAGATCGGAAAGCAGGTGGTCGCGGAAAAAAACCTTTAGGGCGCTGCCGGCCATGGTGTAGGATGTATAAAGAGCCCCCGGGTCGTCGACCATGAATTCACCATCACGGGTCAGGGGGCGGGGCAGCGATCGGCTCAGGACCTCTTCATCGGAAGCGGTCCAGGCGATGCCGGCTTTTTCAAGCAGATGCAGCACCGCTTCCGAAAGGCCTCCTTCCGGGGGCCAGATGCCGAGCGGTTTGGCGCCGAATGTCTCTTGCATGAATTGCAAAGCGGCCTGCAGCTGGGCCCGGGCGTCTTCCTCCCAGTTGAAATCAAGGTCGTACGGGGCCAGGCCGGGGTTGGCTTTTTTTCCGGCCTGAGGGTCAAGCAGGAGCGGCAGGATCGGATGGTAAAAAGGACTGGTGCACAATTCGATCCGGCCCTGCTCATGGAATTTTTTGTATTCGGGGATGATGCGCCCCAGGATTTCCTTTTCCACGGCGCCGACCGTTTGCTTGTCGTCTTCAGAAAACTGTTGGCCTTTGCGTATCAGGGACTGGACCCGGGGATCGCCCTCCTTGTAGAATTCGTCAAAATAGGTCAGCTGAAACCAGACCTGCAGGTCGCGGAGCTCGGCCGTCGTGAAAACCCGGAGCCAGTCGGGTTCGGACGGCTGACCCAGGCGCATCATCTTTTTCTGGTAAAGCGCATCATAGCGGCGGTAGGGCTTGATGTGGTTTTCGTAATGAATGGAAAAGAAATGGCGCACCAGGAAGCGGGTATCTTCCGGTCCCAGTTCTGCGGCGGGTTTGCGAAACAGATCGAGGAATTCGTCACTGGCACCGTTGGCGTACCGTTGCAACCCGGCCAGCAGCGATGGCACCAGGTTGAAGGTCATGCGCAGTGAGGGGAATTCCTCAAGCACATGGACCATGCCGAAATAGTCCTTCAGCGCATGCAGGCGCAGCCAGGGCAGATCGAATTTTTTGCTGTGGGGATTTTGGTAGCTGGGTTGGTGCATGTGCCAAAGGATGGCCAGCCTGGTTTTATGATTCATCCTATTTCTGTTTCAGTTCGTACAATACTCCTGAAAAACTTTTGGGGTGGGCGAAGGCGATCCGGGAGTTGTGGGCGCCGATTTTTGGTTCGGCGTCAAGCATTTGCACGTTTTTTTCCTGCAAACGCTTGATGGCGGCCTTGATGTCGTCCACTTCCAAAGCGAGGTGGTGCAGGCCGCCGCCTTTTTTTTCTATGAAGGCACTGATAGGGGAATCCGGCCCGGTGGGTTCGAGGAGTTCGATGAACACATCGTTGATCTTGAAAATGGCTACCGTCACCTTCTGCTCGGTGACCACTTCCGAGCCCAGGTACTCGAGGCCGAGAACATTCCGGTAGCGGGTGATCTCCTCGGCCAGATCCTTTACCGCAATGGCGATATGATCAATTTTATTTATCATCGCTGTCTCCTGTTTTGATTTTCTTAAAGATCGTCTCGGCCAACTGAAAAGGATTGGCGCTGGGCGCGGTCTTGAGCATGTCCTCAATGGTTGAATTGAGGCGCATCTCTTCCCGGACGCGTTCAGCCACGATCTTTTCCACATAATTTCTTTTTATGTTGGCCCTTTTTTCATCGATGCGGCCGCTTTCCTCATGCTGGAATTGACGGATCGCGGCCAGCAGTTCAGGAATTCCCCTGTCTTCCTTAACCGAAGTAGGGAAGATCAACGGGCTCCTGGCGGCTGTGGCGAAATAGCTCTTGATCTCGCTGATCTTGTTGTCGCTGCCACCCAGATCGGCCTTGTTGATGACGAATATATCGGCGATCTCAATGATGCCGGCCTTGAAGATCTGTATTTCGTCGCCACTGTCGGGATTCAGCACCATGAGCACCATGTCGGCGACGTTTACGATGTCAACCTCGGACTGGCCGACACCCACGGTCTCGATGAGGATGATCTCCTTGCCGGCCGCAATGAGCAAATCGACGATTTCATGGGTGGAAAGGCTTAAGCCTCCCAATTGGCCTCGGTTGGCGATGCTGCGGATGAAGACGTTGGCATCGTTGCTGTGCTGGATCATGCGCAGGCGATCGCCGAGCAGCGCTCCGCCCGTGAATGGGGATGACGGGTCAACGGCCAGGACCGCGATGGAGACCCCCTGGGCCTTCAACACGGCGATCATTTTCTCGATTAATGAGCTTTTGCCGCTGCCAGGAGCTCCGGTGATGCCGATCTTCAATGCTTTGCCGAGCAATGGATATATCCCTTCCAACAGACTTTTATAATCTTTTTTGCGGTTTTCCACCATGGTGATGGCTTTGGCCAAAGCCACGGGATCGCCCTGGCGAACACGGATGAGCAAATCTGCTGTTTTCATTTGCTAAACAATAATAGCCGAAAGGCCTTTGAAAATCAATAGCTGGAAAATATCAATAGTTGATAAAAGAACACTAAAATAAATATAATAAAAAAACAATAAGATATGTTGAAAAAAATGAAAAATTATTCTATATTTCTTGTGGAAAAAAATAAAGGAGGTTAATATGAGAATAACCAAATGGCAACCCTATTCGGAGCTGGCCAATATGTACGGCCGCTGGAACAGGATTTTTGGGGAGGATTTTTTTGATGAATCTTCCAAGAGCGGATTGACGCCGAGCGCCTGGCGCCCCATGACTGATATTTATGAAACCAAGGATGCTTACGTTTTTAAAATCGAGCTTCCGGGTTTCAAAAAAGAAGACGTCAAAGTCGAATTCTCCGGCGATACGCTCAGCCTGCGTGGCGAGAGAAAACAGGAAGAGGAAACCAAGAATGAAAGCTGCCATCGCTTGGAAAGGAATTACGGGATTTTCGAGCGATCGTTCACGATCCCTAAAAATGTAGACGCCAAGAAGATCGACGCGTCGCTACAGGACGGCATCCTTATACTCACCATTCCCAAGATCGAGGAAGCCAGGACCAAGGCCATTCCCATCACAGTAAAGTAACGAGTCCAAAAAATAGGGCGGCTTTCTGAAAGCCGCCCCTTTTTTTTAGTGACAAGTGACAAGAATGAAGAGAATTGCTGGTAATAGTTCGATATTTTGAGGTTCCTCGTCACTTGTTCCTTGTTACTTGTTACTGAATTCGTTATAATTTCTACATGAAAAGGGAAATATTCGTCGGCCGGGTCGGCATTGGCGGGGCTCATCCCGTTTCTATCCAGTCCATGACCAATACCGCGGCCGAAGATGTTGAATCCACCCTGAAACAGATCCGACGGCTGAAAGGCGCCGGCTGCGACATCGTACGCGTGTCCGTCCCGGCAAAATCGGCGCTGGCGGCTTTCCGGAAGATCACGGCGCGATCGCCCCTGCCCGTGATCGCCGATATTCATTTTGACGCCGCCCTGGCATTGGGGGCCATGGATAACGGCGCCCACGGCATCCGCATCAACCCCGGAAACATCGGCGGCAACGAGAAACTGAAAGCCGTCGTCCGTCTGGCCGCCCAGAAAAAGATCCCCATTCGCATCGGCGTGAACGCCGGTTCGCTGGAAAAAAAGTATTGGCGGGCCGGGCTGTCCCGGGCCGAGGCCATGGTCAGATCCCTGCTGGACAAGATCAAATTTATTGAAGACCAGCAATTTTTTGACATGAAGATCTCGTTGAAGTCGCACGACGTCAGGGAAACGGTGGCCGCCAACCGGCTGGCCGACCGGCAATGCCCTTATCCGCTGCACCTGGGCGTAACCGAAGCGGGAACTTTTTTTTCCGGCAGCATCCGCTCGGCTCTGGGTATCGGCAGCCTGTTGCTTGACGGCATCGGCAACACCATCCGCGTCTCGCTGACCGCGAATCCGGTCCGGGAGATCAAAGTGGCCCGGATGATCCTTATGGCCGCCGGACTGGCCCGCAATGGTATCGAGATCATTTCCTGTCCGACCTGCGCCCGCACTGCCGTGGACCTTATCTCACTGGTGAAGGAATTTGAAGAAAAGATCGGCCGCCTGCGTTTCCCCTGTCCTGTGCGCGTGGCCATCATGGGTTGCGAAGTCAACGGCCCGGGCGAAGCCAAGGACGCCGATATCGGACTGGCTTTTTCAAAGCGCCACGGCTTTCTGTTCAAAAAAGGCAGGATCGTGGGAAAAACCAATGCGGCCGAAGGCCTGGAACGCCTTGTTGAAATGGTCAGTGAGCTACAAGTGGAGAAATAGCATGGCTGAAATCATCCGTTGTCCGGCTTGCGGCGTTACCAACCGTGTCCGCGGCGATATGCGCGGCGTGCCCTTGTGCGGCAAATGCAAGAAACCGCTGCCGCTTGCGGATATACCCCGCCTGCGGATCCTGACAACAGACAATTTCGAATCCTCGATCCGCATGAATCCCCAACCCATGCTGGTGGATTTCTGGGCCAACTGGTGCCGGCCCTGTCGCCAGATGGCCAAGGCTTTGGAAAAATTCGCCGCCGCCCAGCCCGGTATTACCGTGGCCAAGGTCGACACCGACGCCGAGCCCGGCCTGGCTTCCCAGTTCCAGATCTTCAGCATTCCCACCCTGATCATGTTTGTCAAGGGCGGAGAAGTGCACCGCGTCAGCGGCGCCATGAGCGAAAGCGAACTGGATGCGGCCTTCCGTCCCTGGCTGCAAACAAAATAAGCGGCTGGTACCGGGCAAACGCTGGCGCTGGAAAGTTCGCGAACCCGTTGCGGTTTTATTTTGCGGTTATTCGCAGGCTATTGTATAAATTTGTCTTTTCATGAGGGTGAAAAACCTTTCCGGGAACAATGGATTCCGCTTATTTTGGGTTCATCTGCAGATCAAAGGGAGCACCCGTGTGGTGATATCCGCTTACCGTGTGCGTATCCGTGTATCCCGGTGACCCGGGGAATTTTGCGGAATAGGTAAAAGTGGCTGTACTCGATTTTTCCACCGGCACGGAAGCTTGGAAAACGTACCTTGTCCCGGCAGTTACGTCAAACTGCTTGGTGGCGTTTCTGTCTCCGGCGCCGATGGTCATGCTGATCTTGCCGCTGCCCCCGGTATTCTTCACATAACTAAAGAAACGGATGCCGGTCACATTGCCAATATTTTCTTCCGACGTGCAGCCCGAGCAGGCGTCTTTCACGAAATTCGGCGGATTGGCATCGTCATTGTCGTCTGTTTCGCTGCTGGTGACGCAGGAAAAAGACGCCAGGCATACCATTACCAGCATCATTCCAAGAAGCTTACATTTCATTTTTGCTCTCCATGATTCTTCGGGAAAATATCCCTCCAAACGCTCGTTCTCTTCATGCGGGTATTTTGCTGGAAAAGATTTGAAATGTCAATCGCGGCAGGGAATTCACCAGTAAAGACCGGCGAAACGAATAACCTTTCGGTGCAACCGGGAGAAATTTCTGGGGGCAAAGATTTTATGGCTGCAGGTATTCGGGAAAAGATATCTTCTTGAACAGGTTCAGGGCGTAGTTGTCGGTCATGCCGGCAATGAAGTCGATGACCCGAACCGCGACGGGATCATCTTCCGGGTAGGGGTTGACGTAGGCCTGAGGGTCGCGGCCGACATGGGCATGGATGGCCAGGAGGATCTCCCTGGTCTTCTCCTTTTCGCTCAGCCTCTCGAGGCGGAAATAGACGTTCTGAAAAAGAAAATCCCGCAATTTGAGCAATTCGGCAAAGACCGCAGTGGATGTCGTGATGATCTCGAGATCGTTCTTCAGGGTTTCGTTGATGACGTCGATGACGATGGTGTCGATGCGCTTGGCGTACTTGCTGCCCAGGAGTTTTTTGCTCGATTCGGGGATATCGCTTTCAGAAATGATCCCGGCCCGCTTGGCATCGTCGATGTCGTGGTTGACGTAGGTGATGATGTCGGCCAAGCGCACGATCTGGCCTTCCAGGGTGACGGGGAGCAGCTCGCGTTTTTTGGGAATGACTTCCCCCTGGCCCTTGGAGTGCTTGAGGATGCCGTCGCGGACCTCCGCGGTCAGGTTCAGTCCCAACCCCTCGTTTTCCAGCTTGTCGACCACCCTCAGGCTCTGTTCGTAATGGCGAAAACCGCCGGGGCAGAGTTCATCAAGGAGCGCTTCGCCGATGTGCCCGAACGGGGTATGGCCTAGGTCGTGACCCAGGGCGATGGCCTCGGTCAGGTCCTCGTTCAGGTTCAGGGCCCGGGCGATGGTCCGGGCGATCAGGCTCAATTCCAGGGTGTGGGTCAGCCGGGTGCGGAAATGATCGCCTTCCGGGGAGATGAACACCTGGGTCTTGTGCTTCAGGCGGCGGAACGCTTTCGAGTGCAGGATACGGTCACGGTCGCGCTGGAACTCGGTGCGCACCGGCGACGGCTTCTCCGGGCGCTGGCGACCACTTTCGCTGCTGCGCGCCGCCCGCGGGTGCAGGACATTGTTTTCCCGTGCTTCCAGTTCGGCGCGGATATTTTTCACGGGTTGCTTAAAAGATCGGGGCAGCAAAATGAATCTTCACTGATTTGCAGCGGGCAGCCGCAGCCGCAGGTGGAAAGCCATTGGCATTCACGGCACTTGTCCATGGCCCAGTCGCGCCGCCGCAGGGAAAGCAGAAAATCATGCTGGTAAATTTTTTCAAAAGGATCATTCAGGATATTGCCCAGGGGACGGAAAAAACTCTGGCAGGGGATGACCGTGCCGTCGGGCTCGACGGCCAGGTTGTATTTGCCGGCCGTGCACTGCTTGACGCCCAGGTCGAGTTCGACCGGGTTCAGCCGGCAATACTGGGTCGGCGTGTACCAGGTGAGCCTCATCCCTTCCTGTTCGGCCTTCTGCTGCAGGCGCTTGATGACGGGTAAAAGTTCCTCTTCGCTCAACCCGGGGTCCTGGTGGCGCGATTTTCCGGCCTTGATGATAGAGTTGACAGCAAAGGATCTGACTCCCAAGCTTTTCAGAAAGGGGATGATCTCTTCGATCTGGCCGTTGTTGGCATTGGTGATCGTGCTGTTGGTGAGGACATGGATGTCTTGCTCAGCGGCGTTGCGAATCCCCTGCACGGTATGGCGGAAGGAATCGCTGGCAACCATCTGGTTGTGGACCTCCTCAAGGTGCGATTCCAGGGTGATTTGCACATAATCCAGGCCGGCTTGCTTCAGCTGCCGGACAAATGCGGCATCGGCCAGGCGCACACCGTTGGTCAGCAGTCCGGTGATGAGGCCCAGGTCCTCGGCATAGGTGATCAGTTCGATCAGGTCCTCGCGCAGGGTCGGCTCACCGCCGGTGAAGTCGATGTGGGGGATGCCCTGGTCCCAAAGGATTTTAATGATCTTTTTCCATTCTGCGCTGGTCAACTCAGCTGATTCGCGGCGCTGGTTGTAGCAGTGAGAGCAGTTGATGTTGCAGCGGTAGGTCAAGGCCAGGTCCATGCGGTAGGGGGCCGAAACCGGCGTCTGGAAGGCTTCGATCTTGTCGATGCCGAAAAAAGTCACCGGGCAGATATCGCTGCGGTTTATGAGCAGGTCGATCTTTTTCAGCACCTCGCGATAGTCGCGCCCGGCTTTGGCCTGGCTGATATGAAAAGCCGCGGCCAAGCGGCGGCGGCTTTCGCGCTGCGGCGTGTCGTCAAGGAAATATTTGACCATGGCCGCGGCCGTGGCGTTGAGATGAACCACGCGGTAGGCGTCGACCATCAAAATGGCCGTCTTGTCCTTTTCCACGCGCAGGTGGATGCGCTTGGCGCCGAATTTTTCACTGCTATAGTAATGGAACAGGCCGGCAGCCGGGAATTCAGGGAAATTTTTGCGGGCGTAGGCGCGCAGCAGCAGCGGCGTCATCAGAAACATCACCGCCAGGAAAACAATGAGGGCCGGAAACCAGCCATTGGCGTTCTGGTAGCGGGAAGCGCCCAGGCGCAAGGCCAGGAAATGACCGCGGCTGAAAAGCTGAGCAACAGCCGCGGCGGCAAAAGCGGCGGCGGCCAGGGCGACCAGCATGGCGGCGATCGCTTTTTTTCCTGAATAGGTTTTCATCGGCCGCCTCCGGCACAAGCGCAGGCACAGCCGGCGCAGGCGCAAGCGCAGGCGCAACTGCTGCCCCCATGGCTGCTGGAACCCGAGGATGCGGCCACCGGAGGCGGATTGGTCACTTTGGTGATGGCCGAGGTGAAAGCAGCGCTCTCGCCGATCAGGGCGCCTGAAAAAACCTGCAAGGACTGGACAAAGCGGTTGGCCGCGCCGCTGACGGTCTGGCCATAGCCCTTGCCCGGGACCGTGCTGGCGCCCGTTCCCGTGGTTCGTTGCGGGAAATGGCGGTACCAGTAATCACGGCTTGGCGGAGTGAACAGCGCGTCTTCGGTATAAGGACCCAATTTTTTTTCATATTCAGGGTCCAGGGCCAGCCATTCCAGGGAAGCGGCCAGTTCCTCGGGAAGCTTGTCGCGCGGGGAGTTTTTTATCTGCTCCCAGGCCTTGTTCATGATCGACAGGTAGTACATGTTGGTTTCGCGGCGGGAAAAACCGGTCATTTTTTTCTGCAAAGCGATGATCATGTCGGTGAACATCTTGCGCAATGTTGTCTTGTTCAAACGGTTCTTGCCGTCAATGGCGGTGATGAAGGAGGTTTCGTATTCCTGGTGTTCCAAGCCCTCTTTTTTATGGTAATGAAAGCGGAAATCCTTGGGCGCGATCTCCTTGATGGCCAGGGTTTCCTTTTTCAGCAGTCCGAAAACGATGAGCAACAGTACCTGGGGCAACGGCAGCTCCTGCAGCAAAGCAGCTTCCGGCGGAGTCAGGCCACGCTTGATCCCGCCCGATTCGATGCCGATGCGCGGCGGCAGGTATTGTTTCATGCGCTTGCGGCTGCTGCGTACGGCGACGAAAATGATCAAAGCGATGATCCATAAGGGAGTCAGGGCGAAAACGAAACCGAAAAAAGCCAAGAATGCGGTGAAAAGGGCCTTGAAAACAGATGTTCGGGGCGGGGAAAAAACGCTGGCCACCAGGTTCCTGGAAAAGGAAGCCCCGGCCGCGTAAGGGACCGACGCCGGCCGGCCGAGCCAGCGCCAGATGTAGACGACACGGTTATTCTGATAGGAAGTTTCGCTGGGCTGATACGCGGAACTGCCGAAGCCATGATATTTTACTTTATCGGGAGTGGTGCCCGGAGGCAGATTGAATTGAATTTCCAGCAGTTCGGCATTGCCGGAAACATATTTGCGATCGAACCAGGTTGTCTTGAACTGCAGGGATGCGAAAAGGCTGTCGTCGCTGTCGGGATAGATCATCTGCCCGACCTTGATGGCAAATTCGAGGGTTCCGGTCCGACCTGGACGGATCTCCCTGCTGCCAAGATGGATTTCCACACCGGGTTTGACATATTGCGAATTTCTGATGTCGTTCAGTTCGCTCCCGGCAATGGCAGCCCTGGCTGTACGGATATCGTAATTTCCATTGGGCAGACCGATATCCACGATGTCGATGGGGTGGCTGCCTGCTTCGGGGCTGAAGGTGATGGCGTAGCGGATTTCCACCGAGCTGTCCGGCTGAACTGTGAGCACGGCTTTAAGGGTATCGACCTTGAAATAGTAATCGGCTGCCGCGGCAGGCAAGGAAAACGCCAACGCCAACACCAGAAAGACGGCAGGCAATTTCATTTGTTTCACCATTTTGGTTCTTCCTCTAGCTGGTATTGGCTGTTACAGTAGGGACAAGCGATAAAAACTGCCCCCAGTTTCACTTCCATGGCGTCCTTATTCAATTCGGCACCGCAGTTCTTGCATTTTAATATCCGCGAGTTGATTTCGCCGCCGATATCGATTTTCTGTTCGACGATCACGGTTTCTTTTTTGCGGAAGGCCAGGAAAACAAGAAACAGGGAGACCGCCAATAGCAGGAGGCCGATGGCGACGCGGCCGGTGATCAAAAAGGCCAGCCCAATGACAAAGACGACAAAAGAAAACCCCATAGCCAAAACTTTTTCCATGTCCAGAACATAGCAAATCCCGTTGCTTTTTGCAATCTTTACTTTTAAAAAAATGCGTGCTATGGTAGTTTTCCATGAAAACAAAAAGAGTTTTTCTTGCACGCGCATTGTTTTTTGTTTTTTTTATCTGCGGCCCGGCCTGGGAAAGCGAATCCGGCCTGGCAGCGGGGGCGCAATCCCTTTTGGCTGCCGACCAGGCTCGGGATGATGCGCCCAGGGTCAGGGTAATTGTCCGCTTTGCCAAGATCCGCAGCCTTCCCAATGCCGGCGCCAAGATCATCAAGGAGATCGGTTTCGGTACCATACTCCTGGTCATGGGCGAAAACGGCGAATATTTCCGGGTTGCCGCCTTGAATGAACTGGCCAAACCCCAGGCGGGCCGCTGGTATGTCCTGCGAAGTGAAGTGGAAGCCGCCCCGGCGGCTGCCGTACAGGCATTGGCTGAAAACAGGCGGGTTACGTATTCGCCGTCGGCTCCAGTCGCCGGCCAGCCGCTGCTATTCACCGCCAGCAATTTCCGCACGCCGAATCTGTTGAAATGGGACATGGGCGACGGCACCGTGTTGACCAGCGGCGGCAAAGCGTCGCCGGGACAGGAAGTTACCTTGGCCTACGCCTATGCCGCTGCCGGCCAGTTCCAGGTCAGGGTTTATGATGACAAAGGCAACATGGGATCGACCCCAGTCCGGGCCCAGGTGACGGTCAGCGCCAATGCCCGCGCCTTGAATATCGCTCCGGAAAAGCCTCTGGCCAATCACCCTATGGTCATCACCGCCCAACATTTCCGCACTCCGGAAAAAATCACCTGGGATCTGGGAGACGGCACTGAGATCATTCCTGGTCCCGGACCGGGCGTGGTCAAGGCTAGTTTCCAGGTGAGCCATGTCTACACGTCCCCCGGCACCTATACGGTCAAGGCCTATGATTCAGGTGGAGATAAAAACCAGCCGCCGCTGACAGCGGAGTTGGTGGTCGCTGCCGATCCGCGCCAGGTGCGGATGGAGCCGGCAAGGGCTATTGCCGGTCGGGCCATGCAATTCAGCGCTTCCAACTTCAATACCCCGGATCATCTGCGCTGGGACATGGGGGACGGCACGATGCTGCCTGGCGAAAAAGAAACAAACGTACTGCTTGGATCTTCGGTCAATTACAGTTATAAAAAACCTGGCAATTACCTGGTCAAAGTATATGACTGGAAGGGTGACCCCGGACGCCAACCCGTCCAGTTTGTGGTTGCGGTCGCCGCTGCTCTGGATGTGATGGCCGCTGCCAGGCCGACGGTCTCATCTCCTGCCAAAACGCAGGCGACAGGCACTGCCGCATCGGCTTCGCCGGTGCCCAAAAAATACATGTTGTTCAAGGTCGGCCCCTATGCCGGATATTTTCAGCCCAAAAGCCTTCCACTCAAGGAAATCTACGGAAAAGGCGATGTGCTTTACGGCGGCAGGCTGGGGGTTCATGTCTGGCAGGGCCTGTATTTCTGGCTTTCCGCTTCCCAGTATAAAGTGATTTCTCAAACCACTTTCACCGAGGACAAGACCACCTTGACACTGCTGCCGGTACATGCCTTCCTGCGCTACAGTTTCAATTTGGGCTTTTTCAGCCCTTACCTCGGCGCCGGCTACAATTATTTGAGTTTCAAGGAAGAATCCGTGATCGGCAATGTCAAGGGCAGCGGCAGCAATTTATCCTTGGAAGCCGGATTTGAATTGATAGTGAACCGCCATTTTTCCCTTGATTTCGGCGTCCGTTTCGACCAGATCAAGATCAAACCCGAGAATATCGACACAGAAATTGACTTGGGAGGCCTGCAGGCAGGAATATGTATGCTGATTTCTTTTTAAAAGATCGGGTTTTTTGTTGACAGAAAGCGAAAAATAGCGCAATATAATAAATAATATAGTTTTTTTTAATGGATTCAAAAGATCAAATAAAAGAGCATATCTCTATTGTCGATGTAGCTTCGCTTTATGTAAGTCTGAAACCGGCAGGCAAAAATTTTAAAGCGCTGTGCCCGTTCCATACCGAAAAAACGCCTTCTTTTTTCGTCATGCCCGATAAAAACAGTTTCAGTTGTTTCGGCTGCAACCGTTTCGGAGACATTTTTACCATGGTGCAGGAAATGGAAAATATTTCTTTTGTCGAAGCCATGCATTTCCTGGCCGAAAAATTCAATATTCCTTTGGAAAAAAGCCGCTTCAAATCAGTTAAAAAAGATGACTATCTGTTTATCAATGAGCTTGCCTGCGAATTTTTCAAGGAAAACCTCTTCAGCGGCAGCGAGGGAAAAACGGCACTGGCTTATTTGAAAGACCGCGGCATAAAAAAAGACACCATTGAACACTTTTCACTGGGGTACGCGCCCAATTCCTGGGAGGGTCTGAACGGGTATTTGCGAAAAAAAGGGGCGGTATTGGAGAAAGCGATTGAGCTGGGCCTACTTGTGAAAAAAGAAAAAAACAGGACCTACGATCGTTTCCGGGGCCGGATCATGTTCCCGATATTTTCAGAAACCGGGACCATACTCGCTTTCGGAGGCCGCACCATCTTTGACGATGCGGCCAAGTATTTGAATTCTCCCGATTCTCCGATCTACAAAAAAGGCAACCACCTTTATGGCTTCCACCTGAGCAAGAATTTCATGAAAGAAGAAAAAGCCGGACTGCTGGTCGAAGGTTACTTGGATATGATCAGCCTCTTCCAGGCGGGCTTTCGCCAGGTGGCGGCCTCATTGGGCACCGCCCTGACTGAAAAGCAAATCCATTTGCTCAAGAGGTTCTGCAATGACATCCATATTTTTTATGATCGAGATGCCGCCGGCGAGGCGGCCACGGTCCGCAATATTGAGAAAATGTTCGAACAGAACGTCAACCCCCGCATCGTCGTGTTCGAGGGGGCGAAAGATCCCGATGAATTTATCCGCACCCAGGGAGCGCAAGCCTTGCGCGAGGCCTTGCTTAGAACTGAAGACGGTTTCAATTTTTTATTGAACAAAGCCGACCGCGAATTCGATCTTTCCATTCCGGACCAGAAAAGAAAGGGCCTGGACCTGGTTATGGCCGCGACCGGAAAAATGTCCGATCCGGTGATCCGAGAAGATTACATTCATAGGATGGCCGCATTTTTTAAAACTTCCGCCGATCTTGTAAAACTGGGGCTTCAACCGGGCCAACACGCGGAGGATTCCGAACAGCCTCTGCAAATAACACTTATGGAAGAAAAGATCCTGGAAGCGCTCCTGCGCGCCCCGGAAGTGATCCCGGAGATCAGGGAGTTTTTCAGCGCTGAACTTCTGGCTGGTCTGGCCAGTCGCAACATGATTCGCCTGTTGTTCGCCAGTTATGAAGAACACGGCGAGATTCGTTTCACCGAGATCACCCAACGTTTGACCGCGTCCGAAAAGGCCAGGCTCAATGATATTTTTTCACAAAAAATGCAGTTGAAAAAAGATCGCTCAGAAATTGAAAAAGATATCATCACCAGTATCGGCAATTTTCAAAAAAAAATGGCTTTGAACAGGAACAAGTTGTTGAACCAGGATATCGCCGTGGCGGAAAGAGAAAAAAATTTCAAGAAGCTCGAGCAGTTGATGAAGCAGAAGAACGCTTTGATCAAAAGCAGAGGCAGATGTTTCCGGGAGGAGCATATTGAAAAAGAAACTTGAGAAAAAGGCAGAGAGTTTACTCAAAAGCCCGAAAAAACAAGCGCTCAAACCGTCTGCCAGTGTAAAAAAGCAGTCGTCCCGAGGAGCGGATAAGACAGTCACCAGTATAAAGAAACAGCCGTCCAAACCGGCGAACAAGTCGGTCGCCAGCGTGAAAAAACAGCCATCCAAACCGGCGAGCAAGTCGGTCGCCAGCGTGAAAAAACAGCCGTCCAAACCGGGAAGCAAGTCCGTCGACGGCGTTAAAAATCAACCGTCCAAGCCTGCTGTGAATGTGGCCCAAAGCGCAGTTTCTTCGGTCATCATTAAGGAGTTGATCGAAGCTGCCAAGGTCAATGATGCCAAGATCAAGTACGATGATTTCATGGTTTTTCTGGATGAGAACAACCTGCTCAAGAAAAAAAAGGAGATCACCTCCCATTTGGCTTCATTGAATATCAAGGTCATGAAAAAAAAATCGGTTCTGAGTCAGGAAAAGATCAACGAGTACAACAATTTTCTGAATGAATTCCGCAAGGAACTCAAGGCCGTCTTGAAAAGGGTCAAAAAAGGTTTCGGCATCATAGAAACGTCGGCCATAACCTATATTTTCGGCAGCGATGAAGCGGTCAAGAAAAACCAAAAGCACATCAAGTATTTCCTGAAGGAAAACGAGATCAAGCCGTCCAAAAAACCGGCGAAAAAAGCGTCCAAGTCGGGTGGGGAAAGGTCCGAGATTGTCGGCGACCCGGTGCGGCAGTATCTGCGGGAAATGGGCAGCGTCAACCTGCTGTCCCGCAATGAAGAGATCAATATTGCCCGCAAGATCGAACGCGGTGAAAAGAAAGTGATCAAGGCCCTGTCAAAAACCAACATTGTCCTGAACCTGGTGATCAGGCTGGGCCAGGATGTGCTGGAAGGCCACAAGAAAATCGACGAAGTCATTGATGTCAGTGAAGACATATACGATGAATCAAAAAAACAGGAACTGCGCGACAATTTCCTCAAGCAATTCGAAGAACTCAACCGCTTAAAGCGGGAATTTAAAAACCTGAAAAAATCGAAGTCATCCAATTTTGTGCGTGCCAAGAAATTGGTGGAGATCACCCACCTGATCCAGGATATGTCCATTCTCTACGAACACCGCCGCGAATTCATGAAGAAGATCAAGGATCTGAAGGAAATCTACGACCATGTGCTCGACCGCGTAAAAAAATTGAAAGGCCAGATGTCCAAATGCTCTTCACGCTCGGCCGAGCGCAAGCGCATCGGCGGTGAAATTGAAGAACTGAACCGGCGGATTGAAAAAAACAATGAAAAGTATGAAACCAATGTGGATGATCTGTTCAAAACCTGCACGGATATCGAGGAAGGCCTACACCTGATCGAGCTTTCCAAAAATGACCTGGTGGAGTCCAACCTGCGCCTGGTCGTTTCCATTGCCAAGAAATACATCAACCGCGGCCTGCAGTTTTCAGACCTGATCCAGGAAGGCAATATCGGCCTGATGAAAGCGGTCGAGAAATTCGAATACCAGCGCGGATACAAATTCTCCACCTACGCCACCTGGTGGATCCGCCAGGCCATCACCCGGGCCATTGCCGACCAGGCCCGGACCATTCGCATCCCGGTGCACATGATCGAAACCATACACAAGATCAACCGCACCCAGAGGCGGCTGGTTCAGGAATTGGGCCGTGAACCGACCGAGGACGAGATCGCCAAGGAAAGCGCTTTTTCTTCCGAAAAAATCAGGAAGATCCTGAAAATCGCCCAGGAACCGATTTCCCTGGAAACCCCCGTGGGGGACGATGACTCGCATCTGGGAGATTTCCTGGAAGACGAAAAGACGGTTTCCCCTCCCGAGATCGTTTCACAGATGAATTTGAAGGAACAGCTGGAAATGATCCTGTCGACGCTGACCGAGCGCGAGGCGCGGGTGATCCAGATGCGTTTCGGCTTGAATGATGGCAATGAGCATACCTTGGAAGAAGTGGGCCAGGAATTCCAGGTCACACGTGAAAGAATTCGCCAGATCGAAGCCAAGGCTCTGCGCAAGCTGAAGAAGAAATCTAAGAAACTGGTGAATTTCCTGGATAAGCCCGAGAACTTTCGCTGATAGGACAGTAACACGTGACGAATGACGAGTAACGAGGAACCGCAATAAATCGAGCCCAGTTTCCAACTCATCCCCCGACCCCTTCTCTTGGCAAGAGAAGGGGAGTAAAGAAGGATAAGGAGTTCCCCCCTCTTTTCGTAAGAGAGGGGGTAGGGGGTGAGTTTTTCATTTGAGGGGTACGGCGCGCCGTGCCCCTACGATTGACAGTCATTTTTGCATCGTTTATAATTAAACCATGGAACACGATAGGGTTACTCTGAAAATCCCCCGCCCGCTCTATAAAAAATTGCAGACCGTGATCCAGGGCAGCGGTTTTCGCAGTGTCAATGAATTCGTGGTATACGTCCTGCGCGACCTGATCGCCCTGCAGCACGGGGATCCCGACAAGGATCTTTCCAAGGACGAGATCGATGCCATCAAGCAGCGCCTGAAAAATCTCGGATATTTTTAAAAAACCCGTTCAAAAAAAAATAAAAATATTGATTTTTGAATACAGTCGTAGTACAATTGGAGTATGAAGCCCATGAAAGCTCCTATGTCTGTGAGGCGGGTAAAGGACATTCTGGCCAGCAAGATCATGCTGGTACTGACTTTGGCGGCCCTGGCACTCATTTTTTTAATGGTCGTCGGACTTTATTTAAAATCCAGGCCTATTTTGGCCAGTCAACCCTTAAGCGAATTGTTTTTTTCAAGCCGCTGGCGTCCGCTTCGCGGCGAATTCGGCTTTCTTTCTTTCATCATGGGCACGGTTTGGGTCACCGGGGTGGCGGTGCTGATCGCGGTCCCCCTGTGCCTGCTGACATCCATTTATCTCTCTGAATACGCCAATTCCAAGGTCAGGGAATGGGTCAAGCCCCTGATCGACATCCTGGCCGGCATCCCTTCCGTGGTATTCGGGGTCTGGGGCATGCTGGTGGTTGTTCCTTTCATCAAGGATGTGGTCGCCCCATTTGCCGGGGTTTTTTCCACCGGCTACAGCATCCTGGCCGGCGGCATCGTCCTGGCTATAATGATTTTTCCGGTCATCATCCACGTTTCGCTGGAAATTTTCCGTGCCGTACCCCAGGAGGTCCGCGAAGCCTCGCTGGCCGTGGGCGCCACTCGCTGGCAAACCATCAAACACGTGGTCATGCGCAAAGCTCTGCCCGGCGTGGCGGCCGCCGTCGTCCTCGGCATTTCCAGGGCTTTCGGCGAAACCATGGCCGTTTTGATGGTCGTCGGCAACGTGGCGAAAATTCCCCATTCCGTCCTGGACCCCGCTTACCCTCTGCCGGCGCTGATCGCCAACAATTACGGCGAGATGCTGTCCATTCCATTGTACGATTCGGCCCTGATGCTGGCGGCGCTGATCCTGCTTCTGGTGATCCTGGTTTTCAATACCCTGTCCAAAATGATATTGATCCGGGTGGAAAGGAGCATTCGCTGACATGGAACGCCGGAACATCGAAGAAAAAATCTTTAAGGGCCTGATGCTCCTCTCCACTTTGGTGATCCTCTCCAGCCTGATATTGATCCTGCTCACCGTTCTGCTCAAGGGGCTCCCATATCTCAGCCTGGCCATGGTCACGCAGGTTCCACAGGGGGGGTATTACCTGGGCAAGGGCGGCGGCATACTAAACGCCATCGTCGGGTCATTGTATCTGGCCGGTGGCGCGACCTTCCTGGCCATCCTGTTCAGCCTGCCCGTGGCACTCTACCTGAACGTATATTCCAAGTCTGATTCAAAATTCGTCTCCGCCTGCCGTTTCGCTTTTGATGTATTGTGCGGAGTCCCGTCCATCGTCTATGGGGCTTTCGGATTCACCATCATGATCTTTTTCGCCATGCGGGCGTCGCTGCTGGGCGGGATCATCGCCATCGCCCTGCTGATCATGCCCATGATGATCCGTTCCATGGATGAAGTGATCCGCCTGGTGCCGCGCGAACTCATGGATGCCTCTTACGCTTTGGGCGCCAACCGTTGGGAAACCGCCTTGAAGGTGGTTGCCCGCCAGTCGCTGCCCGGTATCCTGACCTCGATCCTGATCGCTTTCGGGCGCGGCATCGGCGACGCAGCGGCCGTGATCTTCACCGCCGGATTCACCGACGCCATTCCCACATCCCTGCTGCGCCCGGTGGCCACCCTGCCCCTGGCCATTTTTTTCCAGCTCGGCGTGCCGATCCCCGAAGTCCAGGGCCGGGCCTACGCCTCGGCGCTGATCCTGACCATCCTGATTTTGATCATCAGTCTGGCTGCCCGGCTGCTCTCCAAAAAACTAACCCGCCATGTCGTGAAATAGGAGCAAACATGGATTACCAAACCCATATCAGCGTGCAAAACCTGAATGTGCACTACGGCAGCGAGCATGTCCTTAAAAATATCACCCTGAATATCCCGGACCGCAAGATCACTGCCATTATCGGCCCTTCCGGCTGCGGCAAGACCACCCTGCTCAAGTCGTTCAACCGTCTCATCGATTCGGTCGAAGGTGTGAAGGTCTCAGGCCAGGTCCTGGTCGATGACGAGGACATCCTGGATCCCGGAACCGAGGTAACGCACATCAGAAAGAAGATGGGGTTGCTGCTGCAAAAGCCTTATCCTCTACCCATGTCTATTTATGATAACGTGGCCTACGGCCCCCGCATTCACGGCATCAAGAACAAAAAGCAACTGAATGAGATAGTGGAACGCTTTCTGAAGAAAGCCAGTCTCTGGGATGAAGTCAGGGAAAGGCTCAACCAACCGGCCTCCATGCTTTCCGTGGGACAGCAGCAGCGCCTGTGCCTGGCCCGCGGCCTGGCCGTGGAGCCTGAGATTATCCTCGGCGATGAGCCGACCTCGGCCCTGGACCCCCAATCCAGCCAGAGAATCGAACAGACGTTCGTGGAATTGAAACAGGACTATACGATCGTTATTGTCACGCATATCCTGCGCCAGGCCAGGCGCATGGCCGACTACGTGGTCTTTCTCTACCTGGGCGAACTGATCGAACACGGCCCGGCCTGGGATATCTTCAACCATCCCAAGCAGCCCATGACCAGGGAGTACATCAAGGGGTTGATCAGCTGACCTTAGTGATGAGTGATTAGTGATAAGTGATTAGAAAAAACAATAGATCGAGCTTTTAAAGAAATGTTTCCTCTTGCTCATTACTCATCACCTCGTGCTGGGAGTTCGTTCACTCATCACGGTTTGGTCGTGGACTCAGCACAAAAAACATGATAGAATTGGCCACGACCGATCAATGCGCCTGTAGCTCAACGGATAGAGCGTTGGCCTCCGGAGCCAAAGGCTATGGGTTCGAATCCCGTCAGGCGCGTTTTTCTAATGGAGGAGACATGAGCTTTTTAAACCAAAAGATCAAGAACGACCTTGCTGAATCGTTCAAGAACCTTAAACAGAACGTGATATTAAAGTTTTTCACACAGGACATGGAGTGCCGTTTCTGCAAAGAAACCAGAGAACTGCTCGAGGAACTGCCGGGTGTTTCAGACAAGGTCAAAGTTGAAATTTATGATTTTGTCAAAGATGCCGCTCTGGCCAAGGAACTCGGCATCAGCCGCATCCCGGCCATCGCCGTCACGGGTGAAAAGGACTACGGCATCCGTTTTTATGGAATTCCCTCCGGGTACGAATTCACCTCACTGGTCGAAGCCATCCGCCTGGTCGCCAACGCCGAGGTGAAACTGACGCAGGAAAGCAAGGCCTTCCTGGACGGCTTGACCTCCGATGTTCACCTGCAGGTCTTTGTTACTCCCACCTGTCCCTATTGTCCGCCGGCTGTGATCTTGGCGCAGCAGATGGCCTATTACAGTCCCAGGGTCAAATCCGACATGATCGAAGCGACCGAATTTCCGCAATTGGCGCAAAAATACAATGTCTACGGAGTCCCGCGCACCATGATCAACGAAAGTGAATTCATCGAAGGCGCGGTTCCGGAAAACCAGCTCATCGAAAAGATCCGCTCTGTTCTGAAAAAATAACGATTTCCCGCCTATTGCTCCACCGCGATAGGAGCGGATAGCGGCTCGAATGCGCCCTCTCCCGAACAGAATTTCCCGCCGCTGATGCTGCCGGCCTCTTTTTTAAAAGTGTCCACCTGCCAGAAATAATCCTTCCAGAGGACGAAGCGGAACTGATAAAGGTAGGATTCCCTTTTGCAGACCCACCAGAAGGGCAGATGGAAGATCGGTTTATCGAAGGCCGAAAGTGTGAATTTCTTGCTTCCCGGCTCGAAACGCAGCTGGGTTGCGGTCAGCTTGATCGTGAAATGGGATGGAGGGATCAAAAGGGAACCGCCTTCTACATTCACCTTGATGCCCAGGTCACGGGCCTTGCCCCCTTTCTTGCAAAAATCAACCCCCCTGATCTCCCATACCGCCCTCTCATAAGTGTCGATTTCCCAGAAAATATCACTCCAGGAGACATGTTTGATCTGATAGATGTTGGGCTTCATCTTGCAAAGTTTCCAGTCTTTGCCGTCGGAAAGGATGACGTCATGGGCAAGGATCTTGAATCCATAGGTCGCTGGTTCGAAATGCAGAACTGTCTCTGGCAGGGACATGACAAATGCCTTCGGCTCAGGCACCGTGAGTATGATGAAGCCGGTGTGGATATTGTTCTCCTTGCTCAGCTCGTCAATACGGCCATCCGCATCGGCCACCACGGCCAGGTATTGCTTTCCTGGCACCGTGTTTTCGGGAATCTTCAGGGCGCCGCTGAATTGGACGGTGATCTGCTGCCCGGCTTCCAGCAAGGGAATCGTCTCCCGGCCGTTTTCCAGGGGCACGTCGTCGCCGGTCGTCGCGGCTGCCCCGGCGCCGCGCCACTGGATCTGGTTGTCGCGGGAGATGACGACATCCAGCTGGATATCCCTGGCCGCGATGCTGCCCCTGTTTTCCAATTGCACGGTCACTTCCTGGCGCAGAGACTGTCCGGGAACAGCGTTGACCGGGTAATTCAACTGCACTGCCAGATCGGCCATGTCCCAGAACACGACCGGGATGCTTTGGATGACCGTTTTCAACTTGCTGTCAAGGACAGCCAGTTGAAAACCCGGCATGGCAGAGCGGCTGCGAATGCCGGAGGCCAGCTGGGAGTAGTCATTGGCCGCGAAGTTCACGGTCAGGAATCTGTCGCGGACAGTTTTGTGATCCCATTTGCACTTGCCCTTGCGTATGCTGCCAAAATTGGCCAGGATCCGGTCTTGGCGGTTGAGCAGCGCGATGTCGGCGGTCGGGACCGCTGCGGCCAATTCGGAGCTTAGGGCCTGGAGCTGCCCCAGGTTGACCCACAATGTGTTTTTCGCGGGCCCCGTATCGCCGCGGATCTCCATCGCCAGAACTCTGGCGATCTCCTCGCCGGCCAGTAGCCCGTAAAGCATCACCAGCCAAAACAAACTCATGCTTATCCTTTTTTTCATTTTATTTACCCCCGCTTTTTCTCTTTGCCTGCATTATAGAACGCGGGGAAATTTTTTTACAGTCCAGGAGTGAATGGCCGGATTGAATTGATTTATGGAGCAAGGGAGTGTAAAATAGCGGAAAATGGCTGAAAAAGTAGCGATCATTCATGACTGGCTGAACGGCATGCGCGGCGGTGAAAAAGTTCTGGAAGAAATATTGACCTTGTATCCCCAGGCCGATATTTTTACACTGTTTTATGATCCCGATGAGATTTCGCCTCAGATCCGCTCAAAAAAAGTGCACGCTTCACAATTGAACCGCAACCCATGGATAAAAAAGCACTACCAATATTTCCTGCCTTTGTTTCCACGCCATATCGAGGCTTTTGATCTGAATGATTATTCCCTGGTGATCAGCAGTTCGCACTGCGTGGCCAAGGGGGCCATTCCTGCCCCCGATGCCCTGCATGTCAGTTACGTACATTCACCCATGCGCTATGCCTGGGATCGCTACCATTCCTATTTTTCGCAAGCCGGTTTTTGGCGCCGCAAGATCATCCAGAGAGAAATTTCCCGTTTGCGAACTTGGGATGTCAGCAGTTCGGCCCGGGTGGATCATTTCGTGGCCAATTCCTCTTATGTCCGCCGGCGGATTGAAAAATATTACCGGCGCCAGGCCACTGTCATCCACCCGCCTGTGGATACTGATTTTTTTCAACCGGGCGCCCGGCCCAGCCGTGATTATTTCCTGCTGGTTTCGGCCCTGGTGCCTTATAAAAATGTCGAAATGGTCGTGGAAACATTTAGGGGGTCCGCTGAAAGGCTTGTGGTTGTGGGGCAGGGGATCGAACTGAAAAGACTGCTCAAGCGGGCCGGACCGGGAATCGAATTTTTAGCGGCCGTCAGGGCTGAAAAGCTCCGCGAATTGTATCAGAACGCCAGGGCGCTGGTTTTCGCGGGCATAGAAGATTTCGGTATTGCTTTCGCCGAAAGCCAGGCCTGCGCCACGCCGGTGATTGCCTTGGACCGGGGCGGAGTGCGTGACATCGTTGTCGACCGGGTCACAGGAGTTCTTTATTCCGAAGCGACCGTGGCCGGCCTGAAAAAAGCCGTTGCCGATTTTTCGCGCCTGGCTCTTTCCGGCACTGCGATCAGGGAAAACAGCCTGCGTTTTTCAGTAACACGCTTCCGGGCGGAATTTCAGCAATTCATTGACTCCAGGAACCCATGATCAGAAAACAGCGAGAGCATTTGGCACGACTGTTCGTCTCCAGCGACGTCCTGGCCGTCATGATCAGCTTTTTCATTTCGTTCTGGCTGCGCTTTCATTCCGGGCTGCTGGGCGTTCCCAAGGGCATCCCGCGTTTCTCGAGTTACCTGATCATCATCCCTTTCCTATTGGTCATTCATTTGATTTACTTTTCCTATCAGGGTTTTTACCGCTTCAAGCTGCGCCGCAACCGCCTGGACGATCTGTTTTCGGTCATCCTGAACAGCGCCGCTGCGACTTTCACCCTTTTGCTGCTATTCAGTTATTTAAAAAGTTACGGTTTCATTCGCTTCGAGATCTCTCATTTATTTTTGCTTGTCTACGCTCCGCTTTCGATCCTGTCGATTTTCATTTGCCGGGCCCTGATGTTTCAACTGTTCCGACGCCTGGCGTTGTCCCGCAACGGGGTTTCCAAGGTGCTGATCGCCGGCTGTGGGGACCTGGCCCAGATGACGGCGGACAATCTCGCCAAGTATGGTCATTTCGGGCTGGAGGTCAGCGGTTTTTTGGCAGCGGAAACCGGGGCCCGCGTCCTGGGAAATTATGCCGAGTTGGAGCGAGTGGTGAAAAAATACGGCATCACCGATCTTTTCGTGGCCCTGCCGCTGAGTGAATACAGCACCATCATGAAACTGATCGAAAACGCCAACAACCTGCTGCTCGATATCCGCCTGGTGCCGGACATCCTGCAGCTTGCTTCGCTGAAATCCGGATTGGAGCACATTGAGGGCCTGCCGATTATCAACCTGGGCGACATTCCCCTTGAGGGCTGGCCGGCACTGAGCAAGCGCCTTTTCGACCTGCTGGTCGCTCTATCCGGGCTGGTTTTTTTTCTGCCCATGTTCGCCCTGACCGCCCTGCTGCTGAAACTGGATTCGCAGGGCCCGGTGTTTTATCGACAGACCCGCCTCGGCCTGGACGGACGCATCTTCAAAATGATCAAATTCCGTACCATGGTTTGCAATGCCGAGAAGGAAACCGGCCCGATCTGGTCGCCGCAGAACGATGCGCGCGTGACCAGGGTGGGGAAGTACTTGCGTAAACTCTCCATAGACGAGCTGCCGCAATTGATCAACGTCCTGACCGGGGACATGAGCCTGGTCGGGCCGCGGCCCGAGCGTCCCGAACTGGTCCAGAAATTCAAGCAGAGCATACCGCGCTACATGCTCCGCCACCGGGTGAAGGCAGGCATGACCGGCTGGGCTCAGGTTCACGGTTTGCGCGGCAACACTCCCCTGGACAAGCGTATTGAATTTGACATTTATTATATCCAGAACTGGACCTTCCGTCTTGACCTGGAGATCATTTTTCGCACCATTCTGAAATTCCGTTTTATCGACAGGAGCATTTGACATGAAGAGCGATCAAAAAAAAGTAGGTCGCCCCGCCGTGGCGCTTTGAGCAAATGAGCCCGAAACTGGAGCAGTTAAACATCTCCCCGGAATTTCATCCCTTCATCAGCAATCTGAGCGACCTGGCCGGGGGCAAGGAGCGCATGCCTTTCATCGGCCGGGAAAAAGAACTGGAAGCCCTGATGGAAACACTGTTGCGCAAACTGAAAAAGGACATCATCCTGGTCGGCAAACCCGGCGTGGGCAAGACAGCCCTGATCACTGAGCTGGCCCACCGCATCAACCGCGGCCGGGTCCCGGCCAACCTGCGGGGCAAGATCATCCTCGAATTTTCGCTGAACCAGTTTTTTTATTCCCGGGGATCACTCGACCTGCTGGCCAAGGATTTTGAAAAACTGTTTGCCGAGATCAGGAAAAGCCGGGAGCGCATCATCCTTTTCCTGGATGAAATGAACGGCCAGTCGCTGGGCATCGGAACGCATCCGGGGCGCGGCAGCCAGCTCCAGGGGTTGCTGAAAGCCCATATCGCCAGCCGGGAACTGCTGATCATCGCCGCGGCCACGCCCGAGGACTATTACAAATACATCAAGAGCGACGAGGTCATGGCCGCCAGTTTTTCGGCCATTTTGCTCAGTGAGCCCGAAAAAGATGAAATGCTGAAGATCCTGGTTGGGGTGAAGGGATATTTTGAAGAATATTACGGCCTGCGCATCCCCGGCGGCTTGTTTGCACGCGTATTTACTCTGGCGCAGAGGTTCATTCCCACCCGCGCCTTTCCCGACAAAGCGATCGAATTGCTGGACATCGCCTGCTCCAAGGCATCATTGAAAAAGATCAGGACCCTGAACATACAGCACATTTATCAGAGCATCAGCAGCATTTCCAAACTCCCCATTGAAATTGTTTGTCTCGATACCCATAAGCATTACCGCGGCATGCTGGCCTACCTGCAGGGAGCGGCTGTCAACCAAACCCCCGCCCTGGAGGAAATATCGCGGATCATCAAGCTGGCCAAGCTGGAAACAAGGCCCAACACGCTGAAACCGCAAGGCATTTTCCTGTTCCTGGGGCCGACCGGCGTAGGCAAGAGTTTTGTAGCTGCCCGCATTGCCTCCTACCTGTTCGGCAGCCCCGAAAAGCTGCGCGTGATCGACCTGGCCGGATTCAAGAAGGCCGAAGACGCCGAAAAGCTGATCCGCGGTGATGAAGAAGGCAGTTTCGGGATACTCATCCGCGAGATCGAAAACCATCCTTTTGCGGTGATCCTGTTTGAGAATATCGAGGCAGCCCATTCGTCGGTGCTGTATTTCCTGGGCAAGGTTCTGAGCAAGGGCGAAGTAGTTGACATTGCCGGCAAAAAACACTACCTGGCCAACATCATTTTCATTTTGAGCCTGACCGGCATCGGCCAAGCGAAAAAGGGTTCGGTTATCGGTTTCGTCAAGGATGATCCCCGTTCCGGGGAGATCGTTATTTCCCCCAAGATCATGAATGTGCTGGATTGGGTCGATGAAATCATCCAGTTCACCCCCCTCAGTCTCGAGCATCTGAAAAAAATCACCGCCATCCAATTGGAAAAACTGCGCCGGGATATGCAGGACCGCTATCAATGCAAATTGAGCGTGGATGACGGCTTGCTCGATGTCCTGGCGGGCGAGGCGGAAAAATCGGGCCGTTACGCCCACGCCGTGAGCGATTTCATTGAGCGCGAAATCCGTTTGCCGGCCGTGGATATCGTTACCAAAACCGACAGAAAGCCTCAATTGCGGGTCACCCTGGAAAAAAAGCGGGTGCGCGTTGTGGTCGTTTCATAGGGGTGAAATATGCCGAGAAATTTGAAAATTGAGCATTTGCTGGCCGTTAAAACCTATCCCCGGGACGTGGAGATCAATTTTTCCTTTTCCAACATGGAGTTCCTGCTGGCTGAAGACGAATTGCCCTTCCAGCGCGAATCCATCAAGTTGAACGCTTTTCCCGGCGACGCCTGTATCGGTAGCCGGCACTTGCTCGAAACCCTGAGCCGCAAGGAGATGGTGCCGCAGGAAAACATTTTTCTGTCGCTGGGGACCAGCCTGGCCAATTTTATCATTTGGGCGGCTCTGCTCAAACGCGGTGACGAGGTTCTCATTGAATTCCCGGCCTATGAACCCATGTTCAAGGTACCGGCTTACCTGGGAGCCAGGATTCGCTTCTTCAAGCGTGACCCTCTCGATTTTTCCCTGACTGCAGCGGCCATTGCCGAGAGTGTCTCGGAAAAAACCAAAATGATCATCCTGACCGATTCGCACAACCCATCGGGAAACCAGATTTCCGGCGAAGTCCTGCAATATCTGAAAACCCTCAACCAAGAACGGAATATCACGATCTTCATCGATGAGGTCTACGGCAAATTTTACCGGCACAAATCACTTTTTGTCGATTACCCGGAATTCATCGTCACCGCTTCGCTTTCCAAATTCTACGGCTTGGGTTCCATGCGCATCGGCTGGGCTTTCGCCCCGGCTCATATCATTGAAAAAGCCCGTAATTTCAGTGATTACCTGACGCCGGAGATCCCGTTTACGCCTCTGTACCTGGCCCACATCCTGCTCGAACACCCACTGTTTTCCGAACTGGAAAAGCGTGTACGCCAGCGCATCAAGACCAACCGCGAGATCATCAGTGCTTATTTTGACCGGACCGACTTCCTTTCCTGCTACATCCCCAGGAACGGCCTGCTTTTTTTCCCGGAAGTGAAAAGCGCGGTGGACATAAAAAAATTCTACAGCCAACTATACAAAAAATACCACATGGTGGTCACCGAAGGACGGTTCTTCCAAATGCCGCGACATTTCCGCATGACCGGTGTCTGCGATCCCGAAACAGTGGCCAATGGGTTGCAGCGGCTGGAAGAAGCACTGAAGGATTCGCGGGTCTGATCAGCCGGGTTGTTTTAAAAGTCAGTTTATTTCAGAAATTCCTTAAGCGCTTGCCGCTGGGCAAGGCTGATCTCCTTGAAGACAACGCCCACTCCGGGCAGGGAGAGGAAATCGTTTCCCCAGGGCTTGCTCCACCTGATCTCTGCAGCGATGGGAGTTGTGTCGTTCAGCTCGGTGAAGGTAAGCCAGACAGGGGTACCGCACTGCTGTTCGTGAACGGAAATGACAAAACAGCCTTGCTGGGAAATGTTCTTGGTGTTGGTCTTGAATGATTTTTCCTGGCCGCTGAATTGGGCGTGGGTGTTGAAAAAAAGATTCTTGCGCATCGCGGCGCGGATGCCGCGCGGCTTCATGTCCCGGCATTGATTCTGGATGAAATCCTCCAGGATCTTTACTTCATGCTGGCGCGCCATCAGCCAGCCCCCGGCAGGGTCCACCTGGGACGACTTCTGGTCATTGTCGCCGATGTAAAGAATGGGGAATATTTTATCAAGGGTGTAGACGAACTCTTTGTCGGCATTGGCAGAAGCGATGTGTGTCCACATATCCACGATTAATCCCGCGTACAGCTTTTCCCGGCAGCCTCTCTTCAGTTCATCGGTTCCGGCATAGGTTTCCAATATGATATTTTCGCGTCTGGAAAGCATATCCTTGTAAAAACCACAGGTGTTCTCATGCTTTGAAATCAGGGCGATGCGCAACAGCGGTATGATCATGGTCGGTTCCTCATTTTGCCGGACGGAATTGCGCCGGGAATACGAGTGAGTCGCAGGGCGACAAATAGATCATACGAAAAAGCAGGGCTTTTGTTTTCAATGAAATTCCTGGGATCAAGTGTAACGCAAATCTGAAAAAAAGTCAGTAATCTAAAAAGCAAGTTGCCGGGAAGCTATCCGGGTGCGGTTTTGATGAAGCGGCGCAGGGAGATGAAAGATGAGACCAAGCCGATGGCCGAGCCGGTAATGACCAGTTCCCAGAAGATCCTCAGCGGCAGCTGTTTGAAATCGATCAGCTGCTTGACGATATTGAAGATGAATTCGGCGTAGACCGGGAAAACCTTGATGATGACCAACAGCAGGCCGCCGGCCAGAAGCCCGCCCAGAAATCCCAGGATCAGGCCTTCGAGCAGGAAGGGGGTTTTGATATACCAGTCGGTGGCGCCGACCATCCGCAGGATATTGATCTCGTCCCGGCGGTAAAAAATATTGATCTTCACCACATTGAAGATGATGAAAATGGATACGATGAGCAGGATGGCGCTCAGGAAAAGCCCGGCGAAAGAGGCAAATTTCTTGATTAAGGCGATCTTTCTGGCCCAGTCCAGGTTAAGCTGGACGCTTTCGATGAGGCTGTCTTTTTCGATATCACGGATGAATGATTCGATCTGCACCACGTTGCGGGCATCGCTGCGGAACTTGACATCGATGGATGCCGGGAAGGGAGAATTACTGAATTCGGACAGAATGTACTGCAATTCGGGAAATTCCCGGGTGAATTTCATCTGGGCCCTATCCTTGGAAGTAAACCCCACCTCTTTAACCAGCAGGTTACCCTGGATCCTTTGCAGCATCTTTTCGATCTCCGCACTATTGCCGCTGTCCCTGAGGTAAAAAATCGCTTCGATGTTTTCGCTCAGTTTGCTGATGTAACGATCCAGATTGAAGGAAATGTAATTGAAGATCCCCGGCACCAGCAAGGTAAAGGCGATGATGCCCAGGCACAGGAAATTGACCGTTTTGTTCCGCAAGATATTGTTCAGGGCTTGCTGGACCGCACGCGCCATGAATTTCATTACACAGCCTCGCTGGCTTTGTCCAAAACCAATTGTCCCTTGTCCAATTTGATGATGCGTTTGGGAAAGAGGTTGATCAGGTTCATATCGTGGGTGGCTATGATCGTGGTGATGCCGCTGGCATTGATCTTTTCCAATATACGGATGATCTCGATGGACAATTCGGTGTCCAGGTTGCCTGTTGGTTCGTCGGCGATCAGGATCTTGGGGTTGCCGATTACGGCCCGGGCGATGGCCACCCGCTGCTGTTCGCCGCCCGAAATGTGGGAGGTCAGGTAGCGCTTGCGGTGACTAAGGCCGACCAGGGCCAGGGTGCTGTTCACTTTCTTTTCCACCGCCGCCTTTTTTTCTCCCCTGACCAGCAGGGGGATGGCCACGTTCTCATGCACGGTCCGGTTCATCATCAGCTTGAAATCCTGGAACACAATTCCGATCTGCCTGCGCAGCTTGTAGAGTTTTCCGGGCGGGATCAGGGTGCTGTTGATCGAATCAATCAGGATCTGTCCTTTGCTGGGTTCCTCTTCCTTGTATATCAGTTTGAGCAGGGTAGATTTTCCGGCCCCCGATGCACCGGTGAGGAAAATGAATTCCCCCCGTTCAACGGAAAGGTTGATGTCGCTCAGGGCTTCATTGCTGCGGAAATACTGTTTGTAGACATGGAAAAACTGGATCATGGCCGGGATAGAATTTCTTTGCCGGCGCCGGCGATTTCAGCGGCTGTCAGCTTGAAATGTACATACAGGTCTTCCGGCTTAGCGGAACGGCCGATCATCTGGATGATCATGATCCTGATCTGGCGCGCGATTTCGCTTAAGTCCGCCAATTCCTGCTCATTCATCCTGGGACTCCAGCGAGTGAAATAGAATTATTCTTCACCCGCACCGACAATTTTTTTGAACAAAATCCGGCCGCAGCTTTCGCAGATCAGCACATCGTTGGAAATGATCATTTCACTCAGGACCTGGGGACGGATCTTGATATTGCAAACGCCGCAGAAATCGGTCTGCACATAGGAAACGACTTTCCCGGCTTTTTTGACATAAAGGTTGTCATAGGCTTTTAGAAGTTTGGCATCCACCCGGGTGCGCAACTCCATTTTGTTTTTGGTTTCCTCGGCCAATTTGTTTTTGTGGTAATCCAGGTTGCTGTGCATATCCTTGATCTGCTGGTTGTATGTTTCGGCTATTTTTTTGAATTCGCTTTCCGCCTCGCGGATCATGCCCATGATCTCGTCCGATTCGACCATTTTTTCGATTATTTTTTCTTCCACGGTAGTAATAATGTTTTCTTCGAATTTGATCTCATTGCTGAAACCCTGGTATTCCTTGTTGGTGGTCACTTTCTTCATCTGTTCTTTGTATTTGGCGATCTTGTCCTTGATGGCGGCGATATCCCGTTCGAGTTTTTTTCTCTCTTCGCTGTTATGATTGAGTTTTTTCTTGGTTTTTTCGATCATGTCGGAGCGGGAGTCGCGCTCCTCTTCCAGTTCCTTGATCCTGAGGGGGATTTCCTTGATTGTATTTTCGATTTCTTTCAGTTGGTCATCTTTTTGCTGCAACGCGTATAAAATATCGAGTCCTTCTTTCAAGTAAACTCCTTAATTGAACGCATTTACTGGGCCTACCAGGATTCGAACCTGGAACCAACCGGTTATGAGCCGGTAGCTCTAGCCGTTGAGCTATAGACCCCAGACAAGTTCAAGAGTAGCAAAAATGCGCCCGCATGTCAAGCCTAATTTACGGCTTTTGCCTGCTGATTTGCGTTTTGGAGCGCTTGGCAGTTGACAATTTTTGTTATTTCGTTATAGTAAAGGAAAAATGAAAAAAATATTCTTTCTGCTCATGATTTTCGGCCTATTTATCCCCGTCCATTCCTTTTTTCCTTTTTTTTACGGCGCGCGTTCTCTCGCGCTCGGTTATTCGTCCCTGGCTTTCAACTACGATTACAATGCCATATACATCAACCCGGCCCTGTTGAATTCCTTGCTGGCATCCCTGGGTGGATTCCAATATCAAAGCAGTTTCCTGGATTACCAGGATACGGCAGGCAATTGGGCCGGGATCAGTGCTTACGATCTTAAAAATTTCCAGGACCTGGATGTGGAAACCAAGTCGCTTCTGTTAGGCAAGCTTGACACGATCTTCGCGGCCGAGACCGGTATCAGCGGTTTTCAATTCCGTAATCCCGGTTTTGCCGGCAAGGGCTATGCTCTGGCCATGGCAAAAGTCGATGCGGCCGTGATTTTCCCCCAGGCCAATACCGTTTTGGCCAAGCCGCCTGGCGACATAACCAATGCCGATATCGCTTCCCTGCAAATGCGCTTCATAGGCTTTCAATATAGCGATTACTCGCTGGCCTTCGCCTTTCCCCTTGGGCAAGGCCTGTCACTGGGAGCAACGGCCCACTACCTGAAAGGGCGCAACGCCGAATTCAACGCCTCGATCACGGAGACTCCGTTCCTGCCAGGCGCCAATACCAAAGATTTCCTGCAATTCGCCTGGTCGGGAGCCGAAAAAAATTTTTCCAAGCTGAACTTCGATGTGGGGATCAGCGCCGACCTGGGTCAGTATTTCAAAGCCGGGCTCATGGTCAGAAATGTCGGCAACCCGGTCATCTCCACGTTTTACCGCGAACTGCGCCTGGCCCGGCGCCTGGTCGGCGGCCTGGCCTTGCGGCCGGACAGCCAGCTGGGGATTTTCCTGGATATCGACGTGGCCAAAGGCGACCTTTATCACAACGGCCAGGATGCGCAGCCGGTATCCCTGGGTGTTGAAAAAGGCCTTTTTCAAAACAAGCTGTTTTTGCGCGCCGGTTTCCTGAGCGATCTGTGCGACAAGTATATTTTGGGTCGCAAGGCCAATGTCCTCTACGGTTTGGGATTTGGTTTCAATTTGGGAAATTTCCTGGTCGATGTCGCCCTGGGCCTTGACCATATGGGTTATATGAAAAACCTGGCGATTTCCGGTTTTTATTTGATCAAATGAAAAAATTGACAATTGATTTTTCTTTCACTACAATATAGCCAATGGCAATGCGTTTAGGAGATTTTTTACTTAAGGAAAAAAAGTTAACGGAAGAGAAGCTTCAGCACGCGCTGGAAGTCCAAAAAAAGGAACCGGGAAAGCTCGGCAGTGTTTTGATCCGCCTCGGGCATGTGACCGAAGAGGACATCGCCCAGGTCCTAAGCAAGCAATTCGGCTACCCGTCGATCAACCTCACCAAGTTCGAGATTGACGAAAAAGTGATCGAACTGATCAAGCCCGATATCGCCCGCAAGCACGTGGTCATCCCCATTCACCGCATCGGTTCCAACCTGACCCTGGCCATGGCCGATCCCTCCAATCTGTTCGTTCAGGAGGAGATCCGCTTTACCACCAACCTGCGCATCCAGGCGGTCATCGCCCCCGAATCATCGATCCTGGAGGCCATCGACAAATATTACGGTTCTTCCACCGGCATCGAAGCCCAGAAGTTCCTTGACGAGATCGAATTGAGCGAGGACTCCACCGTGGAGGTCCTGGAGACCAAAGAAGATGACGGCTACATGGATGGGGACATCGATGAGGATGCCCCGGCCATCAAGCTGGTCAACCTGATCTTCAACGATGCCATCATCAAGGGCGCTTCGGATATCCATTTCGAGCCCTACGAGAAAGAGTTCCGCGTCCGCCTGCGCATCGACGGGATATTGCACGAGTACATGAAGCCGCCCATGAACCTGAAAAACAAGGTTTCCTCGAGGCTGAAGATCATTTCAGGAATGGACATCGCCGAACGGCGCCTGCCCCAGGATGGCCGCATCAAAACCAAGATAGACACCAATATGGTCAAAAAAGTGGTGGATATGCGCGTTTCCTCGCTGCCCACCATCCACGGCGAAAAGATCGTCATTCGTATCCTGGACAAGGACCAGCTGAAGCTGGATCTGACCCAGCTCGGTTTCGAACCCCTGTCCCTGCAGAAATTTGAAAAAAACATCAAGGAGCCCTGGGGCATCATCCTGGTCACCGGTCCCACCGGTTCGGGCAAGACCAACACCCTTTATTCGGCCGTGGCCAAGCTGAACGACGAGGAGGTCAACATCCTGACCGCGGAAAACCCGGTGGAATTCAATATTTTCGGCATCAACCAGGTCAACATCAAGGAGCAGATCGGCCTGACCTTCCCGGCCGCCTTGCGCACCTTCCTGCGCCAGGATCCCAACATCATCCTGGTTGGCGAGATTCGTGATTTTGAAACCGCCGACATCGCCATCAAAGCCGCCCTGACCGGCCACCTTGTCCTATCCACCCTGCATACCAACGATGCGCCGTCCACCTTGGCCCGCCTGATCAATATGGGCATTGAACCTTTCCTGGTGGCCAGCGCCCTGCGCCTGGTCCAGGCCCAGAGATTGATTCGCCGGCTCTGCAGCAGCTGCAAATCCGTCGGCAAGATCCCGGCCCAGACCCTGATCGAGATCGGCTTCACCCCGGAAGAAGCCAAAGCCGTCCAGATATTCGAGCCCAAGGGCTGTGACAAATGCAGCAACACCGGTTACAAAGGCCGGGTCGGCTTGTTTGAAGTCATGGAACTCGATGATGAGATACGGGAGATGATCATGATCGGGGCTTCGACTTCGGAGTTGCGGCAAAAAGCCAAGGAAAAAGGGATGCTAACCCTGCGCCAGAGCGGGCTGGAAAAGATCAAGCAGGGGATCACCTCCATCGAAGAAGTGTTAAGGGAAACGACGAGATTGTAAGGAGAGAAGCATGGCATTGCCACTTCCGCAATTGTTGAAGATCATGGTGGACGAAGGCGGTACCGACCTGCACATCACAACCAATTCCCAACCGCTGATCCGTCTCCATGGCCTCTTGAAGAGGATTGAGCATCCGGTGCTTTCTCCGGCCGAAACCAAGCAAATGATATACAGCATTCTTAATGACAACCAGAAATACAAATTCGAGGAGAACTGGGAGCTCGATTTTTCCTTCGGCATCAAGGGGCTGGCACGTTTCCGAGCCAATGTCTTTATGCAGCGCGGCGCCGTGGCCGGAGCTTTCCGCCGCATTCCCTATGAGATCTGGTCATTTGAAAAACTGGGCCTGCCGTCTATTGTCCCGACCATGACCAACAAGGCCCGCGGGTTGATCCTGGTCACCGGTCCGACCGGTTCGGGAAAAACCACGACACTGGCCTCCATGATCGACAAGATCAACAAGGAGAACCCAGTTCATATCATCACCATCGAGGACCCTATCGAGTACCTGCATTCCCACCGCAAGGCCATGGTCAACCAGCGCGAATTGCACGCCGATACCAAAAGCTTTCCCCTGGCGCTGCGTTCGGTTCTGCGCGAGGACCCCGATGTGGTGCTTATCGGTGAAATGCGCGACCTGGAGACCATTCAGGCCGCCATCACCATCGCCGAGACCGGTCACTTGACCTTCGCCACTCTCCACACCAACTCTGCCGCCCAGACCATCAACCGCATTATCGACGTCTTTCCGCCTCATCAGCAGGACCAGGTTCGCACCCAGTTGTCGATGAACCTGGAAGGCATCGTCACCCAGGCCCTGCTGCCCAAAGCCGACGGCCGGGGCCGGGTGCTGGCCATTGAAGTCCTCATCCCGACGCCGGCCATCCGCCACCTGATCCGCGACAACAAGATCCATCAGATATACGCCTCCATGCAGATGGGGCAGGAAAAATACGGCATGATCACTTTCAATCAATCACTGGCCAACCTGTATTTCAAGCGTGATATTTCGCTTGAACTGGCCTTGAGCGTTTCCCACAATCCAGAGGAACTGCAGGAATTGATCAACCGCGGTCCCACGTCCTTGTCCAGCCAGTTCAAGACAAGCCATGCCGCCGCGACCAGCACTTCTGGCGCAAGTAAAGGGCCTTCATTTTAGGAGGAAAAAATATGCCAGTTTTTAAATACAGAGGCAAAAATAAGATCGGAAGCATCGTGGAAGGCGAACGCCGCGGCCGGAATTCCAATGAAATCATCACTGCCCTGGAAAAAGAAATGATCCAGGTGTTAAGCATCGAGCGCAAGAAACCTAAGTTCAATCTGCCTCTGATCGGTGGACGCAAAAGCGTTTCGCTAAAGACCATCGCCGTTTTCAACCGCCAGCTTTCGGTCATGTTCAACGCCGGCCTGCCCATCACCCAGGCCATTGGCATCCTGGGCAACCAGCAAAAAGATAAGTATTTCCAAAGTGTACTGCACGAGGTCCGCAAGGATGTCGAAGGCGGGTCCAACCTGTCCAACGCCATGAAAAAGCATCCCAAGGTCTTCAATGAACTGTACACCAGCATGATACAGGCCGGTGAAGCCTCAGGTAATTTGGACACCATCCTGTTGCGCCTTTCGCAATATGTTGAGAATATGAACAAACTGATCGGCAAAGTGAAATCGGCCCTGGCTTACCCGATCGCTGTCCTGCTAATCGCCTTCCTGCTGACCGGTGTCATTTTATGGAAGGTCGTTCCGGTTTTCACCGACATGTTCGGGCAATTGGGAGCCGAACTTCCCTTGGCCACCCAGATCGTGGTCAGTGCCAGCAATTTCCTTGTAGGCAATTTCTTTTTTGTAGTCATTGTCATCGTTGTGCTGATCTTCGCATTCCGCTCTTATTACTCCACCTTCAAGGGGAGACGTGTGATCGACAAACTCAAGTTGAGGATCTGGATTTTTGGCGAACTTTTGACCAAGGTGGCCGTGGCTCGCGTGACCCGCACCCTGGCCACTCTGTTGACTTCGGGAGTCGAGATCATCGAAAGTATGACCATCACCGCCAAGACGTCGGGCAACTCGATCATCGAAGATGCTGTGCTGAAAAGCCGCTCCCTGGTCCAGGAAGGAAAATCGTTATGGGAGTCCTGGGAAGAGACAAAGCGCTTCCCCTATATGGTGACCCAGATGGTCGCTGTCGGCGAGCAGACCGGTTCCTTGGCCACCATGCTCGGCAAAGTGGCCGATTTTTACGATGAAGAGGTCGACCAGGCCGTGTCGGCTCTCGTGTCGCTGATGGAACCGATCATGATCCTGTTTCTGGGCGGCATAGTCGGAGGCGTTATCGTGGCCATGTATCTCCCCCTGTTCGATATTATCGGCAAAGTGGGTTAACAAGCGAAACTTGATTGCCGTCGAAGATCAGAATCTGCATAAGAAATTAATCTTTCTTAATTCGATCCGCATTGCGATTTTATCTGCCCTGGCACTGGTTTCGGTCATCATTCTGCTTTTTTTCAACGCCCCTTTTTCGCTGCTGAGCATCATCATCTCCTTAAGCGCGGCCGTGGCGATCAGTATCCTGTTTTTCCCTTTGGGGAAATTGCTTGCAACCCGGAAGCTGCTTTATGTCCAGCTGACGTTCGATATCCTGATGATCACCCTGCTGGTGTATCTTTCCGGGGGCATCGTCAGTCCATTTTACTTCCTTTATATCCTGCCTATCATCGTCGCTTCCATTTTCCTTTCCCGGCGCGATACGCTCATCATCGCCACAGTTTCGTTCATTTCCTTCGGGACGCTCTCCGACTTGCTCTACTTGGAAATCATCTCATTTTATCCGAACTTCGCCGTGGGCAATGTCTCTTTGGGAACATTCATTTACAACCTGCTTATGAGCTTCATCGCCTTTTCCAGCGTCAGTTTCATTTCTTCCTATTATTTTGAAAGGATAAAAAAGACCGGCCAGCAGCTGAAAAACATCCAGGAAAACCTGCAGGACATGATCCTGCTGAACAATTCGGTTATGGAAAAGATGGAGAACGGCTTCATCACATCCGACGCCCAGGGGCGGATCGTTTCCTTCAACGCCAAGGCCGCCACTTTGCTGCGCCTGAAAAAAGGAGGAAATATTTTTGACCTGCTGCTGGCCAAGGATGAACTGCCGCAAATAAGGAAGATATGGCTGAGCAACAACTCCTATTACTTTGAAAAAAAACTGCGCGGATTTTCGCTGGGGATATCCATTTCTTCCATTGAAAAAGTGTCGTCTTTCGAGCGCCTGCTCGTATTTCTGATCACCGACCTGAGCGCCATCAAGGAGATTGAAAACAAGCTCAAGGAAAAAGAGCACCTGGCCTTGATAGGTGAAATGGCTGCCGGTATCGCCCATGAAATACGCAACCCGCTTACTTCGATCTCCGGCTCGGTGCAGTTTTTACGCCAGGAACTCACCCTGGAGCCCGAATGTAAGAACCTGATGAACATCATCGTCAAGGAATCGGACCGGCTTTCGGCTTTCATTGAAGAATTCCTGAATTTTTCCAGGCAGTCGCCCCTGGAAATTTCGGAATTTGACTTGGCTGGAATGGTGGATGACGTGGTGGCCATGATAGCGCACAACCTGGACACGGTGCGCTTCATTAAAAAATACAACCCCGGGAGCATGGTCCATGCTGATTTAAAGAAGATCAAACAACTGCTCTGGAACCTGCTGAACAATGCCGTGAAAGCGCTGCAGGAACGCGGCGAGATCGAGATCAATCTGTTTCAGGACGCCAAAGCCGTTTACTTGTCCATCCATGATTTCGGCGTGGGCATGGATCGCAATGAAGTCGAGAAGATCTTCATGCCTTTCTATTCCAAATTCGCCTTCGGCATTGGCTTGGGCATGAATATTGTTAAAAGGATCGTCGAGGAACATGGGTTCAAAATGGAGATCAAGTCCGAAAAAAATCTTGGCACCGAGGTAGTAATATGCTTCAACAGGCCGTAAACATACTGCTGGTGGATGATGATCACAGCCTGCGCAACATGCTGTCTTTCGTCCTGGGCAAGGAGGGGTACCAGGTGGATGAAGCGGTGAGCGGTATGGACGCGCTGAAGAAGCTGAAGGGCCGGAAATACGACCTGGTCATTTCCGACATCCGCATGCCCGATCTGAACGGCATTGAACTGCTCAAAAAGATCAAGACCCACGAGCAGGAACTGCCCGTGATCATGATCACGGCATATGCCGCCACCCATGATGCCATCGAAGCCATGAAGCTCGGCGCCGAAGATTACATCATGAAGCCTTTCAACCTTGAAGAGCTGAAGATCATCATCAACAAATCGCTGCACAAGAAATCAATCGAAAAAGAAAACATCGAGTTGAAGCAGAAACTGTCCGACAAGGAAAAATTCGAAAACATCGTGGGCAGCGATCCCAAGATGGGCAAAATATTCGAGCTGATCAGTACTGTGGCCCAGACCGACTCCACCGTGCTGATCAGTGGTGAAAGCGGCACGGGCAAGGAACTGATTGCCCGGGCCATTCACGCCAAGAGCAGCCGCGCCGATAAAAAATTCGTTTCCATCAACTGCGGGGCTCTTCCAGAAAATTTGCTGGAAAGCGAATTGTTCGGCCACAAGAAAGGCGCTTTCACCGATGCCTACCAGGACAAGGAGGGACTTTTTGAGGCGGCCAGTCAGGGGACGCTGTTCCTGGATGAAATTTCGGAAATGTCGCAGAAAATGCAGGTCAAGATCCTGCGGGGCATTCAGGAAAAGGTAATCCGCCGCGTTGGCGGTAACAAGGAAATTGCCGTGGACGTGCGCATCATCACGGCGACCAACCGTGACTTGGCGGAAAGCATCGAGAAAGGGGAATTCCGTTCCGACCTCTATTATCGGCTGAATGTGATCTCCATCAAGGTCCCGCCGTTGCGCGAACGCAAAGAAGACATTCCCATTTTGATGCAGTATTTCCTGCAGCGCTACAATCAGAAATTCGCCAAGAACATCCAAGGCTTCGAAAAAAATGTATTTGAATGCTTTGCCAACTACCGCTGGCCGGGCAACGTTCGTGAACTGGAAAATTTCATCGAAAGGGGCGTCGCCTTGGAGAAAGATGAAGTGATCCGCGCCAGTTCGCTGCCAGCGGAAGTAATCTACAACATGGACCCCAGCCAAAGCAGCGGAGCGGATTGGCCCACCCTGCTCGACGCCGGGGATTTTCATTTCAATCAGTATATCGACAACTTGAGCAAGAGCATCATCATCAAGGCCTTGGAGATGAGCAACGGCAATGTAAAAAAAACAGCGCAGCGGCTGAAGGTAACCTACCGTTCGTTGCGCTACCTGATCGAAAAATACAATTTGAAGTTCCGTTCCTGACCGCTCCCGGCTGGGCGGGTGGTTTAGCGGGGGCGGGAGGGGAGTCTTGTTTAAAGTTTTTCTTATCGATGCAGCAATAAAAATTTAAAGCGGCGCTCCATCCCTGTGCAGTTGTCTTTAAGCAGCCTTTTTCCCAGAATGCGAAAAGCCGCCAGTCCGGCCAGCGCCCCGCCAATGTCATAAAGCCAATCCAGCAGCGAAAAAAAACGTCCGGGAACCGACAACTGGTGCCACTCGTCGAGAATGCCCAGAACGGTCAGTGCCAAAAAGGCGGCAGCCAGGCAAGACCAGCGCCCGGGCCTTGGGAATACCTGGATGAAAAAGAAAGCCAGGGCGAAATATTCCAGGAAGTGGGGAATGAAATCAGGGACATTCGTCGGCAGTGAACTAGCCGGCAGGGATGAGAGCAGAAAAATGACCAGGTAGATCAATAGTGAAATTCCCCCGGCAGTGAACCTGGCACGGGAATTCATGGGACTTTTGCTTTAAATGAAATACATGAGCCAGCTGAAGAGAATGACGCCGCCGGCCATGTATAAGAAGAGTTTCAGGGCATAGCGGAAAATGTGGCGCCCATCGCTGTATTTGATGAAAGCCAGCAGGGTGGAAACGACCAGGGCGAAGATCAGCATGGAGAGGACATGACTTTTAAAGATCACGTTTTCCTCCCTTTGGCGATGTCGAAAGCGTTCAGGGCCACCAGGTAATTGAGCAATCCGGCCGATGCCAGGTAGGCAGTGCCGTAATGATACGTTGCGGCTTTGATGTCCCCGGCGGCCATGTGGGTCATGCGGATGATGATGTAAAACAGGCCATTGCCCAGATCGCCGAGAAAGCCCAGCAGCAGCAGGGGGTGCAGGACGGATGTGTCATAGAAACGTCCTTTCATTAAAAGGCCCATGACCAGCAGGGAGACGATGCCGCAAAAAAAGACCAGGGCTTTCAGCTTTTTTTTCTGCAGCAGGTGACCGAGCCCGGGAACCAGCCAGGACAGGAAGAAAATTAAATATGGATTCATTATGCCAAGTATAGCGCAAATTGCCCTGAAAAACAAGTACGTGATACGTGATGGGTAATGCGTGATGAAAAAGAGAAAGACAAAGTAAAAAGGCCGTGTAGGGGCGGTTCGCGAACCGCCCTTACATAAAGACAAAGCGCCAAATTCCAATGTTCAAAACAAGACCAGTGTCAGTGCAAGTGTCAGTGTCAGAAAAGCCCTAACCGGATTACCAGATCGTTTTATTTTCTTTCTGTCACTGCCACTTTCACATCTCTTCGTTTTGGTCATTGGTGCTTGGAGCTTGTTTTCATTTTACTCCTTTATTCCCAGCTCTTTTTAGGATATAATAAGGGACGAAAATGAAGAAAATATTAATCGTTGACGACGAAAAAAATATTCAGGTATCATTGGCCACGGTGCTCGAAGATGAGGGCTACCAGGTCTATTTCGCCAAGGACGGAAAGGAAGGGATCGAAAAATTCAAGAACATCAAGCCCGACGCGATCTTCCTGGATATATGGATGCCCGGCATGGACGGCCTGGAGGTCATCAACCGCATCCTGGCCATCGATCCGCTACAGATCATCATCATGATCTCCGGGCACGGTTCGGTGTCGGCCGCGGTTTCGGCTCTGAAGGCTGGTGCCTATGATTTTCTGGAAAAGCCGCTCAGCCTGGACAAGGTGATCTTCGTGCTCAAGCGCGGCCTGGAGTTCCGCCAGGTCCGTGACGAGAACATAAAGTTGAGAACCATACTCGACCAGGAAGACGAATTGGCCGGCAACGATGAAAAAAAGAGGCTGCTGCGCGAAAGCACGGCCACCCTTGATTTTGAAGCCGCCGATCCGCAGTATCTGCGCAAGCAGCGCACCGTGGCCCTGAGCAACATCATCTACGGCATCGGCCTGCATTCGGGCGAGAAGACCGGCATGGTCATCAAGCCCCTGCCGCCGAACAAGGGTATCCGCTTTGAAAACATTTCCAAGAAAAGCTACATACCCGCCCGCATCGAATACCTCAATACCACCGGCTATGCCACTTCGATCAAAAAAGACGACCTGGAAGCCCGGACCATCGAACATCTCCTGGCCGTGCTGCACGCTTTCGGTATCACCAACCTGGCCGTCAAGATCAACAAGGAAGTGCCCATTGATGACGGTTCGGCCATCAATTTCTGCGATTTCATCAAGGAGTGCGGCGTGGTCGACCAGGCCGAAGACATTCCTGAGATCGTCATTACCCGGCCCCTGCTCATCGGCGAGGAGACCCACGACGGGAAATTCATCAAGATCGAGCCGGCCGACGTTTTTTCAGTCCGCTACACCTGCATTTACTCCGAACCCCTGGGCCGGCAGAGTTATGAATTCGTTATGCGTTCGGGCGATGATTTCCAGCGTGAGATCGCCCCGGCCCGCACCTACGGTTTCGTGGACGATTTCAACAAGCTCAGCGACATGGGGCTGGCTGAAGGCGGCCGCATGAACAATTTTATCCTGATCGACAGGGACAGGATCATCAACACCACCCTGCGTTTTCCTGAAGAATTGGCCCGCCACAAGATCCTGGACATCATCGGTGATTTTTACCTGCTGGGCCGGCCGATCCGCGGCAAGATCACCGCCCAGAAAACCGGGCATACCGACAACGCCAAGATGGTCAATATGATCAAGGATACGTTTCTCAAGGCCAAGAACTAAGTACGATCTATTCGTGATGCGTCATGCATGATGCGTGATGAGAAAGAAAATTTCAAATTCCAAGCACCAAATCACAAATAAGTACCAGATGCCAATGACCCAGACGAAAATAAATGACGATCGCCTGAGTAAACAACTCATCCCCCAGCCCCTTCTCTTCCCGAAGAGAAGGGGAGTAGGGCTTCGCCCCCTCTTTTCGCAAGAGAGGGGGGTAGGGGGTGAGTTCAGGATTATGGCAGATTTATAAATGGCTTTCGTTTAGGTTATTGGAATTTGGAACTTGGAATTTGGCGCTTTGTCTTTTTGTAAGGGCGGTTTGCGAACCGCCCCTACGCAGACCTTCGTCTTTCTTATCTCTTCCTCGTCACGCGTTACGTGTCACGTGTTACGGTAGACGACGGGCATGTCTTCTTCACTATGCATTCCGTGCATTTCGGGTGGATCGGCCGGCATATGGTCTGGCCGAATCCCACCAGCACCTGGTTGACCTGCGCCCAGCTGCGGCGGGGAAAAAGACGCTCCAGTTCCGTTTCCACGGCAGCAGGCGTCCTGCCCGCGGCCCAGCCCAGGCGGCGGGAGATGCGGAAAACGTGGGTGTCGACCGAGACGGCCGGGCGAGCAAAAGCCAGGGCCAGGACCAGGTTGGCCGACTTGCGGCCAATGCCCGGAAGCGCCAGCAGTTCCTCTAGAGAGGAAGGGAATTTCGCGTCCTGCTGCAGGGTCCTGCAGATCGCCAGGATGTTCCTGGCCTTGGTGCGGAAAAAGCCGACCGGGTAGATCAGGCGGCTCACCTGCGCGAGGGACAGCCGTGCCATCATTTCCGGGGTGGCCGCTGCTTCAAACAGCCTGGCCGCGGCCTTCTCGGTTACCGGATCCCGGGTACGCGCGCTCAGCAGCACCGAGATGAGTATTCGGAACGGCGTAGAGCGGATGCTGGCCTCGAAAGCATAGACAGGGGGCGATAGGGGGGCGATTGAGCGGCGGATGGCTTCGAGGTTACCCAGGGCCCGGCGCTTAGTTGGGGATCTTTTCGCCGTTGAGGACAATCTCATGGTTGATGGTGACCGTGGGCGAAAGTGTGGCCCTGACCCCGCAGTATTTTTCCTCGGAAAGGGCGATCGCCTTGCGCAGCGGCTCCGCGGTGATCCCGGCGCCGTTGAAACGGTAGGTGACCTTGATCTCGAGAAACTTTTTGGGATGCTCGTCGGCCAGGAGAGCTTCGGCTCCCACCGAGAAATTTTCAACCTGGACCTTCATCTTGCCCAGGATGGAAATGACGTCCATAGCGGTACAGCCGATCAGGGAGACCAGGGTCAAACCCTTGGGGCGGGGACCCAGATTCATGCCCCCCGCTTCGGGAGTGCCGTCGATGGTGAAATCAAAGCCGTCCAGGTTGGCGCGGAAAGCAAGGCCTTGCTGCCAGTCGATCTTTGCTTCTAGGTTCATCGTAGTTCTCCTCGAGCAATTCGTGATGCGTGAACGAACTTCCAGGGCTTAGTGATGCGTAATGAGTAAGTAAAAGATACCTCAAAATATTTCAAGATATTGCTGTTTCTCATCACTCATCACTCATTACTCATCACGATAGCTCGCTGGCTTTCTTTGATCTCGGCCTAGTCCCACACCCGGCCCAGCTTGTTCAATTCCTCGCCGGTGTATTTCCTGAACAGGATCTCCCATTCGCGCGAGCCTTCGGGAATGTTCTTTTTCTGGGAAATGATCTTTTCGCGGGCCATGGTTTCGATGTCCTCGAACATTTTCAGCTCGTCCAGTATGAAATGGTAGATTTTAAAACGGATATTGCCCAGATCATCCGTATAATCCATGTCATCGGTGTTTTCGATCGAGTCGACGATCAGCTTGGTCAGGAAATTCACCCGGTTTTTCGACAGCTTCAGGCTCATAATACGATGTTCTCCTGTTCGGCCAGCTTGGATTTGATCAGGCGGAACATTTCATAGTAGTCGATGTTGGAGTTGCGAATCTCGGTCAGCTTTTCCTTGAGGATATCCTTGACTTTTTCGTCGAGCAAATCTTCTTTTTCCAGCTCCTTGGTGATGATATTTTGCACATCACTGACGGTTTTTTCCCGGTTTTCGACCATGAGCAGGTTTTCGCTGAGCAGTCCCTTGACAATGCGGAATGCCAGGTGCTCGATTTGCTGCTTATTTAATCTCATTGGTAAATAATATAACAAATTTTGTCATTTAAATCAACCCTTGTTACCGGTCAGGCCCTGGGTTTAGGGAATATTCATTCCGTGACTGCCGGGGTCTTTGCCGCTGCCAGACGTTAATTGTGGCAAAAATATACTTTCTGCACAGTTTTTTTCTTAAAAATCTTGACAAGAAGGCAAAAATAATATAAATTATAACCTTCCCAACGAGGTTGAAAATGAAATTGAACAAAAGCAATGTCACGTATTTGCCTGAAAAAAAAGGCATTGAAAAAAAGTGGTGGCTGATTGATGCCAGCGATCTAGTGCTTGGCCGTTTGGCCACCCAGATTTCCCATATTTTGCGCGGCAAGGACCATGCGCATTACACTCCGTTTTTTGATTGCGGCGATTACGTCATTGTCATCAACGCCAGGAAAGTGAAATTGACCGGGGGCAAGGAAGAGCAAAAGGTTTATTACCGGCATTCGGGATACCGCGGCGGCCTCAAGGAGATATCCTACCAGCGCATGCAGGCCACCCACCCGGAACGGATCATCATGAATGCGGTCAAGGGCATGCTGCCCAAAAACAAACTGAGCTACAAGCTGCTGACCAAGCTGAAAGTATACGCGGATGCCGACCATGGCCATGCCGCCCAGAAGCCTGAAATATTAAAAGTAACAGGAGGAAGAATTTGAGTATTGTGCAATATTACGGAACCGGAAGACGAAAAACCAGTATCGCCAGGGTCTACCTGCGCCCGGGCAATGGCAATTTTACCCTGACCGTCAACAAACGCAACCGGGTTTTCGAGGATTATTTCCCTTTGAAGATCCACAAGCTTACCATCTTCAAGCCGTTGACCATCACCAACACATTGAGCAACTTTGATTTTTTTATGGATATTGAGGGCGGCAGTGTCGCGGCGCAGGCCGGGGCCATCCGCCTGGGAATCGCCCGCGCCCTGTTGGAATTCAATTCTGAACTCAGGCCGGCCTTAAAGAAATCAGGATTATTGACCAGAGATGCTCGGGAAAAAGAACGCCGCAAATACGGCCTGCTTAAAGCCAGAAAGGCTCCCCAGTATCACAAGCGCTAGGAGGCGGTTATGGTTCAGATCAACATGAGAGAAATGCTCGAGGCCGGCGTCCATTTCGGCCACCAGATCAGACGCTGGAACCCCAAGATGCGGCCTTATATTTTCGGCAAAAAGAACGGTATCTATATTATAGATCTGCAGACATCGATCGAGATGTTCAAAGCCGCGCTGCAGTTCATATCCGACCAGGTCGTGGCCGGTAAGGACGCCCTGATCGTCGGCACCAAGAAGCAGGCGCAATCGATCATCGAGGAGATCGCCGAAGAGACAGGCATGCATTACGTGAACAAGCGCTGGCTGGGCGGACTGCTGACCAATTTTTCCATGATCAAAAAAAGCATCGACCGCCTGTTGGAACTCGATGAAATGAAAAAAGACGGCCGCTGGGAAGTCAAATCCAAGAAAGAGCAGTCGCGGCTGGAAAAAGTGTATAAAAAACTGTACCGCAGCCTGTGGGGCATCCGCAAAATGACCAGTTTGCCCGGCGTGGTCATCGTCATCGACTCCACTTTCGAGGACATAGCCATCAAAGAGGCCAAGCGCATGAATATCGCTATCGTGGCCGTGGTCGATACCAACGCCAATCCTGAGGACGTGCACTTTCCGGTTCCCGGCAATGATGACGCCATCCGCTCGATACGGCTCTTTATCGGCAAATTCGGAGAAGCGGTCATGGAAGGCCGCAACCGTAAATTGGAAGAAAGCGCCAATGCCCAGCAGTTGGCAGCCGAGAAAGCGGCCGCTGAGGCGGCTGCTGCCGAGGCAGCTGTCGCCGCCGAAGCAGAAAAGGAGAACTGACGTGGCCCTGGACATGGAATTGGTCAAAAAACTGCGTGAACAGACCGGAATCAGCATCCTGGAATGCAAGAAGGCCATCGAGGAAGCCAAGGGTGATCTGACGCAAGCCTCCGAGATCCTGCGCAAAAAGGGTTTCGAAAAAGCCAAAGCAAAATCCTCGCGGGTGACCAACCAAGGCGCCGTGGGTTCATACATCCACATGAAGGGCAAGATCGGTGTACTGGTCGAATTGGGCTGCGAAACCGATTTCGTGGCCAAGAATGAAGATTTTTTGCAGCTGATCAAGGATATCGCCATGCAGATCGCGGCCCTGAATCCCCGCTTCATCTCTGAAAACGATATCCCGGCCGAGACCCTGGAAAAAGAAAAGGAAATCTACCGCGAACAGTTGAAAATCAGCGGCAAACCCGCCAATATCATCGAGAAGATCGTCGAGGGCAAGTTGAGCAAGTTTTACTCCGAAACCTGCCTGTTGCACCAGACCTTTTTCAAAGACGACAAAATAACCATCGAAAAGCTCATTGCCGAAAAAATACACAAAACAGGTGAAAACATCATAGTGAAAAGATTCGTCCGTTACCAGGTGGGCGAAGAAAGTTAAAATGGCTGCCGGCCTGGCCAAGTACAAGCGGATTCTTTTAAAGCTGAGCGGAGAAGCCCTTCAGGGCGGAGATTCCTTCGGCATCAGCCATGATGTCATCAGCGCCATCGCCGCCGAAATCAAGGAAATTCATGACCTGGGGGTGGAGATCGCCATCGTAACCGGAGGCGGAAATTTTTTCCGCGGCGGCAAAGCCGGCGAGTTGGGCATAGACCGTGCCTCCGCCGATTACATGGGCATGCTGGCCACTATGATCAACGGTGTCGCATTGCAGAACGCCCTGGAAAAAAAAGGGGTTCATTGCCGCCTGATTTCAGCCCTGGCCGTCCAGGAAATCGCCGAACCTTTTATTCCCCGCCGGGCCATCCGCCATTTGGAAAAAGGCCGGGTAGTGATATTTGCCGCCGGCACCGGCAACCCCTTCTTTACCACCGACACGGCCGCTGCCCTGCGCGCCATTGAGATCAAGGCCGATATCCTGCTCAAAGCCACCAAGGTGGAAGGCGTATTTTCCGCCGATCCGAAAAAAGTCAAGAACGCAACCCAGTTCCGCCATATTTCCTACTCCGATGTTCTGGCCAAGGAACTGCAGGTAATGGACAGCACGGCCATCTCGCTGAGCAAAGACAACGGGCTGTGCATCAAGATCTTCAACATCACCGGCCGGGGCAATATCAAGAAGGCCATTACCGGCTGCGATATAGGAACGCTGATCAATTTGAAAGGAGAAGGCGATGATTAAAGAGATCCTGGACCAAGCCAGAAGCGATATGCGGAAAATGGAAGAGGATTTCCGCAAACAGCTGTCAAAATTTCGCACTGGACGGGCTTCGGTTTCGATCCTGGACGGCATTCTGATCGATTATTACGGCGTACCCACGCCGATCAACCAGCTGGCCACCCTGGGCGTCCCCGAGGCCAACCTGATCATCATCCAGCCCTGGGACAACAAGATCATCAACGATGTCGACAAGGCCATCCGGGCCGCCAACCTCAATGTCAACCCCGTCTCCGACGGCAAGGTCATCAAACTGCCGATCCCGCCCCTGGACCAGCAGCGCCGCCTGGACATCATCAAGACCTTGAAAAAATACACCGAAGAACGCAAGACCCACGTACGCAACGTACGCCGCGATTACCGCGACACGATCAAGGCCATGAAAGAGGGAAAAGAGATCAGTGAAGATGACGAAAAACGCGCTCACGACGAACTGCAGAAAATAATCGACGCCACTGGTGAAAGGATCGACAGCATCGAAAAGGAAAAAGAAAAGCACATCATGGAAGATTAGGCATTTCCGGACTTGGTATAAGGTTTACGGTAGACGGTTTACGGCAAGAAAAGGCAAAGTACCAAGCTCCAAGCAGCATAGAACAAATAAATTCCAAGTTCCAAATTCCAACGTCCTAAACAAAGAAGTAAATGGGTAGAAGGGTAAACGGGTAGATGAGGTAAGAAATTGGTGTACGGTATTGGGTTTACGGTTCACGGTGAGGAAAAACGTAAAAGTTCGAACCCTTTGCGGTTCCCCATCAACCCATTAACTCATTAATCCATCAACTATTACTTGTTTTCTTCGCTTTAGTCATTTGGTCATTGGAACTTGGTGCTTGTGAATTGGGATTTAAGTCTTACTTTCTTACTCGTAACTCGTTACGCGTTACGCGTTACGCGTTACGATAACTCGATTTTTCCTTACGCCGCTGACTTGCGGCTGCGCAGGATAAAACTCACGCTGCTGCCAATGGCGATGATATCCATGACAATAAGCAGCAGGGAGGCCGGAAAGGGCAGGAATTTGAGCAGGGTGTAAATGGCGATGCCCATAACGATAAACAGCGGGGCGCTGACTTTCAGTTTCATGGCCGCGGCGATCCTGCCGCCGACAAAATAAAAAACTACGGCGCGGCCGAAGATCAGCAGCAAAAAATAGGCGGCGATCAGCATGATCAGCAAAGGGATGCCGATCAGCACGATGCTCATGAGCAGGAAACTGAGCAGCAGCAGCGCGAAAGCCAGCATCGTGACCAGGCCGCGCAGCAGATGGCGCAGCGGAGTTTCCCCCAGCATGACGGCCGCCCGCCCGATCGCGGCGGGCAGGATCAGCAGCGTCAGCAGGGTGAGGATAAGCCAGAAAAATATTTTGCTGATCTTGAAAAAGGTCATCCCCCCCGATTCGGGCAGGAAAGGCAGCAGGGAACTGGCGATCTTTTTCAGGTCTTTTTTGGTGCGGACATGATACAACTGGCCGCCGATCTTGGAGCGCTCCGCTTTTTCGAGGCGGCCGCCAATCACGATCAGGTCCAGGCCGACCACGGCCTTTTCGCCGATCGTCACCTGGGAAGCGATGCAGATGACATCGCCGCTGACCTCTCCGTCCAGGATCAGTGTTCCGCCCACAAGGAAAATCGATTCGTCAACCTTGCCATGGATGAGCAGCGATGTATTGAAGGCGTTGATGGCTGTTGTGCGGATTTCGCCCGCGGCCACCTTGATCTCTTTGCCGTCGGCGGCGCTCAACAGCAATCCGGCCGCAGCCAAAAAGAAAAAGAGGAAATGGATTTTTTTCATGATTTTTTTGCGTGCATTTTTTTGCGCATGGGACCAATGAGCAGGAATGCCAGCAGGACGGAGAAAATCGTGAGGGAGCCGGCGATGACGGCCGTTGCCAATGGGGCGGGGAGAAGCATGTTCAACAGGGCGTTGCCGGCTTTGAAGGCGGCCTGAGCCGCATTGTACACCGCGGAGATAGCCTTGATGATGTTGACCAGCCAGCCCGACGTGCCGTCTGCCGTAAGCCGCAGCGCCTGGATCAGGCTGCTGCTGGAGAAATCGAAATACATGTATATCCAGGTGATCAAAAAGACCAAACTGGCTGCAATGGCTGCGATGACGGATGTGTAGCGGGGCAGGGGGGGATAAAGACGCTGCAGGACATGGGGGATCATGACGGCCGGAGGTTCACTGAACAAGGGCCGGGACAGCGACTGGTTCAGGTCCCGGTAGCGGTCGGCCGTCAGCCGGCAGGCCGGGCAAACCAGCAGGTGGTCGCGGCTGCGCGACGCTTCAATGGCGTTCAGGTCGCCTTCGCCCAGAGCTATAATTTTTTCATCAGACAAGCATGCCATCTTTTTCCATCTCCTGTTTCAATATTTCCTTGGCCTTGAATATGCGGTTCTTGACGGTGCCGACCGGCAGGGAGGTGATCTCGGCGATCTCTTCGTACTTGAGGTCCTGAATATAGCGCAGCAGGATCAATTCCCGGAATTTCAGGGGAATCTGGTCCACCACCCGCCAGACGTAGTCCCTGGTCTCTTCCCGGGCCAGGTTCTTGAAGCCGTCCTCCTTGCTAACATTTTCCGAAGCAAAGAGGTCGTGGGGTGAAATGCTGTCGTCGTCGAGCGAATCGACCTGGGACTGGTTCTTGCGGATGTGGTCGATGACCAGGTTGTAGCAGATGCGGTAGGCCCAAGTGGAAAACTTGTACTCGAAATTATATTTGTCCATCACGGTATAGATCTTGAAGAAAAAATCCTGGGTCAGGTCCACGGCCACGTCTTCATTGCGCACCATGCGGATCACGAAACTGAAAATTTTTTTTTCGTACTTGCGCATCAATTCCTCGTAGGCACTCCTTTCGCCTCGCAGCGTTTTTTTGATCAGTACCTGATCTTCATCCAATATCATTTACGTATTTTCAAGCGGAAAGTTTTCACGGTGATCACTCTTCGATGATCTCCACGTCGACGGGAAGGGCAAGATCGAATTCGCCGGGGCTGATGGTGATGCGGCGCCGGTAATTCCTGAATAGATAGACGGTGGTGACTTCGTTGACCGCTGTCTGCTCCACCCGTTCCGGCAGATAGTCGGTTCCGACCTTGATCTTCAACTCTTGAACGCCGCCTTCCCCGTCCAGGCGCAAGCGGATGGTGCGTTGCTGCGCGTCCCAGCTGCTGGCATTGCCGGGCCGGTCGGAGAAAAGCAGTTCCCAGATCAGCTGCTCGCTGCGGGCCCCGATGCGGCCCCTCATGAGCTGATTGTTTTCCCTGTCATAGAAGCTGTAACGGCCGTCTTGAAGGATAAAGGTCTTGGCTTCAGGATTCAGGTACTCCCATTTCACGCGGGAACGGTCGGCGAAAATGATGACGCCGCTTTCTTCGAGGATTTTTTCCTCATCGATAAACACCTGCTGGATGAAATCGGTTTTAAACGGCTGGCTATTGAGGATCTTGTCACGCACCCGCTGCAGGAAATCGTCAGCGGCCGAGGCCTGTAGCAGCGATGCCAGCAGCCAAAAAGCAATAAAGGTGCCGCGTTGTTTCATTTTATTAGGAGACGCAGCCGGGTCTCACGGCTCAGGACGCGGCGCTGAGCACGCCCAGGGCCAGGGAATGAAATTTGTCGGTGTCGCTTTCATTGCGCGAAGGGATCAGGATGGGCAATTGCGCGCCCATGACCACGTGGGCCACTGTAAGATTCAGGTAGTAGGTGAATGCCTTGCCCAGCAGGTTGCCGGATTCGATATTGGGGACGATCATGATCTGGACATGGCCGGCCACGTCGTTGACGATCCCCTTGTGTTCGGCCGCCTGCCGGGAAACGGCGATGTCCAGCGCCAGGGGGCCGTAGACCCGGCAGCCGTTGATCTCGCCGCGCTGGTTCATTTCTGTCAGGGAGCGGGCATCGAGGGTGGCCGGCATGGAGTCCTTGACCGTTTCGATGGCGGCCATGATCCCCACCTTGGGTTCGGCGTATCCCAGGCAGTGAAACACGCTGACCGCATTTTCCAGGATCTGCTTTTTCTGGGCAATGTCGGGCAGGATGTTCAAGCCGCCGTCGCTCATGCCCAGCAGCCCCTTGGCCCCGGCAGCCGGGTTTTCCACAACCAGGATGTCGGAAAGCAAATTGGGGCCGCGAAGACCTTTTTCCTTGTCCAGGATCGGCTTCATCAGCGCCGCGGTCGGCAGGAAACCCTTTAGGATGAGCTGGAGCTTTTTCTCCCTTCCCAGCGCCACGATCCGGGCCACGGCGGCATCGGCCCCCGCGCAGTCGGAAATTTCAAAATCGGCCGGGTCGGCGCCGTGCTGGCGCAGCAGCTCCCTGATCCGGGCTTCGTCGCCGCACAGAATAAAATCGGCCAGGTTGTGCTGCCTGGCCTGGATCACGGAAAGGATGGTGCTGTCATCCTCGGGGCAGGGCACGCCGGCCGTGATGTTTTTTATGCTTTTGGCCTTTTGCAGCAGTTGTTCAAGATTTTTGATCATGGTTTTCTCCTTTGCCGGGGCATGCGGGATGCGATCGCTGCGCCATGCTCAGGGCTTGAAATGGAAGCCGCTTTCGAACGCTTTCAGGTTCAGGTCGATGAAGCGGGGCGGCACCTTCTTGCCGATCACTTCCAGCCAGAGCTTTTTGTCGATTTCCATGCGCGAGGCCAGCAGGCCGATCAGGATGACATTGGATACCTTTTCGTTGCCCAGTTCGACGGCCAGACGCGTGGCAGGGATCAGGACCAGTTCAGCGGCGAGCTTTTGCAGTTGCTCTACCGTATCGGCAGGATATTTTTCCAGCCCGGCGGCCACGGGCAGCGGCTGCCATTCGAAATCGTTGACCAGGATGATGCCTTTTTCGCTCAGGTAATTGATATTGCGCAGGGCTTCGAGCTTCTCGAAGGCCAGGATGTAGTCGGTCTCTTTCAGCGCCGGCAGCGGGGAAAAAACCTGGTCGCCGTAGCGCACGGTGGAGATCACGTCGCCGCCGCGCTGGCTCATGCCGTGCACCTCGCTCTTTTTTACTGCAAAGCCGGCCAGGAGCAGCACGTCGGATAGCAGGTCGCTGGCGGTCAAAATACCCTGGCCGCCCACGCCGCAGATCAGGATCGATTTGGTTTTCATTTTTGGCCTCCCGCAAGGAATGATTCCAGGCTGACGGAGCTGATGTGCGGGCCCTTGTCGTCGGCGAAGGCGATAGCCTTGAAGGCGCAACCTTGAGCACAGACGCCGCAGCCGGTGCAGAGCGTTTCATTGATCAGGGACTTGTCGTCGGCGTCGCTGCTGATGGCCGGGCAGCCCAGGCGCAGGCAGACCTTGCAGCTGGTGCATTTTTCCTTGTCCACCTTCATGGGCGACCACTTGGCCTTGCGGTAGAGCAGCACGCAGGGGCGGCGGATGACGATCACCGACGGCTCTTCGCGCAGCATTTCGCGTTTGAGCATTTCGCGGATGGCTTTGACGTCGTAGCCGTCCACCTCGTATGTATGCTCCAGGCCCAGGCCCTCGCGCACCAGCTTGACGATATCGATGCGCCTCGACTCCTGGCCCATCAGGGTCTTGCCCGAGCCGGGATTCTCCTGGTGGCCGGTCATGGCCGTGATGGAATTGTCCAGTATGACCACGGTGGACTTGCCCTGGTTGTAGATGACGTCGACCAGGCCGGTGATGCCGGAATGGAAGAAGGTGGAATCGCCGATCACGGCCACCTGCTTGATGGTCTTGCCGGCTTTTTCCAGCGCTTTTTCGATGCCCAGCAGAACCGTGATGCTGGCCCCCATGTCCACGCAGGTATCCATGGCGCTCAAGGGGCGCAGAGCGCCCAGGGTGTAGCAGCCGATGTCGCCGCGCGACTGGACCTTCAGCACGCCGAGGTTGTAGAAAAAAGCGGTGTGCGGGCAGCCGGCGCAAAGTGAAGGCGGCCGCCCGGGAACCGAGGTGCCGTCATGGCGCGGCGTCATGTCCTTCAGGCCCAGGCTGGCCCGGATCGTGTCCTGCGACATTTCGCCCAAAAGCGGAAAAACGTCCTTGCCGATGATCTCTTTTTGCGGAGTCGTCCCCTCGGCGGGGATCTTCAGGGCCAAGCGGGCGAAATTCTCGATGATCGGGTCGTTTTCCTCGAGTACGTATATCTTATCGACCAGGTCGGCAAAACGACGGAACAGGTTGACCGGGAAAGGATAGGGCATGGCCAGCTTCAAAAACCAGGCATTGGCAAAGACCTCGCGGCCGTATTGGTAGGAGATGCCCGAGGCCAGCACGCCGATCCTCTCCTTGCCCTTGCTGATGACGTTGTGGCTGAAAGTGTCGCTGAAAAGGGCCAGCTTTTTCAGGCGCTCCTCGACCGCCACGTGGCGTTTGCGGGCATTGCCGGGCAGCAGGTTGCGCTTGAGAAAATCGCTCTTGTATTCGGGCGCGGGCGGGTCCTGCCGCTCGCCCAGCTCCACGGCCGAGCGCGAATGCGAAATGCGGGTGGTCAGGCGGATCAGCACCGGGGTATCGTATGTTTCGCTGATCTTCACCGCTTCCAGCACCATGTCCTTGGCTTCCTGGGAATCGGCGGGCTCGAGCACCGGCAGCTTGGCGGCCACGGCGTAGTGGCGATTGTCCTGCTCGTTCTGGGAACTGTGCATGCCGGGGTCGTCGGCCGTGATGATGACCAGGGCGCCGGTGGCGCCGATGTAACTGGCGGAAAAAAGGGGGTCGGCGGCCACGTTCAGGCCCACGTGCTTCATGGCCACCAGGGCGCGGGCGCCGGTGAAACTGGCTCCCAAAGCTTCTTCCATGGCTGTCTTCTCGTTGGCCCCCCACTGGGAGTAAATGACGTCCTTGTAGCGGATGATATTTTCCAATATCTCGGTGCTGGGCGTGCCTGGGTATGCCGAAGCGAAAGTGATGCCCGCCTCGTAGGCGCCGCGGGCGATGGCTTCGTTGCCTGAGAGCAGTTCTTTGGCCATGGATCCTCCTATTGCTGTTAAAGGATAAACTTTATGATATTTCGCCGCATTAGTCAAGGTCGGGATACGCTAAACAAAAATGGTACTCGGTGTACGGTATACGGTTGACGGTTTACGGTAAGAGAAAGATAGAAAAAACTCTGTATAAGGTTTACCATTGACGGTTTATGGAATGGAAATCCAAAAACGAAAGATTAAAATGTCGTTACATTGCTGTTTTCTTCCACCCTCCACCGTCCACCTTCTACCGTCAACCGAGTACTTATTTTCTTGCAATTTTATTTTCTTTTTGCTATAACCAACTCCTACGAGGTGACCTCCATGAAAAACAATAAAAGATGTCCGAAATGCGGCTCCACCGCCCTCGGTCGCAAGCGCGGTTCCCCGGTGCTTAACAGTTGGAGCCGGATCTCGGTCAACCTGACCAGCCTCGATGTGTGGGTGACCCGCTTCGTCTGCACCGAATGCGGCTTCATCGAGGAATGGATCGAGAACCCCAACGACCTGAAGAGGTTCAAAGCCCAGGAGTAGTTCGAAATTCCAGGACTCGGTGTAAGGCATACAATAAACTCGGTTTACGGTGTAAGGTAATGAAATAAAACGAAATCGGTATACGGGAAAATCCAAAATGAAAGCAAAGAGAATTTCCAATTTTCAAGCACCAAATCACAAATAAGCTCCAAATTCCAATAACCCAATGACCAAAACGAAGAGAAACGGTGATTGCACGAATAATCAACTCATCCCCCACCCCCTTCTCTTCCCGAAGAGAAGGGGAGTAAGGCTTCGTCCCCTCTCTTCTCAAGAGAGGGGTTGGGGTGAGTTAGAGGTGACCGCATTGATTTTAAAAAATAAAATTCCAAAATCCAAGCACCAAATTATAAACAAGTACCAATGAGCAAATGACCAAAACAGAAAAACTATCGTAGGGGTTTGATTAATCAAACCTTAATGCCGTTTTTTGCCCCCTCGCCTTTAGGAGAGGGGGTTGGGGGTGAGGCAAAGTATCATGGCCCCATCCCCAACCCTTCCCCTAAAGGAGAAGGGAGTTGAATTCAATCCGAACAAAGGGCTTCGCCCCCTCTATTCTCAAGAGAGGGGGGTAGGGGGTGAGTTTAAGCGTTCGATTTTTTATTCCCCTCGCCTTTAGGAGAGGGGGCTGGGGGTGAGGCAAAATATCATGGCCCCATCCCCAACCCTTCCCCCCGCGTTGCGGGGCGGCATTGCTGGATGCCTCGTAAAACCTCGGCATAGCAATGCGTGCCTAAAGGAGAAGGGAGTTGAATTCAATCCGAACAAAGGGCTTCACCCCCTCTTTTCTCAAGAGAGGGGGTCGGGGGTGAGTTTGAGGATATCGACCAAACGTAGGGGAGGGTTCGTGCCCCCTTTAGGGGGTGAAACCCTCCCACCTGAAATAAAATTCCAAATCACAAGCACCAAATTCCAAATAAATTCAAAATTCCAATGACCAAATGACCCATAAATGAGAAATAAGTTGAATACACTTGACATTTCAATTAATTATTAATTATAATAAGAAAATGAAATATAACGATTTATTAAAGGTCATCAACGGGGCCTATTTTTCCCGAAGCGATCTTTTGTCCCAGGGGCAGAAGATTTTTGGCTATCAACTTCATCTATGGGTAAAAAAAGGCTATTTGCTGAAATTAAGAAACGGCTTCTATGCTTTCGTAAAGGACAGAGAAAAAATAAAAAGCGAAGAGATTGCCACGTTACTTTATCAGCCCAGTTATCTGAGCTTAGAGAGCGCGCTGGCATGGTACGGTCTTATTCCCGAGATGGTCTATGCCCATATCAGCGTAACCGCCCGGATCAACAGAACTTTTACCAACGTCTTCGGGACATTCATTTACCGGCACCTCAAAGCAGAACTTTTCTGGGGTTACACAGAAATAAAAACCGACCACGGGCATTACTTGCTGGCTGAGCCGGAAAAGGCTCTGCTGGATTATATTTATTTGAATCTTTCCAGGATAAGAAGCGACGCCGATTTTGAGAATCTGAGATTGAATGCTGATATGCTCAAGGAAAGATTGGATGCCGATAAATTTTTTAAATATCTGTCGGCCTTTGGTGTAAAAAAAATGAGGGCATGGGCGTTGCGATGCTTACATTAGAGCAGATCAACGGTTACTTTCCTTCGCCGTTGCGCGCGAATAATCCTCAGGGGATGCTCGTAGAATATCTCCAGCACGAATTGCTGGACTCCATATTCAAAAACCAGGCAGCAGCATCGATGAGTTTTATCGGCGGGACAGCCATTCGTATCCTCCATCAGAGTTACCGTTTTTCAGAAGACCTGGACTTCGACAATTTCGGTCTGTCTTTCGGGGAATTTGAAGCCCTGCTGAAGACCGCCTGCCGGGATATGGAATACAAAGGCTTCCTGGTTGACTACCGGGTTGTCGAGCGCGGCGCTTATCATTGTTATATCCGGGTTAGGGATGTCCTATATAAATCGGGAATCAGCACGGACAAGAACCAGAAAATCCTGATCCGGATTGACACAGAGGCGAAGGAAAAGCTCTATGAGCCGCAGAGGTTTATCCTGAATAAATTTGCCGTTTATAGGCAGATTCATACAGCGCCGGCCACGATCCTTCTATCACAAAAA
>DATKZA010000069.1:0-8101 GCA_035528155.1 Patescibacteria group bacterium | reverse complement strand
GGGCAAAAAAAAACCCCCTGGCCGCGAGGCCAGGGGGTCTTTTTATCAGCTCAGGTCCCGGTCAGAGGACCCGGAGCGTGTTCAGTTGAACGAGTAGCGCAGTCCGAGCTGCATTTGCCAGCGCGAACCGAGCTGGCTGAGGACGAAGCGGTCGCGGGGTGCGAAATTGACCTTCTGCTTGCCGGTGGCGGCGTCGATCCCGGTCAGCGTCCAGGGCACATCATTCTGGTTGCTGACGTACTGCAGCTTGCCCCAGTCGCTGTTGAAGATGTTGAGTACATTGACGATATCCAGGGTCAGCTGCAGGCGGTGGTCCTTCAGGCCCGGGACCGGGATATCCTGGGCGATGCGGGCGTCGAGGCCGTGGTTCCAGGGCTCGCGGCTGGAGTTGCGCGGCACGATCTGGCCGCGGTAATCGCTCAGGCCGGGATCCTCATCGATATAGGTATTCAGGTCGTTCCAGGCGGAGGCCTGGTCGGGCAGCACGTTGCCGCGGTAATCGACCATGATGACCTCGTCCATGCTGGCGGGCACATAGACCAGGTCGTTGCCGGCCGCCCGGTCGCCGTTGGCGTCGTAGTAGTTGTAGGTGGTGGAGTAGGGGCGGCCCGAACGGGCGCCGTAGAACAGGCCGATGGAGGTCGGGGCGTTCTTGAGGAAGTTGAAGGTGTAGGAGACGGCGGCGCCGATGCGGTGGCGCACGTCGTAGTTGGACCAGGTGAGCTCGGGGTCGTTGGGGTCGAAGCGGATCGGGTTGTAGGCAAAGTTGGAGGAGGCCTGCGAGGAGGTGCCGGAGTTGACGTCCTTGGCCTGGCCGTAGGAGTAGGAGAAGTTGGCCCAGGAGTTCTTGTTGAAGCTCTTCTGCAGCTGCACGGAGAGGCTGTACTGGTAGCCCTTGTTGGTGTTGGTCAGGTAGATGACATCGGTAAACGAAGTGGAGACGTCGCGGTTGTACAGGATGCGGCCGCCGGCGGCAGTGGCGCCGGTCGCCTGCAGGTTCTTGTTCTGGTAGAGGATCTCGTTGACGTTCTTGGAATAAATGAACTCCACGGTGCCGATGATGCCCATGGGCAGCTCGTGGTCCACGGCCAGGTTGGTGCGCAGCACCTGTGGGTAGGTGAAGTTCTTGTCGATGATGTCGACCTCGCTGGTGCCCGCCTTCAGGCCGGGGCCCGATTCGGGCTGGTTGAATGCATCGGGGACGAAGGCGAAGGTCGGGTTCCTCAGGTCGAAGCGGGTGAACTCCAGGCCGGTGTTGGAGTACTGGTTGGAGATCCAGACGTAAGGGGTACGGCCCGAGAAGATGCCGATGCCGCCGCGTACCTGGGTTTTCTTGTCACTGTTGACATCCCAGTTGAAGCCCACGCGGGGCGAGAACAGCAGGTTGCCAGAGGCGGCCTGGTCGGTCTTGATGCCAAAAACTGTCTCGACCAGGGGGTTGGCGGCCGGGATGTCGTTGATGATGGGCACGTCGAGGCGCAGGCCCAGGGTCAGGGTCAGGTTGGGCATGACGGCCCAGTTGTCGCCGGCATAGGCACCCAGCTGGGCCACGCCGAACTTGGCCGCCCATTTCGCCTTGGGATCAGAACTGTAGAAGTCATGGTAGAAACGGGAGGACTTGCCGATCTCGAAGTCGTCGAGGCTGGCGAATTCCCAGTAGCCGTAGTAGTTGCGGATGTAGACGTTGGCGAAGTTGAAGAACTCGTTGTGGGTGCCGACGGTGAAGGTGTGCTTGCCCTTGTACCAGGTCAGGTTGTCGGTGAGCTCGATGATGTCCTGGTCCAGGCTGTTGGCGCCCGAGTATTGTTCGGTACCGGCGGTGAGCTTGTAGCTGCCGCCAACGGTGACGTTTACCTGCGGGAAAATGGTGTCGCCGGTGGCGCGGCTGTCACGGATGGTGGTGTAGTTCACGATCAGTTCGTTGAACAGGTTGTTGCCCAGGGTGCTGTTGAGCTGGGCCACGGTGGAGTTGGTCTTGTTGGTCAATTCATAGTAAACGTCGGCAAAAGGGAAGACCGTGCTGGAGGCCTTGGAGGGGTTGTTGTCGCGGCTGCCGCTGATGTAGTTGTGGCGGACGGTCAGGCGGTGCTTGTCGCTGATGTTGTAGTCCAGGCGCAGGAAGATCTTGGAGTTGTCCTGGATCACGTCCTTGTAGCCCTCGCCGTAGCCGCCCGGGTCGTAGCCGTAGGTGTTCTTCAGGATGCTGACGAAGCGGTCGGCATCGGCCTTGGTGACGCTGCTGCCGCCGAAGTCGTTGGAAGAACCGCTGTCGTCGATGACGTAGTTGGTCGGGACCTTGTTGTCGCCCATTTCACCGCTCAGGAAGAAGAACAGCTTGTCCTTGATGACCGGGCCGCCGACGCGGAAGCCGTACTGCTTTTCAGTGAATTCTCCGTACGCTTTCTGGTCGGGCCCCTTGCCCACGAAATCCTGGTTGCGGCCGAAATAATAGGCCGATCCGGCGAACATGTTGGTGCCGCTGCGGGTAATGGCGTTCAGGCTGGCGCCGGTGAAGCCGCCGTGGCGGACATCGTAAGGGGCGATGACCAGCTGGAACTCCTGCACGGCGTCGAGCGAGATCGGGGTGGTCAAACCGGGCGTGCCGCTGCCGCTCAAGCCGAACAGGTCGTTGTTCACGGCGCCGTCGATCTGGATGTTGTTGTACTTGTTGCTTTTGCCGGCAGCCGAGTAGGCGCCGCCGCCGCGGGGGTCGACCTGCGGGGCCATGCGGGCGAAGTCGTCGAACGAGCGGCCGATCGAGGGCATGCTCTCGATGACGGCGGTGCTGACGTTCTGGGCGGCCCCGGTCCTGGATTCGGAAATGATCGGGTTGGCAGCGGTGACGATAATGGCTTCCTCGATGGTTTCCAATGACATGCTGAAATTCAGGCTGCGGTTCTCGCCCAGTTTCAGGGTGATGCCGCTCATTTCCTGGGTTTTAAAGGGTTCCATGCTGACCGTGACCGTGTACGGCCCGCCGACCTTGACGGCCGGGATGTTGAATAGGCCATCCTGGCGGCTGACAGCGGTGAAGACGGTGCCGGTCGGCCTGTGCAGGGCGGTGATGGTGGCTCCGACTATGGGGTTGCCGTCACTGTCCGTGACCAGGCCGCTGAAGGCTGAGGTTGTCATTCCCTGGGCCATGATCAACCCGGGCAGAATGAGGCAACACAGCAGGACTGCGAACAATGTTCTTTTCATGTAATCATTCCTCCTTAAATTTTTTACTGATTTTATAAAAATCATTATAGCAAAAAAAAAAAAATCAACCACAAAAAAAAAAAAAAAATAAAAATTATCATGCATGGTGAGCTCCGGGGGCCTTTCTTTGACTCTCCACCAGGCTTGTGCTACCATGCCTCCATGAAAAGAAAGCCGTTGATCATCGGGGTGGCCGGCGGCACGGCATCGGGGAAAACCACCATCGCCAACGCCATCATGGAGCGCATCAACCATCCGCAGATGGTGATGATCCAGCATGACGCCTATTACAAGGACGCCAGCCACCTGCCGTTGGCCGAACGCGCCAAGATCAATTTCGACCATCCCGACGCCCTGGAAACCGACCTGATGGTGCAGCACCTGCGGGAGTTGGTCGCCGGCCGGGCCATCGAAATGCCGGTCTACGATTTTTCCAGCCATTCGCGCCTGAAAAAGGGCATTTTCAAGAAACCGGCCAAGGTGATCATCATCGAAGGCATTTTGATCTTCTGCGAACAGGCCCTGCGCGAACTGATGGATGTCAAGATTTTCGTGGACACCGACAGCGACCTGCGCTTCATCCGCAGGCTGAAGCGGGACATCCAGGAACGCCAGCGCAGCATGGAATCGGTGATCGGCCAGTACCTGGGAACGGTGCGACCCATGCACATCACCTTTGTCGAAGCGAGCCGCAAATATGCTGACATCATCATTCCCGAGGGACACAACCCGGTTTCGACCGCCATGGTCGTGACCATGATCCGCCAGCGCCTGCGCGGAGGAAAAAACGATGACAAATAAGCTTGACAAGGATGGAGCCCATGGCAGATAAACAATTCATCCAGGCCCAGGAGCTGCTGGAAGATTCTTTCCGGCTGGGGCGCAAAGTTCTGGACAGCGGTTTCAAGCCCGATTTCATCGTCGGCATCTGGCGGGGCGGCACGCCGGTGGGCATCGCCGTGCAGGAGCTGCTCGAACACTTCGGCGTGGCCAGCGACCACATCGCCATCCGCACATCATCTTATGAGGGCATTGAAAAGCGCGGCAAGCGCATCCAGGTCCACGGCCTGAACTATATCGTCAAGAACGCCAACGCTGCGCACTGCCTGCTGATCGTGGACGACGTCTACGATACCGGCCTGAGCATCAAGGCCATCATTGATACCCTGAACGTGCTTTCGCGGCGCAATACCCCCAATGATATCCGCGTGGCCACGGTCTATTTCAAACCCGGTAACAACCGTACCGAGCGCCGACCTGAATATTACGTCCATGAAACCGACAAATGGCTGGTCTTCCCCCATGAATTGAACGGCCTCAACCCCGAGGAAATCGCCCTGAACAAACCCGAGATCGCCCTGGTCATGCAAGAGAGCAAATGAAAATGAAAATCAGCAAGGAATTCATCGAAAAGATCCCGAAAACCGATCTGCACCTGCACCTGGACGGTTCGCTGCGCCTGTCGACCCTGATCGAACTGGCACGGGAGAACGGGGTCAAACTGCCGGCCTATGACGAGAAAGGGCTGCACCGCCTGGTTTTCAAAAGCAAATATGCCAGTTTGACGGAGTACCTGAAAGGGTTCCTCTACACCACGGCTGTCCTGCAGACGCCATCCGCCCTGGAGCGGGTGGGCTACGAACTGGCCCAGGACAACCAGGCCGAGGGGGTGCGCTACATCGAGGTGCGTTTTGCCCCGCAGTTGCACCAGAGCGCGCGCATGTCCTGCATCGACGTCTTGGCCGCCCTGAACCGCGGCCTGGACCGCGCCAAGGTCGAATTCAATTCCCGTGCCCAGGTGAAAAGCGGCGCCGAGCCGCCCTTCGAATACGGCATCATCGCCTGCGCCATGCGCATGTTCGATTACGGGTTTTCCGAGTATTTTGACAACCTGCTCAAGGTCCATTCCTATTCCGAGCGCAAATGGGTATTTTCCCTGGCTTCGCAGGAGCTGGTACGGGCGGCGGTGGAAGCAAGAATGACACTCAATTTGCCCATCGTCGGTTTCGACTTGGCCGGTGCCGAAGCCGGCTATCCGGCCGGGGACCATGCCCAGGCCTACGCCCTGGCCCACAAGCATTTTTTAAAAAAGACCGTGCACGCCGGCGAAGCGTACGGACCGGAGAGCATTTTTCAGGCCATCACCGACCTGCACGCCGACCGCATCGGGCATGCCGTTTATCTTTTTGACGCCGACATGATCAAAAGCCCGGAAATCAAGGACAAGAAAGCCTATATCGCCAACCTGGTGCAGTTCATCGCCGACCGGCGCATCACCATCGAAGTCTGCCTGACCTCGAACCTGCAGACCAATCCCGCCATCCGCAGCCTTGCCGAACACTCTTTCAAGCATATGCGCAAGGCCAAACTGTCAGCCACCTTCTGCACCGACAACCGCACCGTTTCCCAGACCACGGTGAGCGCCGAGATCCTCAAGGCCGTCCAGGCCTTCCACATCACGCCCAAGGAATTGAAGAATTTCGTCATTTACGGCTTCAAGCGCAGTTTTTTTCCGGGCAGCTATATCAAGAAAAGGGAATACGTGCACCAGATCATAGAATATTACGAAAAGATCGAGAAAGAGTATTCGTGACAAGTGACACGTGACGCGTTATGCGTGATGCGTAATGCGTGACGAGGGTAGGGGCGGTTCGCGAACCGCCCTTACATGAAGAAAAATCCCAAGCACCAAATCACAAACAAGCACCAAGCTCCAAACAAATTCCAAAATCCAATGACCAAATGACCAAAACAGGGGAAAATAAAGAATTCTGATGGCTTTCGTTTTGGACATTGGAATTTGGAAATTGGAATTTATTTGAAATTTGGGATTTGTGATTTGGAATTTGCTTTTTTTACTTTTGCCTTCGGTCATGCTTCCTTGACTTTTAATCGGCCCGCATTTATGATTGTTTTTAAAATCGATCCGAAAAGCAGGTGACCAATGAACATGATTTCACTGCTCAGGGGCGCGGCGGGTTTGGTCCTGATCATAGGAATTGCCATTCTTTTTTCCAACAACCGCCGGCGCATCAGCTGGCGGCTGGTCTTAAGCGGCATCCTCATCCAGGTGGTTTTTGCCGTCTTCATCCTGCACAGCCAGAAACTCAGTTCTTGGTTTACGCCCCTGGGTTGGCCCAAGGTGGCCATTTCCTGGCTGGGCGGGGCCGTGGTCAGCCTGCTGAGTTTCACCACCGAAGGCTCCAAGTTCGTTTTCGGCCGCCTGGCCGTCAACTCTGGTCCCGACAGCCTGGGCGTCTACTTCGCCTTCCAGGTGCTGCCGACGATCATCTTTGTGGCCACTTTGACCTCGGTGCTGTATTACCTCGGCATCCTGCAGGCCGTGGTCAAGGGCATGGCCAGGCTCATGGCCCGGATCATGGGCACCAGCGGCGCCGAATCACTTTCCAACACGGCCAACATCTTCGTCGGCCAGACCGAGGCTCCCCTGTTGATCAAGCCCTACATCGGCGCCATGACCAATTCCGAGATCCTGACCATCATGGTCGGCGGCATGGCCACCATCGCCGGCGGCGTGATGGCCGCTTACATTCAGATGCTCGGCCAGGCTCTGGCCGAGGTGCAGAAAATACCCCTGGCCGAAGCCCAGCTGCGCTTCGCCGTGCAGCTGCTGGCGGCCAGCGTCATGGCGGCGCCGGCTTCGCTGGTCATCTCCAAGATACTCTTTCCGGAAACCGGAACGCCCGTGACCAAGGGCACGGTGCACTTGCAAGTGGAAAAGAACGCCTCCAACGTCATCGAAGCGGCGGCCACCGGCGCCGGCGACGGCATGCACCTGGCCCTGAACGTCGGCGCCATGCTGCTGGCCTTTATCGCCGGCATCGCTCTGATCAACTACCTGTTTGTCGGCCTGGGCGACCTGCTGCAAGTCAATGCCTACCTGAAGGCCCATTTCGGCCAGCCCCTCTCGCTGCAGCTTATTTTTGGGGTGGTGCTGCGCTACCTGGCCATCGGCATCGGTGTGCCGGTACGCGACGCCTTCCACTTCGGCAGCCTGCTGGGCACCAAAGTGGTTTTGAACGAATTCGTCGCTTACATCGATCTCGTCGGCCTGCTCAAGCAGGGGGCGCTGAGCCCCAAGGGCGTGATCATGGCCACCTACGCCCTGTGCGGCTTCGCCAACTTCTCCTCGATCGCCATCCAGATCGGCGGCATTGCCCCCATGGCCCCGCACCGCAAGAAGGATATCGCCTCCCTGGGGTTGAAAGCGGTCCTGGGCGGCACGCTGGCCACGCTGATGACCGCCACCCTGGCCGGGATCCTGCTGGGGTAGGGGCGGCAGACCATTTTTTCCCCGGTTGACAGCAACAGAAAACGATGTTATACATGTAATACGGAGGACGAAATGATTGCAGTCAGGCTCCCTGAGAGCATAGAAAAGAAGCTCGATCAATTGGCGGTCAAGACGAACCGAACCAAGAGCTACTATATCCGGAAGGCCATTGAGGAGTTCCTCGAGGACGAGGCCGATTATATTCTGGCATTGGAGCGCATTCAGAAGAACAACCCCAGGATCTCTCTCGCCGAGATGGAGAAAAGGCTTGGCCTGGCAGATTGAATTTGACTCGGAAGCCGAAAACGATTTAAAGAAAATTGACCGTGAGATGCAGCGCCGCATCCTGCGCTATCTACGCGAAAGGATCGCAACCGGCAAGGATCCCCGGCGGTTCGGCGCGCCGCTGCGCCGGGAGCTTTCCGGCTTATGGAAATATCGCCTGGGGGATTATCGGATCATCTGTCGTATCGAAGACAAAAAAGTTGTCGTCTATGTGATCAGTGTCGGGCATCGGAAGGATATTTACAAGTCGAAATGAATCTCACGACCAACTTTTTAAATCCGATATGCAAGCCTGTTGCTGGCGGAACTGGCCCGCTGCGC
>DATKZA010000068.1:0-7523 GCA_035528155.1 Patescibacteria group bacterium | reverse complement strand
TTCAACGTCTGGTACCACGTGGGTTCCAAAAACGAAAAACCCGGACGGACGGGTTTCGCCCACCTTTTCGAGCACCTGATGTTCAACGGTAGTGAGAATTACAACGACGATTACTTCAAGCCCATGCAGAAAGTCGGGGCCACTGACCTTAACGGCACGACCAATGAGGATCGGACCAACTATTTCGAAAATGTGCCCACTCCGGCTTTCGACCTGGCTTTGTGGCTGGAATCGGACCGCATGGGCCATCTGAAGGGCGCCATCGACCAGGCCAAGCTCGACGAACAGCGCGGCGTAGTGCAGAACGAGAAGCGTCAATATGACAACGAACCATATAGTATCGCCGAAGAGCTGATCGCCAAGGCTTGCTTTCCCGCCGGCCATCCCTATTCCTGGACGGTGATCGGTTCCATGGAAGACCTTGCAGCCGCCAAGTTGGAGGACGCCCACCAGTGGTTCTCGACCTATTACGGGCCGAACAACGCCGTAATCGCCATTGCCGGCGACATCGACGCCCAGACAGCTTTGGCCAAAGTCAAGCAATATTTCGGCGATATCCCGCCGGGACCGCCCATTGCCCGGCATGAGGCCTGGATAGCCAAGCGCAGCGGCGAGCAGCGCCAGACCGTCGAGGACCGCGTGCCGCAGGCCCGGATCTCCAAGATCTGGAACGTGCCGCAGATCCTCACGGTGGAAAACGACCGCCTGCTTCTGGCCGCGCAGTTGCTGGGTTCGGGTAAAACCTCGCGCCTGTACAAGCGCCTGGTCTACGATGACCAGATCGCCACCAACGTGAGTGTTTACATCGACAATCGCGAGATTGCCGGGCTTTTCACCATCCAGGTCGACGTGAAGCCGGGAGTGGAAACTGCCAAGGTGGAGCAGGCGATCGATGAAGAATTGCGGAGCTTTCTGGCCTCGGGGCCGGAGCCCAAGGAGCTGGAAAAAGTGCGCATGCAGTTCCTGGCGGGTTTCATCCGCGGCAGTGAACGCATCGGCGGTTTTGGCGGCAAGTCGGATATCCTGGCCCGCAGCCAGGTTTTTGGCGGCAGTCCCGACGCCTACCGCGTTTCCCTGGAAAACATCGCTGCGACCACTCCCGCCGCCTTGAAAGCGACAGTTTGCAAATGGTTGGCTGACGGCGTCTACACCTTGGAAATCCGGCCTTATCCGGAACTGGCGGCCGGGAAAAGCACGGTGGACCGCAGCAAAATGCCCGAACCCGGTCCGGCTCCGGAGGTACTCTTTCCCGACTTCCGGCGTTTCACTTTGGAAAACGGCCTGAAGGTCATACTGGCCGAGCGCCATTCCATGCCTTTGGTGCGCATGAACCTGATATTGGACGCGGGTTTCGCCACCGACCAAGCGGGGATCGCCGGTACCGCCAAACTGGCCATGGACATGCTGGACGAAGGAACGGCCCGGCGCACGGCCCTGCAGATCAGCGAGGAACTTGCCCTGCTCGGCGCCAATCTGGTCAGCGGCTCCGACCTGGACTCCTCCTACGTCAGCCTGACCACGCTGAAGGAGAAACTGGACGCCGCTCTGGACATTTACGCCGATATCGTGCTCAATCCCCAGTTCCCCGAGGCCGATTTCATGAGGCTGCAGAAACTGCAGATCGCTCAGATCCAGCAGGAGAAGAGTTCACCGTTCTACATGGCCCTGCGTGTTTGCCCGAAGCTGATTTACGGAGAAGGCCATGCCTACAGCAACCCGTTTTCGGGTTCGGGATTCGAAGACTCCGTTCCCAAACTGACGCGCCGGCATCTGCTTGATTTCCACCAGACCTGGTTCAAATCCGACCACGCCACCTTGGTCGTGGTCGGTGACACCACCATGGCGGAGATGAAACCAAAACTGGAAAAACTGTTCAAGAATTGGCTCCCCGGCCCGATCCCGGCCAAGAATATCACCGCCGTGCCCCTTAAAACCAAGCCGGCCATCTACATCATCGACAAGCCCGCGTCGCCCCAATCCGTGGTGATTGCCGGGCAGCTGGCGCCTTCTTCGGCCGATCCTGAGCGTATCGCCCTGGAGACCATGAATTTCATCCTGGGCGGCGACTTCGTTTCGCGCCTGAACATGAACATCCGCGAAGAAAAACACTGGAGTTACGGCGCCGGTTCCTTCCTGATCGGGGCCCGCGGCCAGCAGCCCTTCATCGCCTACGCGCCGGTGCAGGCCGACAAGACCAAGGAGACCATCGAGGAAATCCGCAAGGAACTGGAGGGCATCCTGGGCAAAAAGCCGATCACAGCGGATGAATTCGGCAATGCCAAAAAGACCCAGACCCTGCAGTTGCCCGGCTTCTGGGAGACCATGGCCGCGGTCCAGCGCTCCCTGACCGAAATGGTGCGCTTTGGCTTGAGCGACGACTATTACAAGCTGTATCCCCAGCGGGTACGACAGTTGGAAATTGAGGATTTGAACCGCGCCGCCCGCATCGCGATCCATCCTGAAAGCGTACAGTGGATCGTGGTTGGCGACCGGGCCGCGATCGAACCAAAAATTCGCGAACTCGGTATCGCGGAACTCTTCGTGATCGACAGCGACGGCAAGCCGGTCAAGTAGCTCCACGACCTATTGTGATGAGTAATACGTGATGAGTGATAAGGAACAGCGATAGCAAGAAATCCTTGCAAGAGCCTTTCTCTTTCTCATCACTTATCACTGAGTGCAGTAAGTTCGTTCACTTATTACTACCAGCGAACTTCTGGCCTGGGAGATTCGTTCTATGGGCGAACGAGGAGGTAACATGGCTGAACCCAAGGATACGCGGACACGGGCGGCGGCGCTGGCCGGCGGCACCGTACTCGTCCTGCTGGGCGTGTTGTTTTTATTGAATAATTTTTATCGTTTCCTGGACGCGGAACGGATATGGCCATTGTTTTTTCTGATCCCGGTCATTCCCCTGGCCATCAACTGGATGGAAAAGGGCAGGGAAGCAGCTGGGGCGGTGATACCGATCACAATCTTGGTTTTTTACTGCGCCTATTTCCTATGGCTTACCCATACCCATTGGGCCGGGGCCGGAACGACCTGGCCCAATTATCTGATCGGACCGGGATTGGGGTTTCTGTTCCTCTACCTCATCGAGCGCAAAAGCGGGTTGCTGGTGCCTGCTTTCATACTGCTCGGCCTGGCCGCGGCTTTTTACAGCGCCCTTTACGGCAACTCTCTGCCTTTGGGAGCGTTCCTGGTCATGGCCGGAGGAATATTGGTGCTTGGGACCAGGAAAAAGACAGGTAGTTAGTAGACAGTAGTTAGTAGTAAGTAGAAAGAGAATTCCTGCAGTTCCCAAAAAGATAAGTTCTTTTGAATGCCCGTTCTACTGACTACTATCTACTAACTACTAACTACTGATGAAAATAATGGACAAAAAGATTTTTTTGTATTATACAGGAACTGAGTTATTTGACAGTTTTGACTGAGTCATGCAGAACGGTTGAGAGTTCGGCTCGATGAACCCGTGCCAACCTGTCCGCCCCTCGGCGGAAAAGGTGGCAATGCCAATCACCTAGGAGGTGAAGCCATGACGGAAGTTAAATTTTTTGAAGATTTTTATTGCTTTGAATATCAAACCAGCCAGGGTTCGGCGCAACGATTTCACTATTATCTGTATTCACCGGTCTATGAATTTTTTCCTTTTGTTCTCAGCGCTTCGACACAATGGGAGTATTCTATCGAAGCAACGGTTTTTTCCAGTGATTTTTTGCCTGGTCGGATATTCCGGGATTTGAAGAGTTCAAAAAGACGCTAGATTTTTCTTTTGCTAATTGCCGTCCAGAACCCGGCGCACGATCTGCAGCATTTGCGGCATGGTGTAGGGTTTGGCCACGAACTCGCGAACGCCACTGGCCAGGATGGAATTCTTCAGCGCTTCTTCCACGAAGCCGGAAATCAAGATAATCTTGGTTTTGGGATCACTGCTCAGGATCGCTTGGCTGACCGCTGCGCCATTGATCTTGGGCAGGTCCATGTCGGTGATGACCAGCTCGATAACGCCGCGGTGGCGGCGGTAGCGTTCCAAAGCCTCCAAACTGTCGCGGGCCACCAGGATGCCGTAGCCGTGGTCATGAAGCACCGTGCTCAATAGCTCGCGTAGATCCTCCTCGTCCTCGACCAAAAGGATGGTTTCGCTGCCGCCGGTGAGGGGCTGTCCATCCATGCTTTCCTGTGAAAGGAAGCTCTGACGTTCCGATGCCGGGAAATATAGCGAAAAAGAAGTGCCCGATCCGGGGTAACTGTCGACTTCAATGAAGCCCTTATGCGCATGCACGACCCCGTACACCACGGCAAGTCCCAGCCCGGTGCCCCGGCCCCGGCCCTTGGTGGTGAAAAAAGGCTCGAAAACACGGGCACGGGTGGCTTCGTCCATGCCCCCCCCGGTATCGGTGACTTGGATATGGATCAGGCGCTTGCCCGCGGCAGCCGGAAAGCGGAGGGCGATCTCGTCCCCGTCGATCAGGTTGGTGAAGATCTCCAGTTTTCCCGTTCCGGCCATGGCGTCGCGGGCGTTGATGCACAAATTGAGCAGGGCCTGATGCAGTTGATTCGGATCCATCCACACCGGCGTCAGGTCCTGCGGGCAGGAGAAATTGATTTCGATGGTACGGGGAAAGGTTACGCGCAGCATCTTGACCAGTTCGTGTATCAATTCCTGGATATAGAGCGAGCGGAAATCGGCCTCCGATTTGCGGGCGAACGTCAGGATCTGCCTGACCATGGCGCTGCCGCGTTCGGCGGCTTCGTTGATCGAGCGCAGTGCCGTCTGGGCCTGCGGATGCTCTTTCAGTTTTGCGGCCAGGACCGCGGTATGGCCGCTGATGATCGATATGATATTGTTGAAATCGTGGGCAATTCCCCCGGCCAGGGTGCCCAGGCTATCCAGTTTCTGGTTCTGGCGTATTTCGGCTTCCAGGATACGGTGTTCTTCTTCACTGCGCCGGCGCTCGGAAATATCATGGCAGGTCGTCACTTTTACGTTCCGCCCCTGGTAGGGAATTATTTTGTTCCGGCTTTCGACCGGGATGAGCGTGCCGTCCGGGCGCTTGAGCTGGTGTTCGTATGGGGTGCTTGATTCGGATTTGAACTGCTGGCGGGCGATTTCCGCCGTTTCCTGGTCCAGAAAATCGTTCACATTGCGGCCGATAATTTCCTTGATCTCGCAGCCGAACATCTGGGCCAAGCTGGAATTGGCGTCGATAATAATGTCGTTTTCCGAGATGTATAGTCCTTCAAAGGTCGAATCGGCAAGGACGCGGAAACGTGTTTCGCTTTCGCGCAGTGCCGTAACGGTCAGCTCGTGCTCGCTGATTTCACACTGCAATTTGAGATTGCTTTCCCGGAGTTGCCACTCGTTCTCCTGGACTCTGGCCATGTTGCGTCTCAGGTCATTGGCCAGCAGTCGTACCGGTACTGCGGCCAGGGTGAAGATGGCCATGACAGTGAGCACAACATATATTGTGGTGTTGAATTGCTCGGACCAGGAGATCAGTCCCCAGATTTCGGACAGGGTAATGAATGTGGCCGAAAGGAACGTCAAAACGATAATGGCCACGAACTCATTGGGCCGGAGCAGAAGCCCGGCGATAACGATGATCACCGGGTAGAGCATGGATGCCAGGTCGTGGATACCGCCGCCGGTGTAGAGCAGGATGGTAACCAATGCGAGTATGGAAAGGAAAGTCAGGAAAATGGCGGAACGCAGACGGCCGGAACGGAGCAGGATCAGGAGCAGCAGCGTGCTCACGCCGCCCGCGGCCAGTTCAATGGTTTTGTTATATTGGCCGGCGGCCGCGGTGGCCGCGGCCGCCACTACTGAAGCCAGCAAGCCGTACAGCAAAATGATGTTCAGGATACGGGCCAGGCGGTTCTTCTCATCGTCGTCGGAGCGCGGCGGAGCGAGGATTTTTTTCGACCATCCCCTGAGCCCGGCATTTTTTGTTTCCATCTTCTGGGCCATGTTCACCGCCGTTTTCATTTTTTCCCCAGCAAGTCTATTGAATCGCAACGGGAATGTCAAATCGCTATCATAGCGGTTTTTTCAATTTGCGGCATTGTCCTGCGCAGCGGCCTGTTCCGCCCCGTCCGGGAATGTCTTGCCAATGTTCCGCGGTGAAGGTATAATCATATCCGCACGGCGGCAGCGCCGTTTTTCAGGAGGTGAGCATGAAAAAATCCGCTTTATTGCTTTTGCTGCTGGTGGGGATCGTTTTGTTTTCATCTTGCGCCCCTGGACCCAACAAGCTGGCCAAGACTGCCAATAGCGAGGGCGACGTGGCCGGGTTCTGGCTGGGTTTGTGGCACGGCCTGATCGCCCCCATCACTTTTATCGTTTCCCTATTCAGCGACAAGGTCGCTCTCTACGAAGTGCACAACAGCGGCAACTGGTATAATTTCGGCTTCGTGCTGGGCGCCGGGCTATTCCTGAGCGGCGGCATTCTGGGTAGGAAGAAGAAGAAATAGAAGCAAAAAAAGAACAGAATTTCCTAGAATAGATCCCCCCATATCCCCCCTTCAACAAGGGGGGGAGTTGTAAGGATAAAATGATAAAATAGCTACCCTATTGAATCGATCAATTGATAACCCTCTTTGATAAGGGGGTAAAAAAACAAACACTGCAACTAGAAAGTAAATCTCAAATTGTGATTCTTCTTCTCCTCCTTTCCCCCCTTAGTCAAGGGGGGATGCAGGGGGGATTCGGATTTGAGTAGGATTAAGTTATCTATAGTGATCGCTGTGATTTCCAAGATAATAAGATTTTATTTTACTCATTTTGGCGTATACAAGATTCCCTACAACCCCCGGCGCAAAAATATTTTCACCAGGCGCACCATTTCTTTTTTTTCGACCACGCGCAGAATCAGCAGCGAACCAACGAAGCCGAGCAGCAGCAGCCCTTTGTAAACAATGGTCAGGGCGCCGTGGTAGTAGCCGTAATAATAAAGGATGGCTGCGGCAAAAATTGTGCCCAGGATTTTAAGGAGTTTGCCGTACTCGTAATCGATTTTATAGAACTTTTGCGCAAAAATGAATATGGCGGCCGCCATGACCATGTAGCTGGCCAGCACGGCCAGCGCCGCCCCGACGATGCCCAGCCGCGGGATCAGCAGCAGGTTGACCGCCACGTTGACCACGGCGCCGGCTCCGGTCACCAGCGGGAAATACTTTGTCTTTTCCTCGATATACAGCCCGACCTGCAGGTTGACGTATATGCCGTTGAACAGGTAGGCCAGCAGGATGATCGGCACCACTACCAGCCCGGGCAAGAAATGCTTTTCGATCAGTGAGCGGCCGGCCGCGATTTCCCAGCGGGCGGCGTTGTCGATGAACAGGGAGATCACCACCCAGAGCAGGCTCGAGGCCAGGACGAACAGGGTCATGATCTTGGCGAACATCTCCTTGGCGTTCTTTTCCCGGGCGTTGTTCAGGAAGAACGGCTGCCAGGCATATTGGAACATGGAAACCACCAGCATCATGAAGATGCCGAGCTTGTGGCCGGTCTGGTACAAGCCGAG
>DATKZA010000067.1:0-28508 GCA_035528155.1 Patescibacteria group bacterium | reverse complement strand
GGTGGGATTTGAAAGCCGAAGGCGAGAGTCGAACTCGCGACCTATTGATTACGAATCAATTGCTCTACCAACTGAGCTACTTCGGCCCGAAGGTTTTCCGAACCGCCATTTTAAACCATTTTGGCCGGAGCGTCAAATGGGGGAGTGGCGCGCTCCCGTCTTTACAAATCGCCGGCTCCGGGTTACAATTCCATCATGCCAGTGAAAGAAAGAACAACCGTGCTCAAGGATTGCCGCCAGCGGCAGCACGACCTGGTCGCCTACCTGAACCGCTTCAGCGGTTTGTGATTTTTCACCCGACGCCGTTCAATCACAGTCAAAAAAAAGCATGCAAAAGGAGAAAAAAATGAAGACCCAAAAAATAATCGTCCTGGGCTCCGGCCTGGTCGGCGCCCCCATGGCCCTGGACCTGGCCAAGGATCCGCAGTTTGTTGTCACGGTGGCCGATATCAGTTCCGAAGCCCTGCAAAAACTCGCTGAGCACAAGAACATCCAAACCGTCCAGGCCGACCTGGCCGACGTGGACAAGGTCAAGGAACTGGTCAGCGGCCAGGACCTGGCGGTCAACGCCGTGCCCGGGTTCCTGGGCTTCCAGACCCTGCGCGCCGTGATCGAGTCGCGCAAGGATGTAATCGACATTGCTTTTTTCCCCGAAGACCCTTTCCACCTGGATGAGCTGGCCAAGAAGAACGGCGTCACCGCCATCGTGGACTGCGGCGTGGCGCCGGGCATGAGCAACGTGCTGGTGGGCCATGTCCACCACCTTCTCGACCGCACCCATTCCGCTTTGATCTACGTGGGCGGCCTGCCGGAGATCCGCGTCTGGCCCTATGAATACAAGGCGGTTTTTTCGCCCCTGGACGTGATCGAGGAGTACATCCGCCCGGCCCGCTACGTGGAGAACGGCAAGATGGTGGTGCGCCCGGCCCTGTCCGACGCCGAATACCTGAACCTGCCCAATATATCGACCCTGGTGGCTTTCAACAGCGACGGCCTGCGCACCCTGGCCCGCACCCTCGACATCCCCAACATGAAGGAGAAGACCCTGCGCTATCCCGGCCATATCGAAAAAATCGCCGTGCTGCGCGAGACCGGTTTCTTCAGCCAGGAGCCGCTGGAGATCAATGGTGTGCGCCTGCGGCCGCTGGACTTCACCGCCAAGCTGCTTTTCCCGAAATGGAAGCTGCAGCCGGGCGAGACCGACATCACCGTGATGCAGGTGGCGGTCGAAGGGGAAAAGGACGGAGAAAAGATCCGTTATGTCTACGATCTTTTCGACCGCTTCGACGCGGCCAGCGGCGTCCACTCCATGGCCCGCACCACGGGCTACACGGCCACCGCCGCCGTGAGGATGGTCAGCCGGGGCCTGTACAAGCGCCAGGGGATCATCCCCCCGGAATTCATCGGCGAGCAGCCCGAATGCGTGGAGTTCATGCTCAAGGAGCTGGCCGAACGCGGCGTGGTGTATAAGCACAGGATCGAGAAGCTATGATCCCAGAACTCGGTATAAGGTGTAGGGTGTAAGGCGTAGGGAAGAAAAAAATTCATGTAGATATATACTTCGGGTTCTTCCTTAAACCTTCAACCCTACGCCGAGCTCCTTAAGCATACTCCGACAAACTTTCCCACTTCTCGTCGTCGGCGTCCTTTTCCGGGGCCTGGGGATTTTTCGCCAGATTTTCCTTGAATTCCTTTTCGCGCAGTTTTTTTAAAAAGGTAGCGACCACGGTGGGGAAAAGCTCCAGAAGCAGCTCCTCCTTTTCTCCCTTGGCCAAGTGCACGCCACCCAGTTCCGCCAGGACAGGGTTGTCCTGCTTGCGGTACTTGCTGGTATCATAGGGCGTTTCCTCGCGTGTGCCGGCGATCTTCTCCCGAAAAGCCGGGTCGATCTGCACCGGGGTTTTGCCGTAGGAGCCCTTGACCAGGTTTACGAACTGGGTGGACTTGGAGGTGTAAAAGGGCTTGCCGTTGGCCTTGTCGATGACGCAATTGACGGCCTGCACGCCTACGATCTGGCTGGTCGGCGTGACCAATGGCGGGCAGCCGGCATCCAGGCGCACCCGCGGCACGGTCTGCAGCACCTTGCCCAGCAGGTGCTCCAGCTTGGCCTGCTGCAGCTGGGCCATCATGTTGGTGTACATGCCGCCGGGGATCTGGGCGACGCGGACGATGTCGTCAGGGGCGGGGAAATTGAAATATTTTTCGATTGATTGCGTGTTCTGCAGGAGCTCGGCGATGCGTTCGGCCCGGGCGGCGGCGATGGCCCGGTCAAAAAGCAGGTCGATCTCGGCGGGCAGCTTGTCGGCCGCAAGATCAAAGGGGCGGGGAAACATCTTGTACTGGTCGAACTGGGCCAATTCAGCGCGAATGCCCAGAAGGGTCTTGTTGATGGCGGCCACGGAGCGGCGGTCGACCCCGGTTTCGAGTCCGAGCTTGTCGGCGAAGATCTGGACCAGCTCAAATGCCGGCGCGGCCGGTCCGCCCGAGAAATTCAAGATTACGGTGTCGACTATATCCACGCCGTTGAGCATGGCCATAAGTATGGAGGCCAGGCCGAAACCCGGCGTACAGTGGGTATGGAGATTGACGGGGATGTCCACGTTTTTTTTCAGGGCGCGGATTAGTTTGCCGGCGGTGGCCGGATCGATGAGCCCGGCCATGTCCTTGATGGTGATCATGTCGGCGCCCAGGCCGGCAAGCTGCTCGGCCTTGGTCACGAAATAGTCGACTGTGAAAATTCTGCCCGGAACCGGCTTGCCCGCCAAAAGAGCCTTGATTTTGTCGAACCAGGTGAATTTCGGGTCCACGGTGTAGCAGACGGCGCAATCGGCGCTGCCCTGGTTCTGCTTGATGTAGCGGATGGTCGATTTCATGTTGTCGATGTCGTTCAGGGCGTCAAAGATGCGCATGATCGAGATGCCGGATTGGATGGCGTTGCGGCAGAAGCCCTCGATTACCTCGTCGGGATAGGGGTTGTAGCCAAACAGGTTGCGGCCGCGCGACAGAGCGGTGAGTTTGGAACTTGATCCGATGGCGCTCTTGATCTTTTCCAGGCGCACCCAGGGATTTTCGTCAAGATAGCGCATGACCGAGTCGGGTACGGCGCCGCCCCAGACCTCCATGGCGTAGAAGCCGGCTGTCCGGTAAAGGGGGAGCAGGCGGTCGACCTGGTCCTGGTTCATGCGCGTGGCGAACTGGGACTGTTGCCCGTCTCTGAGGGTCAGGTCGCGGACCAATAGTTTTTCAGCCATTGATTTTTCCCCTGGGAATTCTTTCCGGCGAAGTTTTGCCAGCTGTTTTAGCGTTTATTATATAACAAACAAGGCGATAAAAAAAGTCCCGGCCCGGTCCGGTCGTTCAAGCGAAAACTCCAGGGATGACGGTCCGGCACGAGCGGCAGCGGTTGTCCTGCATGCCCTCGTTGCTGACGCTGAACATCAGGCGGCGCAGGAGCAGCTTGCCGCAGGACGGGCAATAGGTGTGCTCGGCATCCGAAATCAGGTTGCCGATATAACAGAATTTGATGCCGGCGGCCAGGGCGATGCGGCGCGCTTGCTGCAGAGTGGCCGGCGGTGTGGGCGGGATGTTCTTCAGCATGAAGGTGGGGGCGAAACGTGAAAAATGGAGGGGAACGCTGTCGCCCAATTCCCGGGCCAGCCAGCGGCACATTTTCTCGATCTCCTCCCGGCTGTCGTTGAGACCCGGAATAAGCAGCACCACGATCTCGAACCAGATCTTTTCCTCGCGCAGGGTCAGCAGGGTGTCCAAAACCGGCTTCAGGGTTCCGCCGCACTGTTCGCGGTAGAATTTTTCCGTGAAAGCCTTGAGGTCGATCTTGACCGCTCCCAGCAGGCGGCACAGCTCGCGCAGCGGTTTTTTCTGGATGTAGCCGTTGCTGATCATGACGTTGGGGATGCCTTTTTCCTTGCCCAGGGCGGCGCAGTCGCGCATGTATTCATAAAAGATCACCGGTTCGCTGTAGGTGTGGGCGATGAGCGGACAATTGCGGCCGCGGGCCTGGCGGACGACTTCTGCCGGCGGCAGCTTTACCGACTGCACCTGCTCGGGCCGGCGCTGGGAGATCTCCCAGTTCTGGCAGAAGCGGCAATTGAAGTTGCAACCGGCCGTGCCCAGAGAATAGGCCTGGCTGCCGGGGTGATAATGGAAAAGCGGCTTTTTTTCGATGGGGTCGACATGGACGGCGCAGGGCTGGCCGTAGACCAGGGTGTAATACGTGCCGCCGCGGTTTTCGCGCACGCCGCAGCTGCCCCGTTCCAGGTCGGCCACTTGGCATTGGTGGGGGCAGAGCCGGCAGACGACTTTTTTATCGGACAGTTTGTCGTAATACGCGGCCTCGCGCGCCTGCGGCGCGGGCACGGCCGCTCCCGGACTGGCTTCCGGGCTGAACAACAGCGGTGCGGCCAGGGCGGCGCGTCCGGCGTTGCGGATGAAGGCGCGGCGGCTGTGTGGGGCGGCAAGGGAGATTTTCTTTGTTTTCATAGGATGATCCTTTGGATGCGGGATTCTTGGTCACGTCCCAGGCCCAGGCCGGCGGCGCTGCGGATATAGGATGGTTCCCTTCCCGCTGCGGCGAGTGACGGCAGTCCCGCTTCCCGGCGCAGCGCATCGATAATTCCCCAGCCGCAGAAATCGAGGGCAACGGGATCGCGGCTGACCAGCAGCCCGCCGAACTCCCTTGAATATTTTGGAAAAAACGCCGGCCCGTTGTGGAACTGGACCCGCGAGGCGTCGCAGACCGCGAGGCGCAGTTTCCCCCGCACCAGCGGGTGGCTGCACAGGTCGGCCACGTAGGGGTCGCAGCGGTTGGCATGGAACTTGTTGGGGTTGAAGATGGCCCCGTACATGTTTTTCATGGAGATGGACACGCCCGCCAGGTCGTGGTCCTTGAGCACCGGCACGCTGATCAGGGCATCGATGCTCTCCATGATGCCGCTGAAGACCGTGCCCACGCTGCCGGCCACAGCGATGCGGCTGCCGTAGCCCCGGCCGGGGAGCTCGTCGCTGCCAATGGTTTTCTGACCCGTGCGCGAAATTTCATATCCGGCCTTTTCCAGTTCGCGGCTGCTGCGCTCCCAGATGATGATGTTCTTGCTGTTCACGCCCGCGGCCTCCAGGCCAGAGACGATCGCCGCTACCAGCCCCGGACTGGACGACAGCATGCGGCCGGGGAGACAGCTGAGTTTGATGCCCACGGTCTCATGCCGGGCGAACAGCGTTCCCCAGGCGGCGGCCGGGTCGGCTTTGCCGGTGATAGCCTGCAGGGAACGGTCCAGGAACTCGCGGGCAGCGGCGCGGGGGATGTCATGGTCCTGGCGCCGCAGACGCTGCGACACGGCCTGGACCACAATGCTCCTTTCCGCTTCCGCTCCGGGCAGCAGTCCGGGGAAACGGGGAGCGGCGGCCAGGGCGGTTCCGGAAAGCAGCAGGGTTTTGGCAAAGCGGCGCCGGGAAATTTTCATTTTTGCGGATCTTTTTCACTGAAGACCTGGGCCTGAAAAACATGAAATTGCATGTTCCGCGAACGGCGGTAGGCGTCGCGATCCAGGCCGGCTTTCAGGCAGAGGTTGGCCAGGAACTGCTCAAGCGTCCAACCGGTCTCAGTGGCCACCTGCGGCAAAAAAACGGCCTGGGCGCGCCCGTCACGGATGACCACGCCGTCGGTCCCCAGGCGGATGGACCGGTAATCCTGAACCAGGCGCAGCGGGGTCATGACCGAGATCTCGATTTCCACGCTCGCCAGTTCCTTTTCCTTGAGCGGCGGGAAGCGCGGGTCGTCGATGGCGGCGTGGACGGCGTTGGCCTCTACGCCACGGTACAGGGGTTCCACGCCGATGATGCTGCCGATGCAGCCGCGCAGTGCGCCATTTTTCCTCAAGGTGACGAATACTCCCAGGTTTTTCCTGAGATTGGGCAAGGCTGAGAATTGATTATCTTTTTGCAGCGGGACCCGGTTATTTTTCAGGCAGGACTGCAGAGTGGCACGGGCAAGTTCGAGCAGCAGCTTTTGTTCCGCCCGGCTCAGGCCGATCGGATCCTTGGCGGCATGGTCTGCCGCGCTGAAGACCAGAGAAGCGTAGCTGACGCTGGTCGAATAATCGCCGTTCCGATCCCCCGATTTTGAGTAATCAGCCAGAGAGGAGCGAAAATTCTTTTTTTCGAACAGGCGGATCATGACCCCGATGGCAACGAAGCCGCAGGCGGTGATGCCTGTTTTTTCATGGTAGTCGAAGCAGCGGTCGAAATCGAGCCGCAGGATCGGCTCGATGAAGCCCCTGTCGAGGCGGGTCAGATTTTCTGCCAGGTCGCTGCGGAAGGGAGTATAGGAGAAGTTCTCGCCGTAATGGGTCAGGTCGCTGCTGGCCACCACCAGGGTTTTGGCATCGATGAAGGGGGTGATGGCTGCGGCCATGGCCGAAAAATCCTTTTTTCCCAGGGCGCCGAATATGATGGGAACGATCCTGTACTCGCTGCCGGCAAGCACTTTTTGCAGGAAAGGCAGCTGGTTTTCCAGAGAGTGCTCAAAGCGCATGATGTCACGGTCGCTTCTAAAAAGCCTTTTTGCGGCCAAAGCCCGGCAGATCTTCGTGTCCACCGGAACCTGTCCGAGCGGGGTGGCGTAGGCCGCGTAATCGGCCACGCAGGCTCCGTAAAAACCGGAACGATGAGAAGCTCCAAGCAGGATGACGCGGCGGATGCCTTGCTGCGGCGACAGCCAACGATAGGCGCGGGCGGCACAGCGCCCCGAGTATTCGAAGCCGGCATGGGGGGCGATGATGCCCCGTATCACCGCTGCTTCTTGCGCTTGCGGGAGTTCCTTGAAAAAACCCTCCAGCATCTGATTGAGCTGAACCGGATCTGCCGGGTACCAGGGCCCGGTATTCAGAAAGGGACGGATATCATCAGCGGCCATGAGCATAACCGGAAGAAGCAAAAGGAAATAAAATTTCGCGCGATTCATTTGGGCCCCTATGTTTATTTTAGGTCAAACGGCGGCCATAGTCAATCAAGGCACAAGGCAGAGTAGGGGCGACCCGGTGGGTCGCCCTTTTTACATTCCAAATCACAAGCACCAAATCACAAATAAGCACCAATGACCAAATGACCAAAACGGAGATGAACAACGATTGTATGGACAATCAACTCATCCCCCGGCCCCCCGCTTTGCGGGATGGCATCGCCAGATGCCTCGCAAAGCCTCGGCATGGCGATGCGCTCCTTCTCCTCACGATGAGAAGGGGAGCATAGGATAAGATTCCCCCTCTATTTATAAGAGAGGGGGGAGGGGGTGAGTTTGAGGAGAACGATTATGATTTCTCGTTTATTCTTACCCTAGCCCCTTTTTTGGTCATTGGAATTTGGATCTTGGAATTTATTTGTAATTTAATGCTTGGGATTTGTTCGAATTTTATGTACGGGCGGGTTTTAAACCCACCCCTACAATATTTTATTATACTCTTCGATTGCTCCTGCGCCGGCTTCCCTGAAAGCCCTGGATACGCCGCCGACTCCGAGCTTGACGCCGCCGAAAACCCGTGACACCAACAGCCCGCCTTCCATCTCCTCCCGGCGCAGCAGTTCCAGCAGCACCCGGCCCGGATGGCCCACTTCGCCGTCGTCGCGCGATTTTTCGATTCGGTTTCCCTTTTCATCCACGCCGCGCAGGGCCCAGCAGTGGTGATTGGCCTTGCGGTATTCTCCCTTTTTCAGGCGCACCATTTTCAGCACCTCTGTTTCGCCGGCGGCCGGGAAAAGCACCGCAAAAAACCGCGAACGTTCCACTACGTGCTTGAATTCCAAGATATGCTTCACACGCATCTGCAGTTTCTCCTTATGAGCAAGGATAATACCAAAGCTTGCTTGCAGTCAATGATTTGCGCAAGACAAATTAGAATGGGGCTTGCAAAGTTTTCCTCATGGGCGTATCGTTGGCCTGGGAGTTCATAAGACTGTCAATTTGGGAGGCAAAATGATAATAAACTTCATTACCATACAAACCCGTGACATGGAGCAGTCGGTCGATTTTTACCGCCGGGTGCTGGGCATGCAGGTCAGCCGCCGCTTTTCCCCGCGTCCGGGCATGGAGATCGCCTTCATGGACGGCAGCCACCTGCAGGTGGAGTTCATCCACGACGACAAGACGCCTCCCTTTTCCGGTTCAGGAATTTCGTTGGGATTTTACGTGGATAACATGGAAAAGACGGTGGCCCATCTCAAGGAGCATAAGGTCGAGATCCTCTCCGGACCCATCGTCATGAAGAACGGTGTGAAATTGCTGCAGGCCCGCGACTGCAACGGCGTAGGACTCGGCTTCGTTCAGCAGTTGTAATATGATTATGTTTGCATGTTGCGGCGCTTGAACCTATTTGATGTGTTTTATGGATTGCCTTAATTTTCCTGCATTTTCAAACTTGACAAAAGATTTTATTGTATTTAAAGTTAACTGTTAAATAACAACAATTCATCCGTCCAATTGCCCGCACTTGGACTTGGAGTAAAAAATGATCTTGCATCAACAATTTGTCCGCATCGCCAAAAAAAATGAGAAAAAACTGGCTGTCATCGACCGCACCCTTGACCGGCGCATCAGCTACAAACGCCTGCTCATAGGCTCGCTGCTGCTGATCAGGAAGTTTGAAAAATACGAGCCCGGTTTTTTGGGTATCATGATGCCCAATTCGGCCGGATCGGTGCTGGCCATCCTGGCGGCGCTGATGGGCGGCCGCGTGCCGGTGATGATCAACTATTCCACCGGGGCGGCGGCCAACTGCGAATACGCCCAGAAAAAATGCGCTTTCAAGACCATCATCACCTCAAGGGCCCTCTGCCAGAAGATCAATTGCCCGCATGTCGACGGCATGATCTATCTCGAGGATATCATGAAAGCGGTCTCGGTTTTCGACAAGGTCAAGGCCGCCTTGAAAGCGGGCCTTGGCGTGGAGCGGCTGCTGAAAGCGATCCACGGTGGCGATGAGAACGATACGCTGCTCATCCTGTTCACCAGCGGCAGCGAAAAAGATCCCAAGGGCGTGCAGTTGACGCATCGCAACATCAGCGCCAACTATGAAAGCCTGAAAAAAGCCTATGATTTTACCAGCGACGATATTTTCCTGGCCAACTTGCCGTATTTCCATGTTTTCGGGCAGACAGCCAACCTCTGGGTGCCGTTGATTGAGGGGATGACACTGGTCACTTACGCCAACCCGCTCGATTTTAAGGCCATCAGCGACATCGTGCGTGAGGAAAAAGTGACGATCATGGCCGGCACGCCGACTTTTTTCTGGGGCTACCTGCGAAATTCCAAGCCCGGTGATTTCGAAAGCGTCCGCATCATGCTCAGCGGCGCCGACAAATGCCCGGAGGCCCTGCGTGTCGGCTTTTTAAAGAAGCACGGCAAAACGCTCCTCGAAGCCTATGGCACTACGGAGACCAGCCCGGGCATCACGGTCAACACTCTGGCCTATAACCGCCCCGGCAGCACCGGCCGGCCCCTCGACGGCGTACAGGTCAGGATCGAACATTACGAGACCGGCGATCCCTGCGCCACCGGGGAGATCGGCAAGATCCTGGTCAAGGGCGACAATGTGATGAAAGGCTATTTCGATGATTTCGAACAGACCTCGATGAGCATCCGCCACGGCTGGTACGATACCGGGGACATGGGCTTCATGGATGAAGACGGCTACCTGTGGCACGTTGGCCGCTTGAAGCGCTTCCTGAAGATCGGCGGCGAAATGGTGTCGCTGGTCAAGGTCGAGGACGTTCTGGAGAAGTTGCTACCGCCCGACGTGGATTGCTGCGTGGTCGAGATCCCCGATCCCCTGCGCGGGGCCAGGATCGTGGCCGCGGTCACCCAGCAGGTGGATGAAAAAGCCATCCTGAAGGAAATGGCCGAACAGTTGCCCAAGATCGCCCTGCCCAGCCGTTTCGTGGTCATTGCTGAAATGCCCAAACAAGGCAGCGGCAAGATCGATTTCCGCTCCATCACCGAGCAGGCGCGGGAGATCGTCCTGGGCAAGTAGCCTGGCGGCGCGCAAAAAAACATTCCGCTTTCATTGACAACGCGCGCTGAACTCTTTAGAATTTCATCGGAATCAATCTCCAAGGAGGATGGATATGGGAAAAAAAATTCTGCTGGCGACCGAAAAACCTTTCGCCAAGAGTGCCGTGACCGGGATAAGCGAGACCTTCAAAAATGCGGGTTATGAAATGATCTCGCTGGAATCGTATAAGGCCAAGGAAGACCTGCTTAAAGCCGTTGCCGATGCGGAAGGCATGATCATCCGCAGCGACATCGTCGACGAGGCGGTGCTCAACGCCGCCAGGAACCTGCGCATCGTGGTCCGCGCCGGCGCCGGCTACGACAATATCGACCTGAACGCGGCCACGGCCCGCAACATCGTGGCCATGAACACGCCCGGGCAGAACTCCAACGCCGTAGCCGAACTGGTGTTCGCCCTGATGCTCTTTCTGGCGCGCGGCGCTTTTTCGGGCAAATCGGGGAGTGAACTGCGCGGCAAGAAGATCGGCCTGCAGGCCTATGGCGCCGTGGGCCGCTGCGTCAGCCCCATCGCCAAGGGATTCGGCATGGAGGTCTATGCCTTCGATCCTTACATTGCGGCCGCAGCCATGCAAAAGGACGGCGTGATCCCGGTCGCCTCCCTGGAAGAATTGTATCAAACCTGCGATTACATCTCGATCCACATTCCCAAGACCAAGGAGACGGTCAATTCCGTCAATTTCGCCCTGCTCGGCCAGATGAAAAAAGGGGCGGTCCTGATCAACACGGCCCGGGCCGAAGTGATCGACGAGCCGTCATTGTTGAAGATGTTCGCTGAACGCCCCGATTTCAAGTACGGCGCCGACGTGGCGCCGGCCTGCGCCGCCGAGATCGCGGAAAAATTCGCCGGGCGCCATGTTTTCACGGCCAAAAAAATGGGGGCGCAGACCGAGGAAGCCAACGTCAACGCCGGGCTGGCCGCCGCCAATCAGATCGTGGCCTTTTTTGAAAAAGGCGACAAAACTTTCCAGGTCAACAAATAGTTGAACGCCGCCGGCGATTTTTGGCCGGATGCGTGTTTTCCTGATGAAAAAAAATATCGTTGCCCTGACCGTCGCCGGATCGGATTCCGGCGGTGGAGCGGGTATCCAGGCCGATATCAAGACCTTTTCCGCCTGCGGGGTGTACGCCGCCAGCGTCATCACCGCCATCACCGCCCAGAACCTTGAGGGTGTACATGCCATCCAGGCAGTAAAACCCGCAGTCGTGGCGGCGCAATTGCAGGCGGTCCTGGAAGGGTTTCCGGTCAAAGCCGTCAAGACGGGGATGCTCTTCAGCGGGGAGATCATCGAGATCACGGCCGATGTTCTGAGCTCTTATCCGCGCATCCCCCTGGTGGTCGATCCGGTTTTCGCCGCCACTTCGGGCAGCCGGCTTATCAAACCCCGGGCCACACGAGTCCTGAGCGATCAACTGTTCCCCCTGGCCGCACTGGTCACCCCCAACCTGCCCGAAGCCGAGTTTTTATGCGGCAGGAAGCTTTACTCCCTGGATGAGCTGCGCCAGGCCGGTGAAATGCTTTTCAAGCGTTTCGGCGTGCCGTTCCTGATGAAGGGAGGCCATCTGGCGGATGCGGCCGATGACCTGCTGGTGGATGGACTGGGTATGCGGACGTACCGCGGCGATTTTGTCAGCGGGGTCAACAGTCACGGTTCCGGCTGCACTTTTTCGGCGGCCATCGCCGCTTACCTCGCCCGCGGTTCGGACTTGCGCGGCGCCGTGGCCAAGGCCAAGGCCTTCATCACCGCCAGCCTGATTCAGGCGCATGCCTTGCGGCCGGGAACGCGGGTAATCAACCATTTCTTCAGGGACAGCTGAAACAAAGCGACATGGCTGAAAAAAAACAGGTGACCGTGATCGGCGGCGGCAGTTCGGGGCTGATGGCCGCCATCAACGCCGCCCGCTGCGGTGCCGCAGTCGTTCTGCTGGAGCGCCTGGACCGCGTCGGCAAGAAGCTGCTCGCCACCGGCAACGGCCGCTGCAATCTCAGCAACGCCGATTGCTCAGCGTCGAGGTTCCACGGCGGTGATCCCGCTTTTATCGCTGAAATACTGGCTCGCTTTCCGGTTGAAAAGACAATTGATTTTTTTGAAAAACTCGGCATCGCCTGCAAGACCGAAGACCAAGGGAAAATTTACCCGCAGTCCGACCAGGCTTCGGCGGTCCTCGACGTCCTGCGCTGGGAGTTGGAACGGCTGCATGTCGAGGTGCGCACGGGATGCGAAGTCATAAGGATATCTCCGCGTTCGGCGGGCTTTGTTTTGTCCCTGGCCGACGGGAAAGAACTGGGTGCCGGCCTTGTCATCCTGGCCGGCGGCGGCCGTGCCGGCCCGCAGTTTGGCAGCGACGGTTCGGGCTTGCGCCTGGCGCATGAGCTGGGGCACCGTTTGATCGAACCGCTGGCGGCGATCGTGGCCCTGCGCCTGGGCGCCGATTTCCTGCGGCGGCTGAAGGGGGTGAAATTCGTTGGCCGGGCCGAGGTCCGCTGCGGTGATGATGTCCTGCGCCAGGAGGCAGGGGAGATCCTTTTTAGCGACAACGGCGTGTCCGGGCCGCCGGTTCTGCAGTTGAGCCGGACAGCCGCCGTTGCCCTGCGAAAAAAAAAGGCGCCGCGCATCGTGCTGGACCTGTTCCCGCAATCGAGCCTGGATGAGTTGGACGCCGCCCTGGCCAACCGCTTCCGCCTCCAGGGGCACAAATCGCTGGCCATGGGGCTGGTGGGGCTGCTGAACAAGCGCCTGATCCCCGTGGTGCTGGCCCAAGCCGGCGTACCCGACTCGTCTATCGCTTGCATTGCTCTGCCTGCCCAGGCGCGGCAGCGGCTCGCCGCCCTGCTGAAAAGCTGGTCATTCCCGGTCGTGGGCACCCAGCCCTGGCCGCAGGCCCAGGTCACGGCCGGTGGCATTGCCCTGGATGAAGTGGATCCCGCCACCCTGGAATCGCGCCTGGTTCCCGGCCTCTATTTTTGCGGCGAGATCCTCGACGTCGACGGCGACTGCGGCGGCTTCAACCTGCAGTGGGCGTGGTCATCGGGCTGGCTCGCCGGCCTTTCCGCTGCCGGCGGTCATTACACATCGGGTGTTGGGGCGTTCCCGATAGATCTTTGAATCACCGATATGGAAACCGAGGTGAGGGTCGATGATGATTTCTGGAACCTGGAGACTTGACCCAATATTGACATTGCAAATAATTATCCTCAAAATGTAAACATGGGGAAAATGGTTTTTTTTGTGGTGTTCGTGTTTTGCTGGGTTTTAAATTAACAGGCAAACTGGATCAGGAGGTAAGCAATGAAGAAAATTTTATCGGCCGCATTGATTTCAATGCTATTGCTATCCGGAGCTGTATACGCTGGAAATATCAGTGAAAAAGAAAAAGCAACGATTCAGAAGGCGATTGCCGGAATGATCGGAGTTGACGCGACCCGGGTGGAGTCATCCGGGGCGAGGAAAGTGTTTGCCGCTACCGTTTACCTCGTTGATTTATTCAGGGAAGGCGCCGATGGTTCCAGGTTCGGCATGGGTAAATTCATACTGGCTCAGATCGGTGATACCTTTGTGGAACCGGAAGGAACAGAAACCAGTAAACCGATGCCCAATCTGAAAAGTATTATAAAAAATGATTTCAGGTTGTATTCCCAAAAAGATGCTGAATCCCTTCAGGAGGCTCTGGATAGTATTTATAAGATCAGCTCTTTGTCAGATCAAAATGCAAAGGCGATAATTCAGAAAGGAAATGAATGGATCTTTGTCCGAGGGACTTTCTTTAAAAAGAAAAAAGGGTTTATATTCAAGGTAAACAAGGGCGTGATCACTGAAATACAATACTCCCTGGGTGTTGATTTGTGATTGCGCTGATAAAATCAAGAAGTCAACCACCGAATAAAATTCCCAATGATGATTTCCGGAAGCTGGAGTCTGGACCCCGATAGCTTCTTATTTTTATTGGCGAAAGACATATTCTGGCGTAGGGGCGGGGTTATCCCGCCCCTCTTATAATCAATGATTCAAGATGCGAAATTGGGCGCGATGACCGCGTCCCTCCATTATGACAAGAGGGCACAGCACGCTGTGCCCCTACATTCGGACCATCCCCAACACTGCGGCATCTCATCTTTATCCTTATTCATGTAATAATGTAAGACCTGGTACCAATACCTTTTGATCACTTTCAATGGTTGTTACTATTCCTGATTAAACATAACGGGGAAGCTCAACCGTGCGAAGTACGGGCATTGGCTGATGCATCCAGTTGGGCGGCAGTTGTGGACCAAGGTTTGATCTTCTTTAGCGATGAGCTGAGAGTGCGCTCTGCAACTTCCGTATCGTGGGCAGCTTGAGCGCGCAGCCAATAGCCGTTGGACAGACCAAAGAACCGGCATAACCGTAAATCGGTATCAGCCGTGATCGAACGCTTCCCTGCGACAATCTCACTGATCCGCTGGGCGGGAACGCCAATTTCCTTGGCCAGACGGTACTGGCTAAGAGCCATGGGTTTTAGAAACTCTTCCAGGAGGATCTCACCAGGAGTAATAGGTCCGAGCTTGCTCATAATAAACTCTCCTTAGTGGTAATCAACGATTTCCACATTTTCTGCACCCCCATCCGTCCAACGAAAGCAGACACGCCATTGTTCGTTGATACGAATGCTGTATTGACCGGAGCGATCACCCTTGAGTGCTTCAAGGTGATTGCCGGGTGGCACCCTCAGATCATCCAGTCGGCCGGCGATCTCAAGCTGTCGAAGCTTACGCCGCGCAACTTTGGCAATGTTCACAAATTGCTTGACGCGATCGCCTTTTGAGAGCGCTTCCGTGAATGCACATTTGAATGATCTGATCATGCTGTTCTATAATAACGCATGACGTGAATAACGTCAAGCGTGATTACAGAAAATAATTAAAAAAGTTAAATGTAATAATGAAAGACCTGGCACCAATGCCTTCCTGGAGACTGGTTTTTTGTCAGTAGTGACAGGTCGCGACCTGTCCCTACCAAACCTATTCCCGATAGATCTTTAAATCACCAATAGGAAAGCTGGGAAGAGGGTAGATTATGATTTCTGGAACCTGGAGATCTGACCCCTGAGGCTTTCTTGGCTTTGGGGCTGAAACTCGCAATCTCTTTAAACAAAAACTGTCATTTCAAGCCCCTATTCATCAATCAGTTCATTTTAGGTTTTAGACTAGAACCTTGTCCGAGTTTTGCACCTATGATCGCAGCAATTACTGATAATACCCATCCGCCGCATATTAATATCCAGAGATAGGTTATCCAGAAAATCGGTTCAACGATTGCTGAAATAATGCCTGGAATATTAGCAATTATCGGCACATACCAAACACTTTTAGGATTATGTCTGCATATAAAATAGCAGGCGGCTGCAATTATGATACCGGATAAGATATATGCAAATATTTCGCTAATATCTTTGTCAATTTTGAGGATTGAACCTAATAAATCAACAAAGAAGAATAAGAAAGTAAGGGATAAGAATGCTGTTAGTAACGCTAATACCCAACTTGATAATCCGAATAATTTCTTTTCTTTTGTTTCCATTTTTTAACCTTATTCCAAATATTTTAACTAAGGATGAAGAACTTTTTTTGAAATGTCAATAGGAATTGTGAATTAATTGTGAAAAAATAACAATAAAAGATTTTTTTAAGCATGGAAGGTTCAGTTTTATAAAACCTGGATGAAAAAAGCCGTGAAATGTATGATTTACTCTAAATTGAAATGCTCCGCCACCGTTGAATTTTATCCTGCATGGTGCTTGACTTTTTGACTTCTTCATTAAAGCCACTGGAGTACTTCCAGTATCGTTTCCCCTCTGACTGATTATCTCAGTTTACGGGTTCCCTTTTCAGCAAAAAGAACAGCGCTCCCTTCTGCTTCATGTTGCCGGCGACGAGTTCGCTGAACTCGCCGTGGCCGGTGAAGAGGTCGACGCGATCGGCGCCGCGGATGGCGCCGCCGGTGTCCTGGTTGAGGACGAAGCGGCCGAACTTCTCCCAGCCCGTGATGCGCTGCTGACAAAGAAGTCAAACAGCGAGTAAGATTCCCCGGTAAGATTCCTCGACCCCTAGGGTTCTCTTATGATGATTGGCGAAAGACATATTCTGGTGTAGGGGCGGGGTTATCCCGCCCCTCGTGGTAATGACGATTATGGGCGCGATGACCGCGCCCCTACATCATGATAAGAGGGCACAGCACGCTGTGCCCCTACATCTGAGCTCTCGCACATCGGTTTCCCATCTTATTAATATATAATGAGAAACCTGGTACCAATGCCTGTAAATCATCGATAGAGAAGCTAGAAAGAGGCCGATGATGATTTCTGGAACTTGGAGAACTGCCCCTTAGAGCTCCAAAAATGCTAGAGTCACAAAGTCAAGCACCGACCCCATTTCCCCCATGAAATCAGTATAATCGATAATTTACAAAATTACAAAGACCGTCCCCATTTCTCCCCCAGGGGATCGCCCGCAGCGCCGAGGGCGGCGGCGATCCTGTCCCATTCGGTGAACAAAGCGGTCTGGTCCAGAGCATAATTCATAGGCTTGATCTCGAATGCTATCCGGTCGGTCAGGCGCACGACGGTCTTCTCCGCCTCACTGGTGATCTCCCAGGGCTTTCCGGTCAGGTCGTTCACTCCCAGGTCGGAATCGGGCAGGGCGGTCGATTCTCCGGTATTCATGGCAAAGCGCTGCAGGCGTTCCATGAACAGGACCAGCTTGATCAGCGTGCGGCCGGCGAGGAAAGAGTCCTGGAACCTGTAAAAAAGGGATGAGCCCACCCGGGGCCAGTCCTTGCCGTCATCATGGCGGCAGGAGGCCAGAAGCTCGCGCATCTTGGCCGGATTGGGGAAGGAACGCAGCTTGTCCCTGATTTTACTCTCCCCGGCCAGGGTTTGCCAGACGGACATGTTGCGGGTGCTCTTTTCGCTCAAAAAGCGAAACCTGCCGAACCAGAAGTATTCCGGGCCTGTCCACCAGCTCTCGCCGTAACTTCCCTGCCGGACCGTCTGGAGATCGTCCATGTAGGCCATCTGGAAGAACCTCTGGGCGCTCATTTTTTTCAGGAAGAGGAGCAGCAGGGGCTCGATCCTTTGCAATTGCTTCCGGGCCGGATCGATATCGCTGGCCAGTACGAGGGGGACAAGCTCCCGGCAAAGTACTTGAAACTGGCCCGTCGCCAGGGCGTAATCAGGCAAGCCGCCTGAGGCGGCCTCGCAGTCGGCTAGAAAATAGCCGAGCTCGCGCAGCCGGTCCATTCCGCCGGCAATGTCGCCGGCCATGAATCCCAACCTGGCTTTCAAGGCCTGCCAATGGCTGAAAGCGGCGACGAATTCCGCCGACAGGGATTCACCGGGCCTTGATGCCAGCGTATCGCAGGCGATACCGTGACTGACCTTGTTCATGCCCCATGCGGTCCCGGCATTCTCCAGCATCCCCTTTACCGTCTCCAGGTTGGCCGGAGTGACGGCCGTGCGATGGAGGTTCTCCATCTCCCGGCGCAGGTGCCGCTTCGAGCTGGAGAGCGAATCGGCCTGGGCATGCATGACCTGCCGGTATATTTCCCAGGCGTTACCCTGTCTGGCCGGCCAGTCATCAGGCAGGTAGTCCTTGTCCATGGGAAAATGGGTCTTGAAGTAGAGGGGATACTCCATGGTGAGCGGCTGCAGCTTGCTGCCGTAACGGGCATCGAGGAACCAGCCGGCCAGCGTGCCCAGCACGAAAAGCAGGATGAGCAGTTCCAGCAGCCGGCCCAGGAAAACCAGGGGCCGCAGCCGCAGGGCACGATGAAGAGGGAGCAGCCGCCGCTTCAGGTTTTCCCGCCGGTCCTTTTTATTCAGCAGCCGGTTGATGCTCTCCAGAAGCTTTGCCGCCGAGGTATAGCGCTTGCCCGGCTTCTTTTCCAAGCATTTCAATATGATGCGGTCCAGGGCCGGGGGGACCGCGGGATTGAGTCTTGAGGGAGGGCATGGGGTCTCGTGCAGGTGCTTGAGAAGCAGCGTCGAGGCGCTGTCCGCCAGGAACGGCAATTTTCCGGTGAGCATCTGGAACATCATCACGCCAAGGGCATAGATATCGGTGCCGGCATCGATGTTTTCGCCCAGGATCTGCTCCGGGGACATGCATTCCGGTGTGCCGATGACCATGCCTTTCTGGGTGGTTCCGGTTTGGATCAGGGAGCGGGCGATCCCGAAATCGAGGACGGTGACGGCGCCATTTTTACCAATTATGACATTCTGCGGCTTCAGGTCGCGGTGGATGATGCTTTTACCGTGGGCGGTCACCAGCGCCCGACAGATCTTGCCGGTGATGTCGAGCACCTTGCTTACCAAGAGCATGCCCGCCATATCGATCAGCTCCAGCAGGTTCTGGCCCTCGGCGTAGTTCATGGAGATGTAGCGGATGCCGTTTATCTCGCCCAGGTCGTGGATGCGGATCACGTTCTCATGGACGATCTCCCGGGCCAGGAGGAGCTCCCTCTTGAAGCGCTCCACTATGTCGGGATTGCTGCTCAACTCGGGCTTGATGATCTTGAGCACCACCAGGATGTTCAATTCCCTGTCCAGCGCCTTGAACACTTTGCCCATGCCGCCGGTGCCGATCTGCTCGATGACATGGTAGCGGTTACCGAAGCTCTCGCCGGGGCGCAGGGAGAATTCCGCCATGCCTGCGGTGGGGATGGTCGAGCTGTCGAAGGGAATGGTGAGACCGAAAGACCAACCGCACTGGTGACACGACAGGGCATGCTCGCTGTTCAGGGAATCGCATCTGGGACACTTCATGTATGCTTCTTTCATCAAAGAAGTCACTATATTCCGTCCCCGGGGAAATGTCAATCATGGAGTTCGGCCCACCGGCTTTGGATCCGTGGCCCGAGCGGCTCCCAGCTCCCTCGCCTTTACCAATGCTCCTTGGATTTCTTTTCCTGACCATGAAGGAAAGAACGGATACAGAGGTCTTCCCATATAAAAAAACAATTTTATCAAATCTGGCGTAGGGGTGGGGTTGTCCCGCCCCTCGTGGCAATGAGGATTATGGGCGCGATGACCGCGCCCCTACATCAGGATAAGAGGGCACAGCACGCTGTGCCCTTACACCTGCGCCCTCGCACACCGGCGTCTTATCTTTATTGATATAATAATGAAAGACCTGGCACCCATGCCTTCCTGGAGAATGGTTTTTCGTCAGTAGTGACAGGTCGCGACCTGTCACTACCGATCCTATTCCCGATAGATCTTTAAATCACCAATAAGAAAGCTAGGATGATGGTCGATGATGATTTCTGGAACCTGGAGATCTGACCCCTGAGGCTTCGGTTTGTGGCGAAATACTGACACAACCTGGCAATTTCATCCTTGCTTTGGTCGAATGACTTACTCATGAGTATTCAATCCTAATCTCCGCTTACCTATACTATTCAACTGATTAACATATTTACCGATGTCAGTAAAGATTTGTGGCCTAACAATAAAAAATTTTTGAGAATTCAAATATATACATGCACAAGAATGTCGTTTGACTTGTTCGGAGAATTCTTAAGTAGGGGAGGGTTCGTGCCCCCTTCAGGGGGTTAAACCCTCCCGATTCTACAAATTATTCTATTTCTTGGGGAAATACCTCACGTTTTTAATATTTTTAAAATCCGCATCCTGAGTCCAGAGAATGGCATCGAACTCCCGCGCCGTTGCCAGAATAATACCTTCAGCCATTGGCAAATTATGCGCCAGGCTCAACTTGGCGGCAGCCAGCGCCAAAGTGGCGGTCAGTTCGACGACTTTCCCCTTTTGCATGGCCATCGCCGCTTGCAACGCATCATTCTCGCCGGATTCCCGAAGAACCACCTTGAAAACCTCATACATGATCACCGTTGGCAAGACAAGCGCCGCCGCATCGTTCAAGGGGGCCAGGAAATGCTTGGCATTCTGCTCGTCCGCAAAGTACGCCAGCCAACCGGAAGAATCTACGATATTCATACCCGGTCTCCCTCCCGCTTGAATTCCGTATTGATGCCCTTGAGAAAACCGCGGAGTTCCTTGATATCGCATTCCGGGATCAATTCGATGCGTCCTTCATATTCAATTACCTGCATTCTTTGTCCTGGACGAAGATTCATTGCTTTTCTGATTGTTTTGGGTATAACGACTTGATATTTGGGTGAAACGGTTACCGTTTGCATATCAAAACCTCCATCGATCAAATATGTATTACGATATCATTATCGATAAGGTTTTGTCAACTATTTTGTCGCTCCGGCGGTTATTTATTTTTCAGCACAATTGTCTTTGCCCCATCCCCGATCCCCTTCCCCTAAAGGAGAAGGGGGGGGATCGAATCGACCACTTGTGATGTTTTTTGAGATTGCTCCCCTCGCCTTTAGGAGAGGGGGGTGGGGGGTGAGGCGTTTTCTTTCGCTGATTCTTTTTTCAGCAGAAAGAACAGCACCCCCTTCTGCTTCATGTTGCCGGCCACGAGTTCGCTGCGCTCGCCGTGGCCGGTGAACAGGTCGGCGCGGGCGGGGCCGCGGATGGCGCCGCCGGTGTCCTGGTTGAGGACGAAGCGGCCGAACTTCTCCCAGCCGCTGATGCGCTGCTTGGAGTCGAAGAGCGGCTTCTCGCACTCAATCCAGGCCAGGGCGCCGAGCGGGAAGAGGCGCGGGTCGCTGGCGATGCTGCGCCAGGGGGTCAAGCGGGTGCCGAAGGTGCCGGTGGCTCTCTGCTTGTTGACCTGGAAAAAAATGTAGCTGGGATTTGAATTCAGGGCCGCGGGGATGGCTTCGGGGTGTTCTTTCAGAAAGGTCTTCATTCCCTGCATGGAAAGCTGGCTGCGGTCGATGAGCTGTTTCTCGAGCAGGAACAGGCCGATGGAGCGGAAGGGGAGGCCGTTCTGATCGGCATAGCCCACGAAGATGCGGCTGCCGTCCTCGAGTTGGACGATGCCCGAGCCCTGGATATGCAAGAAAAAGATGTCGACCAGGCTGTCGACCCAGACGATCTCCAGGCCGCGGCCGGCCAGCATGCTTTTGAAATCTATTTCTTCGCGGCTGTAATAGGGGACGAGCCGGTTGTTCTCGTCCACGCGGCCCTTGATCTGCGGGATGGTGGGTTGTTCCTTGTAGAAATAATATTGCTGCAGGTCAACGGACACCAGGTCGCCGGGGGGGGCGTACAGGGGGTAGGGGTACTGCGGCGACTCGCGCAGCGAGCCGTGCAGCAGCGGCTCGTAGTAGCCGGTGAAAGTGACCGGCGGGGCGGCGCTGGCATAAAACACAAAGTTCTCACGGAGGTAGGAAAAGAATTCCTCGCTCAACCCCATCGTGGCCAGCTTGTCCCGGAAATCCTTCAGGCTCTCCAGGCAGCGCGAGACCGGCACGGCATCGGCGCCGAAACGCAGCACTGCGGTGCCGTCCATGCCGGCGAATTTTTCCAGGCTGAGGTCGACGGCGTCGAGCAGCGACTGCGCCGCTTCGTCGTCGCGCAATGCCGGAATGGAATCGGCTTGCTTAAGGGCGTTCTCCACCGTCCAAACCACTTGTGGCAGTTCCGGAATCGGCGTGACTGTCGGGGCAGGCGGCGTGACAGGCGGGACCGTCGGCGCCACGTAGATCTTTTTTTTCTGCGCGCAGGAGAATGAGGACAACGCAAGCACCAGCGCCATGCTGATAATATGTAATCGTTTTAAGTTCATTTATCTCAATATAGCATAAGATAGCGTCGCTATGAAATTAAATTCTGAATCATTGTCCTCTCGCCCCATCCCCAACCCTTCCCCCCGCGTTGCGGGGCGGCATTACTGGATGCCTCGTAAAACCTCGGCATAGCAATGCGTGCCTAAAGGAGAAGTGAGTTGAATTCAATCCGAACAAATGGCTTCGCCCCCTCTATTCTCAAGAGAGGGGGGTAGGGGGTGAGTTTGAGCGTTCGATTTTTTATTCCCCTCGCCTTTAGGAGAGGGGGGCTGGGGGTGAGGCAAAATATCATGGCCCCATCCCCAACCCTTCCCCTAAAGGAGAAGGGGGTTGAATTCAATCCGAACAAATGGCTTCGCCCCCTCTATTCTCAAGAGAGGGGGGTAGGGGGTGAGTTATGGGATATCGGCAGATTTGTAAGGGCTTTCGTTTAGGAATTGGAATTTGATTGGAATTTGCTGCTTGGAGCTTGCTGCTTTGTCTTTTCTTACCTTTTTATTTTTGCCGTGTGCCTTTTTCCCTTGTCTTTTTCTTCACCGTACACCGTTTACCGTATACCGTAAACCGAGTACTATGTTAAAATAGTTTCTGATGTCCTACCTAGAGATCATTGATGCCCATAAGCATAATTTAAAGCATCTGCACCTGCGCCTGCCCAAAAAGCAGCTGATCGTGATCAGCGGCGTTTCGGGTTCGGGCAAGTCTACCCTGGCTTACGACACGATCTTCCAGGAGGGGCAGCGCAAGTACCTGGAGTCACTTTCCGCCTATGCCCGCCAATTCATCAAGTCCCTGGAGCGGCCCGAAGTCCAATCCATCAAGGGCATCGCTCCCACCATCTCCATCGACCAGAAACACTCTTCCTATTACTTCAACTCCACCGTGGGCACGATCTCCGAGATCGCCCCCTACCTGCGGCTGCTGTTTGCCAGGCTGGGGGAGGCCCATTGCCCGCAGTGCGGCGACAGGATCAGCCGCTACTCGGCGGAAAAGATCGGCCAGGCCATTTTCAGCCGCTTTTCTGGAAAGCTGGTCCAACTCTTCAGCCCGCTGGTGCGCAACCGCCGCGGCCATTACCAGGCATTGTTCGAAAAATACCGCAAGCGCGGCTTCCTCAAAACGCTGGTCAACGGCAAGGTGCATTACCTGGACGATGTTCCTGTCCTGGACCGCAACAGCCGCCACCATATCGCTGTGCAGATCGATGCCGTTGATGTCGAGCCCGCCAACCGCGAGCGCGTCGCCGACAGCATCACCCTGGCACTGAACGAAGGCAACGGCGAGATCCTGGTCCGCTGCCAGGGCCAGGATGCGTTTTTTTCCAACCGCCTGCACTGCGCCCGCTGCGATATTTCCTTAAGCGAACCCCAGCCCGGGACCTTTTCCAGCAATTCTCCCGAAGGTGCCTGTCCCGATTGCCTGGGCACAGGCCAGGGCGGCGAAGACCGCTTGTGCCCGGTTTGCACCGGGGCCGGCCTGAAGCGCGAAAGCCTGGCTTTTTATTTTCGCGGCAAAAACATTTATGAATTGGGAGAAATGGAGATCGTCGACCTGCTCGATTTTTTCGAAAGCGTGCGCCTCTCCCCAAGTGAAAGCGGGGTCGGCCGGCCGCTGCTGCCGCACATCATCCAGCGTTTGCAGTCCTTTGTCACCCTGAACCTGGGTTACGTTTCACTGAACCGCAGGATCAACACCATTTCCGGGGGGGAACTGCAGCGCGCCCGCCTGGTTTCCCAGCTGGGTTTCAGTTTGAGCGGCATCATTTACATCCTGGATGAGCCATCCATTGGCATGCACTTTTCCGAACAGCTCAACCTGCTCGGCATCCTGCGCCAACTGCGCGAAAAGGGCAACACCCTGATCGTGGTCGAACATGATGAAGAGACCATCCTCGCCGCCGACCACATCGTCGACATCGGCCCCGGGGCCGGTGAGCGGGGCGGTGAGGTTATGTACGCCGGACCCCTAACCGGTTTTGCCGCCGCTGAAAACTCCCTGACTTCGGACTATGTGTACGGCCGCCGCCGCATCACGCCGCCGCAAATGCGGAGAACCGCGGCCGCCGAGTTCCTCAACATCGCCGCCATTACCCTGAACAACCTGAAAAATGTCCGCTTGAAAATTCCCTTGAACCGCCTGACCGTGGTCAGCGGCGTTTCCGGGTCGGGGAAAAGCTCCCTGGTCATCGACGCCCTGGTGCCAATCCTGCGCCGGGAATTGGCCGGCCTGCCCCTGGCCGATTCCAGGCTGGCCTGCGGAGCCATAGCCGACCTGAACGGCGTCAGGCGGGTGCTGATGGTCAATCAGTCGGCCATCGGCAAGAATTCGCGCTCCTGTCCGGCCACTTATATCGGCATCATGGCCATGGTGCGTGATCTTTTTGCCGCCCTGCCCGAGGCCAGGGTCAGGGGCTATGCCTCGGGGCGTTTCAGCTACAACGTGCATGGCGGCCGCTGCGAGGCCTGCGGGGGCATGGGGGTGCAAAAACTGCAGATGAGCTTCCTGCCGCAGCTGGAGATCACCTGCCCGGTCTGCGACGGACGGCGCTACAATTCCGAAACGTCCCAGGTCAAGTTCAAGGGCCGCTCCATCGCCGATGTACTCGACCTGACGGCCAGCGAAGCGTTCGAACTTTTCGCCAATATCCCGCCGCTGGCCCGCAAGATCCGCATCCTGCTCGATGTCGGCCTGGGCTACCTGCGCCTGGGCCAGAGTTCGCAGACCCTTTCCGGCGGCGAATCGCAGCGCATCAAGCTGACCAAGGAACTAGCCCGCCTGTCGGGCTCTGCCACTGTTTATGTGCTGGACGAACCCACGGTGGGGCTGCATTTTGATGACGTGCGCAAGCTGATCGACGTGTTCCAGGCCCTGATCGGGCGCGGCCATACCGTGGTGGTCATCGAGCACAACCTGGAGATGATGCGCGTCGCCGACCATTTGATCGACCTTGGGCCGGGAGGCGGCAAGAACGGCGGCAAGATCGTGTATCAGGGAAGCGTCGAGGGCATTGTCAAGTGCAAGGGGTCGATAACAGGCAAGTATCTGAAGAAAAAGTTAATGAAGCCTGAGCTGTCGTGATGAGTAATGAGTGATAAGTGATGAGAAACTGCATTGGAACGAAATATCCGCAAGATTCTTTTTCTTTCTCATAACTCATCACTAAAGATCGCTGAGTTCGTTCACTCATCACTCAGCCGAGTCTTCCTCTGTCTCTGATTTTATGTTACCATTACCCCTGATTTTCCCGGCAAAAACGGGTACTGGAGCGTAACAAGCATGTCTTTGGTCGAACTCATAGGCAATACACGAATTAAGGCGACGCTAAGCAGCTACCTGCGCAACGAACGTGTCCCCTCCAGCTTGATCTTTACGGGATCCGACCCCTACCACCAGCTGCTTTTCGCCCTGAATTTCGCCAAGGCCGCCCTCTGCTTGAACAAAATGAACGACGCCTGCGACCGCTGTCGCTACTGCCTGGCCATTGACCGCGGCTTGTTCCCCGACGTCCAGGTCCTGGAGTCGGACGGGCAGTTCTACCGGAAGAACCAGTTGGACGAACTGATTGCCGGCGCCTGCCAGCGGCCGCTGCGGGCCGAAAAGAGGTTTTTCATCATGAAGGACGCCCAGCGCCTGAATGAAAATTCGGCCAACTCTTTTTTGAAAACACTCGAGGAACCATTGCCGACGAACGTGTTCATCCTGCTCACTGCCAACCTCGCCCAGATCCTGCCCACCATTCAGTCGCGCTGCCAGATCCTGAAATTCCTGCCGCTTTCCAACCACGAACTCAAGCTGGAATTGCAGGGTCGGGGAGTGGACCCGGAAAAAGCGCGCCTGCTGGCTTTTTTCAACGCCGACGACATGGAGGACGTGGCCGCCGTGGACTGGCAGGAGCTGGAGGAAAAGCGCCAGGCCATGCTATCCATCCTTGACCGCCTGATCCGCCAGAGCCAGGTCGAAGACATCCTGCTCGACCTCTATGACCGCAGCCGCAGCCGCGAAAGCTTCATCGCCTATTTCCGTGAGATGGTCAATTTGATTTCCGTGCTGTTACGGGATATAATGGTGCTGATGGTGGATGCCGAAAACGGCACGCTCATCAATTCGGATTACAAGGAAAAGTTAATGGAACTGGCCGCTTTGACGAATATTGATAAAATATTCTTTCTGATCCGCAAAATGGAATTCCTGCTGCGCGATATCCAACGCAACCTGAACGCCCGGGTGCTGATCCTGGAATTCATCAACAGTTACTCCCCGCAGGCCGCACCCCACACTCAAGGGTCAGACAACCTGGAGAGAGGGTAATCCATGGACAAAGTGATCCTGGTCAAGATCGAAAGCCGCAAGGACCTGCTGCACTTCCGCACCCGCGAAGCCGATATCAAGCCCGAAGATTGCGTCATCATCCAATCCATCACCGGCGAGGAGCTGGGCAAGGTGGTCAAGCATTTCGGCGAAACCTTCAACTGCACCAAGGGCATTCCCTGCATCCCCGAGATCCTGCGCAAGGCCGACAACCGGGACATCGAGAATTTTTCCAAGAAGGAACGCGAGGAACGGCGCGCCCATGAATACTGCCAGAACCGCATCAAGGACCGGGAGATCCCGATCAAGCTCGTGCGCGTGACCTTCTTCACAACCGAGAAAAAGGCCATTTTCTATTTCACCTCCGAAGGACGCATCGATTTCCGCGACCTGGTCAAGGACCTGGCCAAGAAGTTCCGCATGCGCATCGAAATGCGCCAGATCGGCATCCGCGACGAAGCCAAGATGATCGGCGGAGTCGGCATATGCGGCCGTCAACTCTGCTGCAAGACCTTTTTGAACAACCTGGAGCCCATCACCCTGCAGATGGCCAAAAAACAGAATCTGAACATGAATCCCGTCAAGATATCTGGAATGTGCGGCCGGCTGATGTGCTGCCTTTCCTACGAAGAGGACGAAGGCGGCAGGATCGTCATCGAGGACCAGGATGAGCGGGTTGGCTATGACGAGGAAGAGGACCTGGCTGAAGACAAGAAATGAAAGCCCGCGTCCTCACGCTCCTGCTGTTGTTTCTATCTCCGCTCCTTTTTTCCCAATACAAGCCCTGGTTCAACTTCTACAATTTTACCTACGGCGCCAAGGCCCGGGCCATGGGCAACGCCTTTGCGGCCGTGGCCGACGACCTGACCGCGGCTTTCTGGAACCCAGCCGGCCTTGCAGCTCAGCGCAGCCCTGAATTCTACCTCAGCTATAAATCCCTTTCCCAGGCACATGATTACGATCTGCAGGACCGCATCCTGCTTAACGAGACCAAGCTTTACAACTACAATTTCAGCAGCCAACTCAATCAGATCGATTTTTTTTCCGTGTCGGTCCCTGCCGTCATTTGGCAGCGGAATTGGACTTTCGCCCTGAGCTATTACCGTTATATCCCCTATGGTTTGAAAGGGTCGGCCCGGGAAGTGATCACCTACCTGCATGACCGCTTTGATCCCCAGAAAAACACCGTCGCCTTCACCGGCAGCGAAGGCATCGATGTGCTGGCCTTTTCGGCGTCCGCGGCCCTGAGCACCCATTTCGCCCTGGGCGCCACCCTGCAGCAGTTCTTCGATTCGGGCAGCCAGCACCTGAGCACGGAGATCTCCAACCGGGAATACCACAGCCAATTCAGCGAAAAGCTGCAGGGACGCAACCTGATCGCCGGGCTGCTCTTCTCCCCCTTTGACTTCCTGCGCCTGGGCGTCACCTGGCACAGTGGCCTGAAAAACAACTTCGATTCCACGCTGCTGACCTGGGAGGTCAACAGAAAGGGCGACAAGGTCAACCAGCTCGAAGTGAGCTGCCTCGCCCGGGTGGTGATCCCGGAGCAAGTTGCCCTGGGCGCCCTGCTGAGACCGGCCGCCTGGCTGGACCTCAGCGCCGAGTATTCCCGCCTGGACTGGGAAAAAGGAACCATCGAAAATTATTATGACTTCGACACGGTTTTGCCCTACCCGCAAAAAGACAACTTTGGCAAAAAACAGCAAAACATCCGCAACCTGCGTTTCGGCGTCGAGGCCCGTATGCCGCTGCGGCACTGGCGGCTGCACCTGCGCGGCGGCTGGTCGGCCGAACGCCAGCTCTATGCCGACGTGAATGACCAGGCCGTCGAGATCATTGGCCAATCCGCCGGCCTGGGCTGCGAATTTTCCCGGAACCTGCTGCTGGAGATCGCCTACCAGAGGCAAAAAGCCGATTGGCCTGAAAAAGGCTATTTCATCAAGGCGCCGGACGTGGCCAGCCATTTCCGCGCCAACGTGTTCAACCTCTCCCTGACCTACCGTTTCGGTCATATATTCAAAGAATAACTCCATGGCTGCCGGTTTCGCCCCCTCAGCGGGGACCTTAATGGTCCAGGCGGCGCGACTGCTGGCAGGCGCCGGCCATGTCACCGCATTCAGCGGTGCCGGCATTTCGGTGGAAAGCGGCATTCCGCCTTTTCGCGGTGCGGGCGGCCTGTGGAGCAGGGTGGACCCCGGTTTCATCGAGATCGAATATTTTCGCCGCCAGCCGGAAAAATCCTGGTTGAGGATCAAGGAGATTTTTTACGATTTCTTCGGCCGCGCCGCCCCCAACGAGGCCCATTTCGGCGTGGCCGCAATGGAAAAAGCCGGCCTGGTCAGGGCGGTCATCACCCAGAACATCGACAACCTGCACCAGCGCGCCGGCAGCCGCGAAGTGATCGAGTTCCACGGCAATTC
>DATKZA010000066.1:0-2689 GCA_035528155.1 Patescibacteria group bacterium | reverse complement strand
TCGCCGCAGCAGTTTTCCTCGTTGCCCAGGAAAGCGAAATCGCTGCCGGCGTGCTGCAGGATTTTCACGAATGAGCGGGTGATCTTCTGTGAATGCTGGTCGAAACTGCCGGCGCAGCCCACCCAGAGCAGGATGTCCGTTTCGCCCTTTTCGGCCAGCAGCGGCACCTGCAGATCTTTGGACCAATCGCTGCGGGTAGCGGCGTTGATGCCCCAAGGATTGCCCTGGTTTTCCAAGCCGCGGTACAGGGTCTGGAATTCCTCGGGGAAGCGGGATTCCATCAATACGCCGTACTGGCGCAGGCCCATGATCTTGGCGATATGCTCGTTGAGCATCGGGCAGACCTCCATGCAGGCCGCGCAGGTGGTGCAATCCCAGATCTCTTCCTCGCTGACTACTTCACCGAGCAGTTTTTTCAATGCGGCCGGGTCGGAGCGCAGTTGCGAGGCCGATTCCAGCAGGTGGTTTTTCAGCTTGTCCAGCAGGCTTTTTGGCGACAGGGATTTGCCGGATTGGAAAGCCGGGCAAACATCGTCGCAGCGGCCGCACTCGGCACAGGAGAACAGGTCCAGCAGGTCCTTGCGGTTCAGGTCGGTGATCTGCGGCGTGCCGAATTTTTCCTGCTCCTCCAGGTTGAGCAGGGGAATTTCAGCCTTGACGCCCAGGTTCTTGAAAATCAGGTTGAGCGGCCCGGCCAGCAGGTGCAGGTGCTTGGAATACAGGATGAAGACGCCAAAAGCCATGATGATCAGGATGTGGAGCCACCAAAGGGACTTGATCCAGAAGGCAACGGTGGAATCGAATATCAGGGCCCGCGCTGGAAGCATATGGAAGTGTACCCAGTTGGCGAGGAAATTGCCTCTGTTCGCCAGCATGGGATAATAGCCTTTGAACGCCTCATAGAAAATGAAACTGACCATCAGGGTGAAAATGAAAAAAAGGACGGTCAGGGATTGGTAAGAAGGACGGTCCAGGCTCGAGACGCGGAACACATAGCGGCGTACGAAAAAATACATGACGGCCAGAATGATCAGCCCGGCGAACAGGTTGGCTATGAAGAGAACGAAAGAGGAGAGTGCCCCATGGCCGAAAAGGCTGAGCCCGGCGAAAAAACCCTCGGCCACGTGGTTGAGGGTGACCCCCATGAAGACCAGGAAGCCCCAGAAGATGACGGCGTGAAAAAAACCGGTGACCGGCCTGTTCGCAAACACCGGGATCTGCAAAAACACCCGGTAAAGCATTTCCCACAGACGCTTTCCGGGACGGTCGAAGCGGGAGACTTTTTGACCTATGCTGATCAGGCGGTATTTCCTGCGGAATTCAGCAAAAGCCAGGCCGGCGGCGAGCGCCACGGCGGCTATGAAAAAAAATTTTTCGATCCATGAAAGCATGGCGGCCTCCTCAAATCCAATTGCCGTTTGTTTTAAAAGTAAACCTGTTCCTCATCAGGGGCTGACAATTACTTTTCATTCATTCTTCAGCCAGTTAAAATTGGGATAAAACGGCCTTTGCAGATCGATATGGCCGGCCAGGGTTTTGCTTTCGTTGCCGCCGATGAGGAATTTGATTTTCTTGATCTCCCTGAAGTTGTAACAGAGATTGTCAACCATGAAATAGATGAATTCCAATTCGGCAGTGGTGCCGACGGGAAAGGAGCTGCTCAAGAGATCGTTGAAATCCAGTACCAGCATCTCTTTGTTTTTCAGGTAGTACAGGCCGCGCAGCTTCACTCCCTCGGGCACCGGGGTGATATGGCCGCTGTCGCCGGTCAGCAGCAGGGCAATGAATTCGTTGTACAGTTCTTCCCTGATTTCCGGGACCTCGATCTCTCGGTAAACCGGCTGCAGGTAAATGGATGTTTCGCTGAAATAAAAAAGCTTTACCTTGATAAATTCGGTGAGGGTGGCGCCGCTGACACCCGCTTTGTTCAGAAGTTCCGGTTCGAAGCGGGCCGGCTTTTTGCGGAAAAGCAAAATGGCCAGGAGTAGGATGACAAAAAAAACGGCCAGGGAAATCAGCAGAACCGTCCGCGATTTTTTTGTCATTTCAGGATATTGTTGTAATAATAGATGAATTTACTGATGCCGTTGTAGATAGCGAAAGCGATCTTATCCAGAAACTCTTCGCTTTTCAGCTTTTTTTCTTCTCTGCTATTGGAGATGAACGCGGTTTCGATCAGGACGGCGGGCATGGCGGTGCGCATCAGCACCCGGAAGGGGGCCTGCTTGACGCCGCGGTTACGGGTGTCCAGGAGATCGTTCAATTCATTCTGGATGAATTCGGCCAGTTTGCTCGATTCCCTGATGTATTCGGTCTGGGCCATGTTCCAAAGGATCATTTTCAATTCATCGTTCTTGATCGTTTCGCCCGGGTCTTCGAGGTTGCGATTTTCCTTCTGGGCCAGTTCCAAAGATTCCTGGTCGGTGGCCTTCAGGCTGACGAAATAGGTTTCCGAGCCGTAAGCCGATTTGCGGAAAGAGGAATTGGCATGGATGGAGATGAACATCTGTGCCAGCTGATTGTTGGCGATGGAGGCCCGGGTGTTGAGCGAGACCTCGCTGTCCTTGTCGCGGGTCATGATCACGCGCAGCCCCGTTCTGGATTCGATCAGTTTCTTCAGTTTGTGGCTGATCTGCAGGGTGACGTTTTTTTCCTGCAGTTTGGATTTGCCGATGGCGCCCAGGTCTTC
>DATKZA010000065.1:0-24506 GCA_035528155.1 Patescibacteria group bacterium | reverse complement strand
GAGTTGGCCGTGCCGTGGGACGGAAGAAACAGGCGGCAATTCGTGACCAGCAGTTTTCCCCAGCTCTCGACCATCTGCCCGGCGTCAGCGGCGAACGGCGGGAAGACCGACCAGGGGACCACGCCGAACATGGCATCGCCGACGACGGCGATCTCGGAGTCGACGATCACGCTTTGCGAACCCGGCGAATGCCCCGGGGTGTGCAGGATATAGGCAGCGAATCCGAATTCCTCCAGGCGCATGCTGCCATCAACGAGGATGTCGGGGCGGCACGGGGCGCAGGTGAGTCGCGGCGCCAGTTTTTTCCCCAGGCGCTTGATGAGCAGCCGGCCCAGCAGGTTTGTCCCCCTGGGAACGATGGCCTCGCCCCCGGCCAGAAAGGGGCCTTCGGAGTGCTGCACGATCACCGGGGCTTTGTATTTTTCCTGAACCCGGACGGCATTGCCGGCATGGTCATAGTGGGTATGGGTCAGGACGAGGGCGTCCAGGCGCTCGATGCCAAGGCGCCGCAGGTTGCGGTCCAGTATTTTCCACAGGCTGCCAGGGCTCGTGTCGACCAGAATGTTTTTCCCTTCCTTGGACAGTAAAAAAACATTGCTTCTGCCGGCGAATATTTTTAAAATTTTATAGCCGTTCTTCGTTTCCCAGGTTTTCATTTTTTTATTATATCAGAATGTTTCAACAACTATCTTTTTTTACTCCGTCCTTTCTGCCGCCTTCCAGATGTCAGTCAAAGTCAAGTGCCAACGAATTTTCCAGTTCCACCTGCTAGCGTTTATCCTTCCGGACATCCTCAGGGCCTTTGTCCAGCTCACGACGGATCGCCTCACAGATCTTCTCCATGATAAAGGGCTTCTGGACATAACTTCCGGCTCCCAATTCCAGTGCTTTCCTGGCTCTTTCCGTTTCAGCGAAGCCACTGACGATAATGGCTTTTTGATGCGGATTCATTGTTTTCATACGACGAAATGTCTCCAATCCATCTATGCCTGGATCCATGATCATGTCCAGAATAACCAGATCGACGGCATGCCGGCCCAGATATTCCAACGCCTCTTCCCCACTGCTGACGGTCTGCACGAAGTAGCCACCCTTGCCCAGCATGGCCGCGGCTACGTCGCGTTGTTCTTGCAGGTCATCGACCACCAGGATGGATTCACCCTTTCCCATGAACCGCTCCAGAGAAACCTGGGGCTGGCCCACCCGGCGGCTTTGCCGGGTAACGGGGAAATAAAGAGTAAATATCGATCCCTTTCCCTCTTCGCTTTGCACATCAATATAGCCGTTGTGATCCTTGACCGTTCCCCAGACGACCGCCAGTCCCAGGCCGGTACCGCTGCGGCCCATTTTCTTTTTAGTATAGAAAGGTTCGAAGATCCGCTCAGTATCATGAGAGGCAATGCCGCTGCCGGTGTCTCTCACCGACAATACGGAATAGTCTCCGGCTTTCATCTCATCATACCCTTTGATTGGTTTATCCAGGTAACAATTATAAGTGGAGATGGTGATAATCCCGGCGGAGGTCATCGCCTCAGCGGCATTCAGAACCAGGTTCATGATCGTCTTGCTGAGATGAACGGATGATCCGCTGACATTCAGCAAGTCTGCTGCCAACGAAGTTTCCATCTTAATCTTCGGGTATTGCGACAAGAGCTTCATGAATTCAGGTGATTTTAGATAATCATTGACAATTTGATTTAGATCGGTCACCTCGGAAATAGCGACGCCACGGCGCGCCAGGGTCAACAGGTCCTGGATGATGGCCGCTCCACGCTCGGAGGATTTAAAGATTTTAGCGGCGTGCTCCCGCAAGGGACTTCCCTCTGGCGTTTCCATCATCAGCAACTCGGCATAGCCGCTCAGAACTCCAAGCACATTGTTCAGGTCGTGGGCTACGCCTCCGGCCAAGGTGCCGATCGCCTCCATCTTTTCCATCCGGTGCAGGCGTTCCTCCAGTTTCCGTCGCTCCTCTTCCATTTGCTTGTTCTCTGTAAAATCCTCGATCAGTCCCATCATGCCGACGACCGTTCCCATTACGTCGCGGAGGGGAACCAAGTGAGCCCGGATGTATAATTTTTTACCCCATTTGGATGTATATGAGTATTCCCCGATGATCGGGCGGGACTCGCGCAAACATTTCTTGCAATCGGCCGCAAACCCGGCCTCGACCAGAGGAGGAAAGGAGAAAAGGTTGATCGCCTTGGTGGCCTCGGCCGATGGCGATCCGAGAATCTGGAGCAAATTGGGATTGATATCAATGATCCGCCCCCCGCGGTCCATCGTAAGGATACCCATCGGCGCATGATCCACCATGCTGTGGAAACGCTCCTCGCTCTGGCGCAGGGCCTCGTCCGCCTGTTTCCGCTCGATCATCATCGCCACCTGAGCGGAAACGAAAACCAGGACGTCCTTGTCGGCCTCGCTGTAGCGAACCGATTCCGTGTAGGTCTGGACGGTCATGACTCCGATGGTCTCTCCCGCCTTCGTTTTCAGAGGCACGCCCAGCCAGTCCAGCGACGGCGCGCCGACAGGTTCGACCTCCCCGGATTGAACGAGGCGCTCGAAGACCTCCGGCGCCGCCAGCAGCGGCTGCCCCGTGCGCAGTACGTAGGCGGTCAGCCCCCTGCCCGAAAGCTGCACGTGGGGAACCGCATCGTATTCGTCCACCCAGTAGGGAAAATGAAACAAACCGGAATGTCGGTCATAGAGGGCGATGTAGAAATTCCGGGCCGGCATCAACCCGCCTATGATGGCATGGATCGACTGGCACAGCTGCTCCAGGCTGGTCGCGGCCTGGGCGGCCTCCGAGATCTCGTAGATCGCCTTCTGTACCTGTTCCGAATGCTCGCGGACGCGCTTTTCCTGCAGCATTTCCTTCTGCCGCAAATCGTCCTCGAATTTCTTTTTCTTGAAAAAACCCGTATCCTCGAAAGTGACCGCCTGTTTGGCGATTTGCGGATGCTTTTTCACGTAGTCATCGACAAAACCCCTGATCCGATCCGGATGCCCCATAATGAAGCGGCAATGGTCGGCTCCTCTCGCCTGGCATAGAATTTCCGTCGCAACCAGCGGTAGTCCGAAGCTCTCCTCGCACCAGCCGGAAGAGTATCCGGCATTCATCACACAGACCGGAAACTTTGCTTTTTTCCCGGTCGCCTGCCAAACCTGGGATTCAAAAGAGTGGGGATGGTCATAGATCAGCAAATAATCCTCGTTGGGAACGGGATTGCTTTCCGGAAGGATGCGGACTACGCCCCATCCCGAATAGGCGAAGTGGATCGGTCCGACGGACAATTTTTCAATGGGCGTCTTCAAATTCATTTTCACATGAAAATTCTTCGCGTCGGCCACCCCGATCGCATGGGCAATGTCAAAGAGGAGATCGCGCGTCAAGGCCAAAGCCTCTTTTTCATTTTTATCCGAATAAAGCTTCTTGATTACATCGAAAAATTCGGCTGACAGCGAGGCGGCCCGGATCAGAATATATCTCTGGCCGACGATTTCAATGGTACCCGTGGAGGGATTTTCCCTTTTTTTACGGAAATATTTCTCGACCAATTCCTGAGAACGTAGAAAAATCTTCTTGAGATCCGGGGGGACGCCCACTGTTTTTTTACTCATTATTTCCTGCCATTCCAGAGTATTGAGGTCTGAAATTATAATGGCATTTTTTCTTAATAAATTCAACTCACTTGCGGGGGAAAGACCTCATTCTACCCGCTCACCTCTGGGCCATGGCAATGCCGTGCTTTTTGTCGCGCCGTTGCCTTTTTTCGCCCATGTTCATTTTTTCCGTCTTGACGTCAATATTCCAGCACCCCGGTGTGCATGGTCATTTTCCACTCATTGCCGATCTTGGCGTACACCTTGCACACCCTGCCCTTCCAGTGGTTGTGCCTGCCGCTCTTCTTTTCCACCCATAGCGTGTCGATGTCCACGACGGCGAACGCCCCGTCCTTCTCTTCGGTGACGACGATCTTCCTGGTTTCCCTCTTGTTGTGCGCCAGCTCATGGCTGTCGAATAACTCCTGCCAGTTCTCAATCCAGCGTTCCCTGTCGAACCTCCCGAGCACGAAGATCCAGTCCATGGGATCATGCGATTGAAAAGTCCGCGGCCAGGGCCAGACCATGTCGGGATGAAACAGCGTCGTCAGCAGCGCCGCGTCCTTCGTATCCCACCCCCTTGTCTCCCGGTCGACCATCTCCTTGATCTCGTTTTCTTCCTTGGTCATGGCATTCTCTCAAAAAGCAATTTTCTCATATTGACCTGTATGCAGGCAGATTCTTGTTCCCCTGATCATTTCAATCATTCCTTTTGCCTTTCGCTTTGATTGTTTCGGTCAAGATCTTTCTAGTCCGTTCTATTTCTTCCAATATGTTTTTTCCATAAATAATATCGCCGTGACCTGGAACAAGAATGTCTGGTTGCAATTCCGCTATTTTCTCCAATGATTTTCCCCATGCATTCAACATTTCAATACCATCCTCTTCTATATTGGGTATGAGCTTTTGCACAATACAATCCCCGCAGAACAGAACGTTATCCTGCTCACAGTAAACTGAAATATTTGTATCCGTATGCCCGGTTGTCATCAGGACCTTTGCCGCAATTCCTCCCAAGTCAATTTCCCCTTCCTTTTCTATCCTACAATTTGGATTCACTATTTCCGTTTTTTCAAATGCGATCGCTCCCTCATTGGCATGCCTTCTCCTTTCCTCCGCAATGCTCCCGTTGATTCCAACGATCCAATTTGCCAAGTCTTCCTGCTTCCTGTTCAGCAAAAAATGACCGTATATGTCAACATTATTTTCTCTAAACAAACCGTTGCCGCCGATATGGTCCAAATGTTTTTCCGTATTGATCAGCATCATTTCATTGGATGGCTTTGCCGTTTTTGCATATCCATAAATAGTTCGCGCCGAAATGTAATTACTTCCGGCATCAATGACAAGCGTTTTTTTATCCCCGACAATGAATCCCGCGTTCACGCTCCATGGCGTCACGCAATACAATCCGGTTATGGCAAAGCAATTATTCGATATTTTCATTTTTGTTTCCCCCATTACTCATATTACAGATCCTCCAATTCTTCAATCTTTTGATGAGCGGAGAAAAGCCCTGCCCAAGCCCATGAACCAGAGCGTCCAGCCGATATGAAAAAACCGCTGCTTCAATCCAGGATAGGCGCTCAACACGTCGGGCATGAAGGCCGCAAAGCCCAGCAGCATGATTATTATACTCACGATCGCCCAACCCTGCAATCCGGCCGGCAGTTTCTCCCTTCGCCATAAAACCAGGGCCGCCAGGGGCGAGAGGAGCAGCAGGAGCGAGGGCATGCCCATGATCAGGTGCAAGTGCAGGGGCAGGGGAAAGATCGCGGCGCCGCCGATCGACAGCGAAAAGGAAAGGATGATCAGCGCCGGGATCATGCTGATCTCCATTTTTTTGCATGCCTGACACAAGCCGATCACGAATAAAACGCTCAGCACCAACAAGCGAGCAACCCGGCCATGAATATGTATTGCGTCCTCGTCCCGATAGTGCCCAGCTCGCTCACCAGCCGCGTCAGGTGATTATAGCCCCTTATCAAATACCCGCAAATAACTAAAGTGCCCCAAAAGATCACAGGGATCACGCTCCCTAATGCAAGCAGATGTCTTGTCTTCATCTTTCCCTCATTCTTATTTGTTTCCGGAATGGCGAATTATTCCCCCATCACCGGCGAACTGCAAGCAATTTGACATTTTATCAGTTCGCCCATGGAATTCTTTTTTGATGTAGGGGAGGGTTTCAAACCCTCCCGTACATAAGAAAATTCCAAATCACAAGCACCAAATTCCAAACAAATAACAAATTCCAATGACCAAAATAAAGAAAAATCACAACAATATCCACCATAAATGTATGGTAGGGGCGACCGGCAGCACCAATCATCCGTCTATCCTGACGGATATGATTGGTCTGTCCCCTATTGGGGCTGGTCGCCCTTCTTTTTTGTTATCTGGATAGGGAACGCAAATTTGCGTTCCGAATGGTGTTGATGTAAGGGCGGTTCGCGAACCGCCCCTACGGGACATAATAAAATTCCAATGACCGAAACAAAGACAATTCCCGACTGTAGGGGCAAACCCCCGTGTTTGCCCTTCTTGAGTCCCAAATCCCAATGACCAAAACAAAGAAAACTTACAGTGGTATCCGTCCGAAATGTAGGGGTTTGATTCATCAAACCCCTCTTCTGTCCACCCATCGCCCCTCACATAAAAACAATTCCAGCCGTAGGGGCATCCGCCGGCATCTTGCCTGGCGGACACGTGCCCAAATACCGAACGGCTGTAGGGGCAACCCCCCCGTGTTTGCCCTTCTTGAATCTCTTGAAAAGTTGAATATCTGCCGGCAAAGAACTATAATTATTTAATGAGAGCAAAGAAAAATCCGCCGCAAAGCGTGAAAACAAATCCGCCAAAGAACGTGCGTTTTTCCCGCAAAACAGACCGTTCTTTCAATAAAACGATGAACTTTTCCGAAGCCGAACACTGGGACATCCTTCAGCAAATATCCATGACCTCGGAACAGCGGCAGCGGGCGGCCAAGGAACTGAAGCAGCGGGTTTTCGGCAAACATGCTCTTGACATCCGCGCTTCCCATCCCGGCAGATGAAGGCCTCGCATTTTTCGAAAGACGCCCAGGAATTCCTCAAATTGCTTTCCCTGCACCGGGTCCGCTATGTCATCGTCGGTGGTGAAGCGGTCATTTACTACGGCCACGCCCGGCTGACCGGTGACCTAGATTTTTTTTACGACCGCACTCGCGAAAATTGCCTGCGTCTCTATGCCGCCTTGCATGACTTCTGGCAAGGCAATATCCCCGGGATCGCAGCTCCGCAAGACCTGTCCGCCAAAAACCTGATCATTCAATTCGGGCTTCCCCCTAACCGGCTTGATCTGCTCAGCCAGATCACGGCCATATCCTTTGCCCAGGCCTGGAAAGACAAAGTATTCGAAAAGATTCAAATTGGTAAAAAAGAATATCCCGTTTATTATATCGGCTTGAAGCAGCTTATAAAAAACAAGACAGCTGTCAAGCGCCATCGCGACCGCGAAGATCTGGAGTTTTTAAACAAAATCGCCCCCGCGTAAAAACAATTCCTGCCGTAGGGGCACGGCGTGCCGTGCCCAAATACCATGACCGACCAATCGTAGGGGCGGGTTTGTAACCCGCCCGTTTTCTATTCCCGCATATTATTGGGTTATTTAAAGTACCTCACCCCCGACGCGAACAGCTTCTGGTCCATGTTGCCCGGGATGTTCTGCAGGACGTATTTCCCGGTGCGCTCGCTGTGGGCCATCTTGCCGAGGATGCGGCCGTCGGGGCTGGATATAGCCTCGATGGCCATTAAGGAGCCGTTGGGGTTGAAGAAGGAATCCATGCGCGGCCGCCCTTCGAAGTCGACATACTGGGTGGCAACCTGCCCGAGGGAGAACAGGAGTTCGATGGTCGCTTGCGGCGCCACGAAACGCCCCTCGCCGTGGGCCACGGGGATGGTATGGATGTCGCCGGCCTTGCACAGGCTGAACCAGGGAGACAAGGTCGAGACCACTTTGGTGCATATCGGGCGCGACACCAGGCGGCCGATGAGGTTGAAGGTCAGGGTCGGAGAGTCGGGGGTCAGGTCGCGGATCTCGCCGTGCGGCAGCAGGCCCAGTTTGAGCAAGGCCTGGAAACCGTTGCAGATGCCGAGCACCAGGCCGTCATTTTTGTAAAGCAGGCCGTGGACGGCGTCGCGCAGGCGCGGATGGCGAAAGACGGCGGCGATGAATTTTCCCGAACCGTCGGGTTCGTCGCCGGCGCTGAAGCCGCCCGGGATCATCAATATCTGCGAACGCTTGATCCTGGCGACCAGTTCGGCGCTGGAAGCTTCGATAGCGGCGGCGTCCTGGTTGCGGAAAACAAATGTTTCCGGTTTTGCTCCGGCTTTGCTGAAAGCCCTGGCCACATCGTATTCGTTGTTGGTGCCGGGAAAGACAGTGAGCAGCACCCGCGGCCGGGCAATGGCAGGCCGCGTCCGCCGGCCGGCCCGTTCCCGGCATAGTGGCCGTTCGCAGGCGGGATCGGCCGCGAGCGGGATTTTTTCCACCCGGGTGGGAAAAATATCCTCTAAGGGTATTTGCCAATGTTCCTGCAGGTTGGCAATGGCCAACTCCAACCCGTTGACCCGGATCACCGCTTCGGGAAGTGTTTTTCCCAGGACACGGCAGGCCAGCCCGGAAAAAAGTTTTTCAATGTCTTCCGTTTCCGCCACTTGCAAAACCAGCGAGCCGATAGCCGGAGTGAAAAGTTCGTCCGCAGTCATTGGCTCAAGGAAAGCCATGCCCACCCGGTTGCCGAAACTCATTTTGCTGACCGCCTCGGCCAAGCCGCCGCCGTGCAGCGACTGGGCGGCCAGGATCTTCCCCTTGCCGATCAGGTCATGCACCCTGACATAATTTTTTTGCAAAACGGCGAAATCGGGCATTTGCTGTTCGTCCCGGGGCAAAGGCAGCAGCAGCACCAGGCTTTCGGTTTGCTTGAATTCCGGCGACACCACCCGCCGCACGTCCACGGTAGCCACGGCGAAAGCGACCAGGGTCGGCGGTACATCCATATCCTGGAATGAGCCCGACATGCTGTCCTTGCCGCCGATTGCCGGTATGGCCAATTGCTGTTGGGCGATGAAAGCTCCCAGCAGGGCGGCAAAAGGCTGTCCCCAGCGGCGGGGATCGCGGCCGGGTTTGGGGAAATATTCCTGCAAGCTCAGGCGGATACGGCGGCAATCGCCGCCGCCGGCCGTCACCCGGGCCACGGCCTCGATGACGGCGTACAGGCCGCCATGAAAGGGGCTCCAGGCCGAGAGGCCGGGCTGAAAGCCGAAGCCCATGATCGTGCCGCTGCGGGTCTCGCCTTTGAGCAGGGGAATCTTGGCAATCATGACGTCGGCCGGCGTAGCCTGGAATTTGCCCCCGAAAGGGGAAAGGACCGTGGCCGCGCCGATGGAACTGTCGAAGCGCTCCACCAGGCCTTTTTGCGAGCAGCTGTTCAGATCGGACAGCACGGCCATCCAGGCCGCCTGCAATTCAAGGGTTTTTCCGGCGGCGGTCGCGGGCCGTTTTTTAAAAAAATCATCGGCCGGGGCGGGGCAAGCGACTTCAACGGCGGCCTGGCGCCCGGCGCCGTTGCTGTCAAGGAAATCGCGGCCGAGATCCACGATGGAGCGGCCGCGCCATTTCATTTGCAAACGGCGGCGGCGGCTGACGCGGGCGATCACGGTGGCTTCGAGATTCTCGGCGGCGGCCAACATTTGAAAGCGCCGCGCCTGCGCGGCCGCCACCACCACGGCCATGCGTTCCTGCGATTCGGACAGGGCGAGCTCGCTGCCGTCGAGTCCGGCGTATTTTTTGGGCACCTGGTCCAGATCGATCTCCAGTCCCGGCGCCAGCTCCCCGACGGCCACGGCCACGCCGCCGGCGCCGAAATCATTGCAGCGCTTGATCAACCGGCTGGCGCGCGGGTCGCGGAACAGCCGCTGCAATTTTCTTTCGCTGGGCGGATTGCCTTTCTGCACTTCCGCCCCGCAGGTCAGCAGGGAGGATTCGCTGTGGGCTTTCGAGGAGCCGGTGGCGCCGCCGATGCCGTCGCGGCCGGTGCGGCCGCCCACCAGCAAAACGATGTCCCCGGCCTTGGGCGCCCGGCGCCTGACATTCTTCACAGGGACGGCGCCGATCACAGCCCCGATCTCCAGGCGCTTGGCCACGTAACCGGGATGGTAGATCTCGGCAACCTGGCCGGTGGCCAGTCCGACCTGGTTGCCGTAGGAGCTGAAGCCCTGGGCGGCCTCGGTCGTGATCTTGCGCTGCGGGAGTTTCCCGGGCAGGGTGAGGGCCACGGCTTGGCGGGGATCGCCGCTGCCGGTCACGCGCAGGGCCTGGAAAACGAACGAGCGCCCGGAAAGCGGGTCGCGGATGGCGCCGCCCAGGCAGGTGGCGGCGCCGCCGAACGGTTCAATCTCGGTAGGATGGTTGTGGGTTTCGTTCTTGAACATGACCAGCCACTCTTGGTTTTTGCCGTCGACATCGACCGTTGCCGCCATGCTGCAGGCGTTGATCTCCTCGGAAAACTCCACGTCGGCCAGGCGCCCTTTTTCACGCAGTTCCCTCATGGCCAGCAGGGCCAGGTCCATCAAGCAGATCTCCCGCCCCCGCGCCGCCGCAACACGACTCCGGGTTTCCAGGTAACGCCCGTAGGCCCGGCGCAGGGGTTCGTTGCCGGGACCGGCGGCGAGTTCCACCCGGGTGATGGCCGTCAAAAAAGTGGTGTGGCGGCAATGATCCGACCAATAGGTGTCGAGCAGACGGATCTCGGTCAGGGTCGGATCGCGTTTTTCCCGGTCGCGGAAATAGGCCTGGCAATGACGCAGGTCGGCCGTGTCCATGGCCAAGCCCAATTCGTTGGCCAGTCGCTTCCATTCCGTTCCCGAAAAGGAAATGAAGCCCTTCACAAGCGGAATGCTACCCGGCCGGGCCGCCCGCAGCGCCAACGAGCGCGGTTTGCCCATGGCGGCTTGGCGCGAATCGACCGGGTTGATGCAATACTGCTTGATTTTTTTCAGCTCGCCGGGAAGCAACTTGCCTTTGAGGACAATGACTCTGGCCGAGGCCACCTGAGGCCGGCTGCCCGGGGTGAGCAGCTGCAGGCACTGGGCGGCGGAATCGGCCCGCTGGTCATACTGGCCGGGCAGGTATTCAATGGCGAACGCCGTTTCCCCGGCGGCCAGGGGAAAGCTTTCGTCGTATATCTCATCAACCGGAGGTTCAGAAAAAATGGCATGCCGCGCCCGGGCCATTTCCCGGGCGCTGACGCCGGAAACATCGTAACGGTTGAGCAGGCGCAAAGCGGTTATGCCCTTCACGGCCAGGTTTTCACGAAGATCCAGCATCAGGGCCCGGGCCTCGATGTCGTATCCCGCTTTTTTTTCCACGACAACCCTTCTGATCACAGCCATGCTCAAGCTACTTGTCCTTCTGCGGGCAGGATCATCATGGCGTCCCGCTGCCTCTTTCCAGGTCGTCCAAAAGGACGGACAGCCGTTTTTCCCAAAGGCTGCCGGGGCTGCGGCCCAGCAGGGCGATGATATCGGGCCGCATTTGCGGGAAAAAATCGCGATGCCGCTTCAGGTATTCATGCAGGGCGGCGATCAGCATCGCCAGTCTTTCACTGCCCACCTTGTGCTCTGCGCCCCTGACCAGCAGGCGGCTATGTTCCCGGAAGTACTCGGCGACAAAGAAGAACACGGCTTCATTGCCGCGAAAGCACAGGATCTCGAAAGACCCCTCCGCCACGAGCTGATCGCCATGGTGCAGGTAGGATATGAAGCTCTTGGCGTCGGCCGGGCCGAGAATCTTTTTATAAATTTTAAGCGTGATCTGAAACAGTTCCCGGTTTTTGCCGCCGTGCAGAAACCGGGGCAGCATGGCCAGAAGCGGGTTGTTGTACTTGATGCGGCTGATGGCCTGGGCGATCGTCTCCTGCAACTGGGAATTCCTGCTTTTTTCCAAGACCGAAATCAGGATGTCCAGGGCGCGGCGGTCGTTGTACTTGGAGATGCTGATAATGGCCGCTTCGCGCAGCAGGTTATCCTCACCCAGATCGATGACTTTTTTCAACGGCAACAGGAAGGCCGTGCTGCGGATATATCCGGCCATGCGCACCAGGTTCAGGCGGGTGGGCATGCTGACATACGTGCCGGTAATGTAATGGGCGATGGCGTTTTCGGTGTCCTGCCCCCCCTTCTCAACCAGTTCTTCCAGGCGCAGGCGGAACTGCAGATCGTCACGGTCAGCGACACTCTTGACCAGTTCGTCAATCTGTTCCAGAACGGAATCGATCGTTGCCAGGGCCATGGCCAGCCTTATTTTCCCTTGGCAAAACGCGCAAATATTCCCCCGATCCCGGCAAGCAATTCCTCAAGGGAAAAAACCTTTTCGAGCTCCTGCGGCGAACAGACGGCACAAATGGCGGCATCGGCCATGACCAGGTCGCGGAAGCTGCGTTTTTCCTGCCAGGACTTCATGGCCTGGACCTGGACCAGGTCATACGCCCGTTGGCGGGCCACGCCCTTGTCGACCAGCAGGGTCAGCACCCTTTGCGAAAAATAAATCTCATGGGTCAGATCCAGGTTGCGGCGGATGTTTTCCGGATACACGGCCAGGTTTTTCAATATGTCGATCATGTCGTCGAGCATGAAAACAGCCAGGTGAAAGGAATCGGGGAAGATAACCCGTTCCGCCGAAGAATGGGATATGTCGCGCTCATGCCAGAGAATATTGTTTTCCAGGGCCACGGCCGCATGGCCGCGCAATATCCGGGCCAGTCCGGAGATGCGTTCGCAGCGGACCGGGTTGCGCTTGTGGGGCATGGAGGATGATCCTTTCTGGCCGCGGCTGAAAGGCTCCTCGACCTCAAGCGTTTCGGTTTTCTGCAAGAGGCGGATCTCCACCGCGATTTTTTCGAGAGCAGTCCCCAGCAGGGCCAAGGCCCAAATGACTTCGGCGTGGCGGTCGCGCTGGATGATCTGCGAGGAAACGCGGCAGGCTCGCAACCCCAGTTTCTGCAGGGCCTTTTCCTCGCCGCGGGCGGGGAAATGGATGTAGGTCCCCACCGACCCGGATATTTTTCCCACCGCTGTGATCTCTTTGGCACGGAGCAGCCGCTGGCGGTCGCGTTCCATCTCCTCGTGCCAGATCAAAAACTTGCAGCCGAAAGCGATGGGTTCGGCGTGGATGCCGTGGGTGCGGCCGATGGCCGGCAGGTCTTTGTAGGCAAATGCCTTTTCCAGAAGAATTTTTGCCAGCGCCGCGGTTTTGACCAGCACCACGGCCATTGATTCCTGGATCAGCAGCGACAGGGCCGTGTCCACTACGTCATAGGAAGTGATGCCCTTGTGCACGTAAGCCGAATCCAGGCCGATGGCTTCTTCCAGCGAAGTCAGGAAAGCGATCACGTCATGCTTGACTTTTTTTTCGATGGCCAGGATGCGCGCCGGGTCGACCGTCGCATTTTTCCGGATGTTTTTCAGACTGGCCGCCGGCACTTCGCCCATTTCCGCCCAGGTTTCGGTGATGGCCAGTTCCACGTCCAGCCATTTCCGGTACTTGTTCTTTTCGCTCCAAATCCGGGTGATTTCCGCCGCTTGATACCTGTCTATCACGTGCATCTCCTCAATTCTGGATTATAACATATTCGCAAATCTTGTATAGTTCAGCCCCTTCCCGGGCGTGTAATTGTGCAGGCCGCGTTCATGCCGCAGGCGGGCGATCGCAACCAACCCCGTCCCCCGCGGAGATCAGTCAACCGCTGCGTTCATTTCCGCCAACAGTGTGTCCGTGACCGTTCGGCCGCTGAGCAGATCGCGCACATCAACCAGGAAAAAATACTTCCCCGGTCCCAAAAAAGCAAAGTCGACCGCCAGGGACACTTTGGCCTCCTTGGCGGCAAGCGAACGGCTCTGCTCGTACCGTAGGCGGTTCTGTTCGTCGCGGATGGTGATGTTCACACGCAACCGTCCGTCTTTCTTCGCCTTGTTTTCAACCATCTTGAACGAGGATATCTCCAATTGCAGCTGGTCTCCGGCCAGAGCGATACGGTCCAGTTGCAGGGTCGGGGCTTCGGCCTTCTTTTTTTTCAGGTAGGCATCGATATAATCGGAACGGATGCCTTGGTCATAAAGCAGCCGGCAGCGCGGATCATTGAGTTCGATTCTTACTTTCCCCGGCCGCTGCTGATTTTTCGGTTCATAGGTCAGCACGTAGTACACATCCTCTTTTTCCTCTATGGCGTGCAATGCCGAACCGATATTTCCGGAAAAAATGACCTCACCGCCCGAGCTCCTGGTGATTTCACGCAGAGAATTTTCCAAATCGCTGGCTACCTTCGTGTATTCAAAATTTTCGGACAGCCCTTCCCGCACCACGCCGCTGATGAAACAATGATAGGTCGTGTCCACTCCGATCAGCATCTTGCCGATCTGTTCGGCCGGAAATTCATTGGTCGCATTCATGGCACGGTCAATCGCTTCCAGGGAACGGCCGATCTCCCTGGCAAACGACATGGCCACACCGCCCAGCCCGTATAATTGTTCGACCAGATCATTGATCTGCCGGCGAATGGAACCGCTGATCTTCATGGCGGGGAACATTTCGATCTGGTAAAAATTCAGCACCCACTTTTCGGCCTTGATCTGCTGCAAATGACGGGCAAAATTGTAGAATTTATCCAAATCGGGGATCAGGTATTTTTTCTTAAACTCCAGCCATACCTTCAAATAACTTCCCAGGAAATTGATGATTTGCGGTATGGTAAAGTTCCGCGCATTGTTTTCCACCAATGTACGCAGCCGGGTTTGGTCGATATCCTGGCGGACGCGCAGGAAATACGCTTCCAGTTCCTTGCGGGCTTTGAGGGCTTCGTCACGCAAAACCTGTTCCAGGATATCCCGGCGCTTGACCTGCCAGACTTCCTGATTCAGGAGCAGCGTGCGCTCATTGACCAGGATCAGCAATTGATCCTGGTCACGCAAAATATTGTTGAAAAAATAGTCCATCCCGGCGCGCAGCTGGTCGTTGAAGTCCAGGATCCTGAAGCACAGGACAAAATAGCGCGACGGCAGTGCCGATGATTCTTGCTGGGCCAAGAGCCGGATCTGCTGGATCTTCATCTTTTTCCGGCGCTGGAAAAAACCGTTGATGACCTGCGGTTCATCATCTTCAAAAAGCCGGAAATCGTTTTTTTTCAGATCGCTGCGCGGGATGCCGTCCAACACAACCCGCACCGGGACTTCGACATTGAGCACGGCGACTTTTTCCTTCCAAACCTTCTGCGCTTGCATCGTTGCAGCGAAGCCGGCGTTCATCAGTAAAAGCGCCGCCGTCAGGGTGATATGAAGTTTCAGTGTTGACATCGGCCTGCACCGGCGCGAAATTTCAATCCACTTCCGCCTGCAGGATATCCATAGCGGTCTTGCCGGTAAGCAGATCGCTTGCTTCGGCAATGAACATGTACTTGCCGGGTTCGAGAAACGCGAAGTCGATGCTCAATTCCACCAGAGGTTCCTTGGCAATAAAAAAGCGGTTCTGGTCATATACTGGCTGATTTTCACCATCTTGGATGCGGACGGTAATTTTCAACCGGCCGTTTTTTCCTTTCGCCGTTTCAGCCATCTTGAACGACGATATCATCATTTGCAAATTGCTCCCTTTCAATTTCAAGCGCTCCAACAGCACCGTTGGGTCTTCGGCTTTCTTCTTTTGCAGATATTCGCCGATGTAGTCGGCCCGGATATTGTCATCATAAAACAACTTGCAGCCCGGATTGTTGGACAGCTCAATTCTCACTTTCCCTTTTCGGTTCGGATTTGTCGGCTCATAGGTCAATACATAATAAAGATCATCTCTTTCCTCGAACGAGTGAAGAGCGGCACCGATGTTCCCGGAAAAAACTACCTCGCCGCCCGAACGCCGGGTAATCTCGCGCAGGGAATTTTCAATGTCGCTGGCGACTTTTTTATACTCCAGATCCTCGGACAGGGATTCGCGTTGCACACCCGAGATGATGCAGTGATACGTGGTGTCCACCTTGATCAGCATTTTGCTGACTTCTTCAACCGGAAATCCTTCGGCTACGTTAAGTTCCCGGTCAATCCGTCCCAGGAGCTGCCCGATGATCCGGCCGTGCAAGTTGTCTTCAATGCGCGCAACCATCAGCTGGCCGATCATCGCTTCGATCTGCTGGCGGATCTGCCCGCTGATCTTCATGTTGGGGAACATTTCGATCTGGTAGAAAGTGAGCACCCATTTTTCTTCTTTTACTTTTTCCAGGTGGCGGGCGAAGTTGTAAAATTTGTCCAGGTCGGGAATCAAATACTTGTTTTTGAATTCCTTCCAAGTCTGCAAATACTGTTCCAAAAACTCAATTATACGCGGAGGATAGAAATTCTGGTCCCGCTCCATCAGCATGCGCAACTTGGTTTGATCCAGGTCCTTTTGCACCGACATAAAGAACTGCTCGAGCTTTTGCCTGGCTTTGAGCGCCTCTTCGGCCAGCAGCTGGTCAAGAATCTCCTGACGCTTGACCTGCCAGATATCCTGGTTAAGCAGCAGGGTACGGTCATTTACCAGGAGCAGAAGCTTGTCGTTCTCCCTCAGAAGATGATCGAAAATATACTGGACGCCATTTTTCATCTGCTGGTTGTAATCAAGGATGCGGAAGACCAAGACAAAATAGCGGGGTTTCGGAGCGGGGCTCGCGGGCTGCAACTCTGTGCTCTGTACATTTATTTTCTTTTTGCGCACATAAAAACCGTTTATGGTCTGCTTGACCTTGCCCTCGATCAAACGGAAATCCTCCTTGCTTAAACCGCTGACCGAAACCCCGTCGCGAAAAACCCGCACCGGCACCTCGACGTTGACCACTTCTACTTTTTCCTTCAGCAAATCCTGCGGTTCAGCAGCCTGCTGCAGCAGCAGAAAAACGGACAAAATGACGAAAATGATCTTTTTCATAACGACATTTTAACACATCGCACATTTTTTTTGCCAATCCATTATAATGGGGGCGGATGCCGCATCATGGTGCAGGTGAAAAATGAAAGTGAACAAAACATTCCTGTTCGGCTTGCTGGGTCTGCTCTTCCTGGGATTTTTCCCGGCCGCGGCAGAAGAGGACAGCCTGGATGGATTTTCCAAGCATCGCGCCCTGCTCCGCAATTCTCCTTTTCATGATCTCGACTGGAAAAACATCGGTCCTACTTTTTGCGGCGGCCGCGTGGTCGATATCGAAGGCTATGATCTGCGACCCGGAAAATTCTGGGTGGCTGCGGCCACGGGTGGTTTGTGGTTGACCGAAAACCGGGGACGGACCTGGCGCTCTGCCTTTGACCGGGAAGCCACCGCGTCGATCGGAGATATAGCCATAAGCCAGGGCGATGAAAACCTGCTCTGGCTGGGCAGCGGGGAAAGCAATGCCCAGACCTATTCGTTTCCGGGCTGCGGCGTATTCAAAAGCATGGATGCCGGGAAAAACTGGCAGCACCTGGGGCTGACCGCGACCCGGCATATCGCCCGCATCGTGATCGATCCCCAGGAAACCGACACGGTTTATGCGGCGGCGGCCGGCAACCTCTATGCCGCCAATGCCGAACGGGGGGTGTTCAAGACCACGGACGGAGGCAAAACCTGGAAAAAGGTCCTTTTCATCAGTGAAAAAACCGGCGTCATTGACCTGGCCATGGATCCGCAGAACCGTAATATCCTGTATGCCGCAGCCTGGCAAAGAGAAAGAAAACCCTGGCATTTCACTGCCAGCGGCCCGGAAAGCGGCATATACAAAACCGTTGATGGCGGCAAGAGCTGGGTGAAATCGGGCGCCGGGCTTCCCAGTAACCGCCATGTCGGCCGCATCGGGTTGGCAGTCAGCCGCTCCAACCCGGCCGTGGTGTACGCCCTGCTCGATAACCAGGAAGCCAAAAGCTCTGGCCGCACCGTATCCGGAAAGAAAAGAAGCGGTTTAACCGTGGCCGAACTGGAGGAAATGGCTGCTGACAATTTTCTCAACCTCGGCGACGAAAGCCTGGCCCTTTTCCTGGAAGAAAACCTGGCCCCGAAGGTTTTCAGCCCGGCCATCCTGAAAAATTTCGTCCGTTCCGGCCGCTTTACCCCGCAGCTTATCGCCCAGATGCTCTTTGACGCCAATGACCGCCGCTTGAATCCGAACACGGCCGGGGCCGAGGTGTACCGCAGCGCCGATGGCGGGCGCCACTGGCAAAAGATGAACCATGACTATATCGAGGACATGTATTACACCTACGGTTTTTATTTCGGCCAAATCCGCGTGGCCCCGGACGATGAAAACCGGATTTATATTCTGGGCGTATCGGCATATGGTTCCACTGACGGCGGCCGGACCTTCACCAAGATCGCGGCCGATAAACACCCTTACGCCGACGCCCTGGTCCACCGCGACCACCATGCGCTGTGGATCGCTCCCCATGATCCCCAGCGCCTCATCCTGGGCAACGACGGCGGTATCAACCTTTCCGATGACGGCGGGCAAAGCTGGAGCAAGATCGGCAACCTTTCCATCAGCCAATGCTACACGGTCACGGCCGACAACGAGCGCCCGGCCAATATTTTTATCGGCACCCAGGACAACGGCGTTCTGGTTTCCCGGCCCGCCCTGGATGCACTGGGCAGCCAAGTGTCATGGCACATGCTGCTCGGCGGCGACGGCGCTTTCGTCGCCCCGCAACCCGGCGCGCCGCCAATGCTTTTTGCCGCGGCCCAGTTCGGGGCTCTGGTCCGTTTCGAAGCCGGCAGCAACAAACCGGTGGCCATAAAGCCCAAATCACCGCAGATTTTCGAACCCTACCGTTTCAACTGGCTTGCGCCGCTGCTGGCTTGCAAACAGCCGGCGGGGGGGATTTTTTTCGGGGCCAACAAGGTGCTGCGCTCAAGCGACAACGGCTCGTCCTGGGAGGAAATCTCTCCCGATCTCAGTGAGCGGCAACAGGTCGCCGGCAACACGCCATTTGCCACCATAACCGCCCTGGCCGAATCCGAACTCAAGCCGGGCGCCCTGTACGCCGGGACCGACGACGGCAATGTGTGGCGTAAGGCCGCCAGGGGATCACCATGGCAAAAAATCAGCCAGGTTCTGCCAAAAAAGTGGGTCAGCCGCGTTGTGGCTTCCCGCTACCACGCGCAAAAAGTCTATGTGACCATGAACGGCAGCCGGGACGATGATTCCCGGGCCTACCTCTTTGCATCGGAAAATTCGGGCCTGGATTGGGAATCGCTGTCGGGCCGACTCCCGGCTGAACCGTTGAACGTGCTGGCCGAAGACCCGGACAATGAGGAGATCCTCTACCTGGGCAGCGACCGCGGCCCCTATATCAGCACCGACGCCGGCATCTCCTGGCAATCCCTGCAGGGGAACCTGCCCACCGTCCTCGTTTCCGACATCTTTATCCAGCGCCGAGATAAGGTTCTGCTCCTGGCCACCTATGGCCGCGGCGTCTACATTCTCCCCTTGTCCGAGATCAGGAAAAGACTGCCGCCGGCGCCGAAAAATTAAAAACGCAGGGACAGGCAGCTCAGTCCGCCGTCCAGCTTGCGGAATTCAGAAACATCCACGGGCACGACTTCATAGCCGAACGCCTCTATGTTTTTCCTTGTTTGCGGGAAGCCGGCCGGGACCAAAACGCGGCCGTTGATCCAGATCGAATTGGCGGCATAGGCCTCGGCCACGGCAACCGGGACGATCTGGAAGCCGGAGAGCAAGGGCTGATCCAGGAATTCACCGCAGGCCAGCAAACGGTCGTTTTCCAGGTAGGCCACCCCGGTTTTCAGGTGCAACACGGCGCGGAGCGGGACGGAAGTGGCGGCATAGCCTTGCTTTTGCAAAATCTTGGCCAACTGCCGCGCCCCTTCCGGGTTGGTTCGCCCTGAAATGCCGATAAAGAAGTGATCTCCGGCCCTGAATACGTCCCCGCCCTCCAAGGTTCCCGGAGCGGTTATGGCTTCCAGGCGCGGATAATGAGAGCGCAGGGCCGCGGCCACGGCCTTTTCCTCACCCAAGCGGCTGGGGACACCGGGGCGGGCGATCACGGCGACCCTTTCGCTCAGTACGGCGGTGTCCTCGACAAAAACCGAATCGGCATGGGTTTCATCGGCAGCCAGCACCGTGACGTCCAGCCCGCAGGAGCGCAGAGCCTGGACGTAGGCCTCGTGTTGAGCCAGCGCTTTTTCGTAATCGGGCCGGCCCAACGCGGCCGTGGAAAGGCCGTTTACCATGTTCCGGCAGGGCCATCGCACCAGGGCATTTTTGAACAGAATCATGAACGACTCCTGAATGGAAAACCATGGAGTTTTCATTCTGAACTTGTTGTGTACCATTTTGCATTTTAAAAAGCAAACAGGAAACAAGCGGATTCGCTGCCGTGAATTGACAAAAGCAAAGTGTTCACCTATGGCATTTATATCAATTGGTTTTTCCGGAACAAAAGCCAGTGGCCTTTTTCAGGATGCCGCCGGCCAGGCTTCGCATCACCTTGACAGTTCTTGCTTCTATTCTCATCATAGACACGATTAAAATCTCCGGAATTTTTTTCTACGGCCGCGGTTGACAGGCGGAGAGAGTTGTTGTAAACTACCGCTCGAAACAGCCATGTGCAAAAATAACTTTTTCACGCACAGCATGATCATGCCCGGCCCGGGCTCGGCGCTTTTCCTTTAAGCGCGAGTTCGGGAAATCCCCCACCTTAATCAATCCCCAAAAACCAAAAATGGAGGCATATCATGTCCAGGACTGTCAGCGAAATCAATCAAAAAATACTGAATCGGACCGTGCGCGTGGTCACGGCCGACGAAATGCCGGCACTGGTAGCCGCGCTTGGCGCCGAAGGCGCTGCCGAGGAAGTTGACGTGGTCACCACCGGCACCTTCGGGGCCATGTGTTCTTCGGGTGTGTGGCTGAATTTCGGCCACTCAGATCCGCCGATAAAAATGACCCGCGTCTGGCTCAACGATGTCGAGGCCTATGCCGGAGTGGCGGCCGTGGATGCCTACCTGGGCGTCACCCAGCCTTCCGAGACTTTGGGCATGGAGTATGGCGGCGCCCATGTTATTGAAGATTTGCTGCTGGGTAAACCGGTAGTGCTGCGCGCCGTCTCCTACGGCACCGATTGCTATCCGCTCAAGGAACTGGTCACCGAGATCACCCTGGCCGATCTCAACCAGGCGATCATGAGCAACCCGCGCAACGCTTATCAGCGCTATAACGCCGCCAGCAATTCCAGCGCCCGCATCCTGCACACCTATATGGGCAAGCTTCTGCCCGGCTGCGGCAATGTCAACTTTTCCGGCGCCGGCGAACTTTCGCCGCTGATCAACGACGGCGACTATGCCACCATCGGTATCGGCACTCGCATTTTTCTGGGCGGCGGCGTCGGTTATGTCATCGGATCCGGAACCCAGCACAATCCCGGCGTCCAGTTCGCCACCTTGATGGTGCAGGGCGACCTGAAACAGATGTCGGCTGAGTTTCTCAAGGCGGCACTCTTTCATGGCTACGGCAGTTCCATGTATGTCGGCATCGGAATTCCCATTCCGGTTCTTAACGCCGGCATCGCCAAAAACACGGGCATCCGCGACCGCGACATCGAGACCGATGTCATGGACTACTCGGTGCCCTCACGCATCCGGCCGGTCCTGGGCAGGTTGAATTATGAACAGTTGAAGTCGGGTATGGTCCGCATCGGCAGCCGCGAAGTGCCAACCTCCCCCCTGGTCAGTTACAGCAAGTCCAGGCAGGTGGCCCTGACCCTGAAGCAATGGATCGAACAGGGAAGTTTTACTTTAAGCGAACCGGTGGCCCGGATTTCCACTCAGGGCTCATTCGGGCCGCTGACCCGGAAACCACCGCGACCGCGGCCGGCTCCTTTTTGCCGGTGCCAGCCCGAAACTGCGGCACAACACGCCACGCCCTACATCGTCTGGGATGGACAGCGCTGCATCTCCTGCGGCCATTGCCTAGGTATCTGCCCGGTCCATGTCTTCCGGCATGACGCGGGATGGCGGGTGGCGGCCGAACCGGAACGCTGCCTGGAGTGCGGCCAGTGTGACCGGGTTTGTCCACGGGGCGCCATTGCTTTAAGAAAAAATGACCAGTGACCTGGTTCGGCGGCAATTCCGCCTGAAAGAAACTTTTGCCACGATGATCGCCGCGCCGCGCTTCATGGAATTGGCCGCCCGGACCATCGCTGCGGGCCGGGCTGCGCTCGAGGAGTATATCGCCCGGCATCCGCAATTTCGCAACACGCTGGAACCACTGGCCGCCGCCGCGGCGGCGCCGCTTCTGGTCCACCGCATGGCCGAAGCCGCCTCTCGCGTCGGTGTCGGTCCCATGGCCGCCGTGGCCGGCGCCATCTCCCAGAACACGGTGGAAACTCTGGTTGCGGCCGGTGCCTCCCATGTCATTATGGACAACGGCGGCGATATCGTGCTTTGTATCGACCGTCCGGTGATCATCGGTATCTTTACCGGTCCGGCGACGATCAGGGATATCGCCTTGCGTTTTTTGCCGCGGCCGGGCATTTTCTCGGTTTGCACTTCGTCGGGAACCGTGGGCCATTCACTGTCATTCGGTTACGCCGATGCGGCCACCGTCATTGCCCGCGACGGTTACCTGGCCGATGCGGCTGCCACCGCCCTGGGCAACCGCGTCAGGAAAGCCACGGAAAGTGAGATCGGGCCGGCCATCCGGGAATCACTGATCGATGGGGTCGAAGGCCTGCTGGTCGTGGCCAAGGACCGCCTGGGCCTGGGCGGCGAACTTCCGGAAATCATCCGTGTTCCCATCCAAACTCAAATCATAAGCAAAGGCTGAGAGGAAATCATGAAAAAAATCAAAGCTGCCGTATTGGGATGCAGCGGGCTGGTGGGGCGACAATTCGTCCGCCTGCTGGAGAACCATCCCTATTTCAAACTGTCATGCTTGACCGCATCGCCGCTTTCGGCAGGAAAAAGTTATGGTGAAATGATCAACCATGCTTCCCAGCCAACCTTGGGAGAGAAAACCGCTCGCATGCCGGTCCAAAGGTCAGAAGCCGCTACCGTCATCCAGAGCGGAGCCCGGGTCGTGTTTTCAGCCCTGCCCGCCGGCATCTCCGCTGAACTGGAACTGGAGTTGCGCAAAAATGGATTGTATGTCTTTAGCAACGCCAGTTCACACCGCATGGATTGCCGGGTACCGCTGTTGATTCCTGAAGTGAATGCCGCGCATTTGACACTGGTTAAGGAGCAATTGCGGGAATTCCCCGGATTTATCGTCACCAATGCCAACTGTTCGGTGTCGGGACTGGCCATGGTACTGAAACCGCTCACCGCATTCAATTTGCGGGCCGTGACCGTCACTACCTTCCAAGCCATTTCCGGGGCGGGCAAACGCGGCGTTGCCGCCTTGGACATCCTGGGCAATATTGTTCCCTATATCGCCAATGAAGAGGAGAAGATCAGGCGCGAAACCAGAAAAATACTGGGAACACTGATGGGGGGCCGGATCCGCGATCACGACCTGGAGATATACCCCTCCTGCAGCCGAGTGCCGGTGAAAGAAGGGCACCTGCAGAGTGTTACCATGGAATTCCCGCATCCGGTCAGAGAAGAAGAAATAGCGGACCTGTGGTCCGGTTTTAGCGGTGAACCCCAGCGCTTGGCTTTGCCCACAGCGCCGCGCCAGCCGATCCTGGTGCAAAACAATGCCGATCGTCCCCAGCCTGTCCTTGATGTGTATGCCGGAGAGCCGGCAGCGGCCCGGGGCATGGCCGTGACCGTCGGCCGCCTGCGCTGCCGGGGGAATCGCTGCAGTTTTTTCCTGCTGGTGCACAACACGGTGCGCGGAGCGGCCGGGGGCTGCGTTCTGAATGCCGAACTGGCCCTGAAAAAAAAGCTGCTCGCAGGAGAATAAAATGATCAAGGTAATGAAATTCGGCGGCGGCTGTCTGCAGGATGGCCGCGCTTTTCTGAAAGTGGGCGAAATCATAGGCCGGCAAAAGAGCACCGCTATTGTGGTTTCAGCAGTCTCCGGCGTCACCGAGCAGCTGCTGGCCGCCATCGAACAATCCAAAAAGAGCGAAAAGAATATTCCCGCCATCCTGGTCCGCCTGAGCCAAAAACATCGCGTTATCATCGATGAGCTGTGCTTGGCCGGCAGGGAGAAACAACGCCTGCTGGCGGCGATTGCTTCCCAACTGGCCCAGATCAGACGGCTGCTGACCGGCATCGCCTACCACGGCGACCTGACCCCGGCGGTCAGGGCCAAACTGCTCAGTTACGGCGAACGGCTGGCGGCCAGGCTGCTGGCCGGTTTGCTAGTCAGCCAGGGACGGAAATCCAGGGCCTTGGACGCTCACCTCATCGGCATATATACCGATGAAAATTTCGAAAACGCCAGCATCGACCGTGAGCGCACCCGGAAAAGCCTGGGCGCCAAGGTCGGGCCATTTCTGCGCAAGGGTATCATTCCGGTCATCAGCGGTTTTTTCGGGCGCGGCACAAACGGCGTCATCACCCTCTTGGGCCGCAACGGCTCCGACTACAGCGCCGCCGCCGTCGCCTACGCCCTCAAAGCTGACTGCCTGGAGATCTGGAAGGACGTCGACGGCTTCATGAGCGCCGACCCGGCCCTAGTGGAAACAGCACGCCGGCTGGAGCGGATCTCGTTCGCCGAGGCCGCCGAGCTTTCCTACTTCGGGGCCCAGATACTCCACCCGCGCACTGTGGAGCCGCTGGCTAAGACGAAAACCCGGGTGTTCATCCGCAACCTGAAGCTGCCGGAAACCCCGGGCAGCGAGATCGTTGCCGGGAGATCGAGCCGGGAGGAAGACGTAGCCAGCATCACCGCCAACAAGAAGCTGGCCAAC
>DATKZA010000064.1:0-7669 GCA_035528155.1 Patescibacteria group bacterium | reverse complement strand
TTTCTGCTATATTACGTTCTTTTTACATCAAGGAGCCGCCCATGCTTCCCATGGTTTTCCTGGCAGTCGTTGCCGCTTTTTCCCTGGCTTATGTGTTTTACGGCCGCTTCCTGCAGAATAAATTTGACCTGGACGACAGCCGGCCCACACCCGCCCACAGCGAGTACGACGGCGTGGACCGCGTACCAACCCACAAGGCGGTCCTGTTCGGCCATCATTTTTCCTCGATCTCCGGCGCCGGGCCGATCGTCGGGCCGATCGTGGCCGCCAGCGCCTTCGGCTGGGGACCGACCCTGCTTTGGGTGGTGCTGGGAGCCATTTTTATCGGCGGCGCCCACGACTTTTCGGCGTTGATCGCTTCGGTCCGCCACCAGGGGCGCTCCATCGCCACGATCGCCAGGGAAACCATGAGCCCCCTGGCGTACAAGCTGATGCTGGTTTTCATCTGGCTGGCCCTGGTCTACGTGCTGGTGGTGTTCACCGACTTGACCTCGACCACTTTCACGGCCAACGGCGGCGTCGCTTCCTCTTCCCTGCTGTTCATTTTGCTGGCCATCGCCTTCGGAATTGCGGTCTATCGCCTGAAATTTTCGATCCTGCGTTCCTCACTGCTTTTCGTGCCCCTGGTCTTCCTGGCCGTCTGGGCCGGCCAACAGGTTCCGCTGACGGCCGCCTCCCTGCCTCTGCTCGTGGGCGGCGACCCGGCCAACACCTGGGATATCATCCTGATCCTGTATTGTTTTATTGCCTCCACCACGCCGGTCTGGATATTGCTGCAGCCGCGCGATTATCTCTCCTCCTATCTTCTCTACGCCTCGGTCGCCGGCGGTTTCATCGGCATCCTGTTCGGCGGCCTGGGCATCCATTTCCCGGCCTTCACCGCCTGGTCCCACCCCCAGCTGGGTTCGCTTTTTCCGATCCTGTTCATCACCGTGGCCTGCGGTTCCTGTTCGGGCTTTCACGCCGTGGTCGCCTCCGGCACCTCTTCCAAACAGCTGGACCGGGAATCGGACGCCCGGCTGGTGGGCTACGGGGCCATGCTGATCGAGGGGCTGGTTGCCGTCATGGCCCTGGTCACGGTCATGGTGCTGGCCCGGAACGATCTCCTGCTCAAACAGGCGCCCCTGGCCATTTTCGGCCGGGGCATGGGGAGATTCCTTGCCGTGCTTGGACTGCCGGAACAACTCGGTTATTCATTCGGACTGCTTGCCTTGTCCACGTTCATCCTGACCACCCTGGATACCTGCACCCGCCTGGGCCGCTATATTTTCGAAGAATTTTTCAGGTTCAAGGGGACGCGCAGCCGTTACGCTTCCACGCTGGCCACCCTGGCCCTTCCCGCGCTCTTTGTTCTTGTCAACCTCAAGGACGCCCAGGGCAACACCATCCCGGCCTGGAAAGCGATTTGGCCGGTGTTCGGCGCCTCCAACCAGTTGCTGGCGGCCCTGACCCTGCTGGTCATCACCCTTTGGGTCAGAAAAATGGGCAAGAAATTCATATTCACACTATTGCCCATGCTTTTCATGATCACCATGACCCTTTGGTCCCTGCTGCTGCTCATCCGCCAATATCGATTTTCGGCCATCGGCCTGATCGCCATGGTGCTCACGCTTTTGGCCGTATTGCTGATCGTGGAAGCATTCCGCAGCCTGAGAAGGCCGAAACCCTAAAGCGGGCGGCACTTAATAAATTTCAATTTTTAAAAGTCGGCACTCGATCGGACCGTTGAACAGCACGAAGCGCCGGGAAGGCTTCAGGCCGATGGCGCCGATCAGATCCAAATTCCCGCAAAGGACATAGGCGGTCGAACCCTGGCAGCGCTGTTTTAAAAAATCGCCGAATTCCTTGTACAGGAGACGGGTCTCCTCCAATTCTCCGACGCGGATGCCATAGGGCGGGTTGCAGATGATCGTGGCCTCGGTGATCCCCGGCAGATCTCGGAAGTCCTTGCGGTCCAGGGGCACGCCGCGGCTTCCCGGTATCTCGCGCAGGTTGCGCCGGGCGGCATCGATAGCCTGACGGTCAGAATCGCTGCCGCGGATCAAGAGTTCGGGCATTTCCCGGCGCGAGGCGTCACTTTCCCGGCGCACCTCTGCCCAGATCCGGGGATCGAAATCGGGCATGGCTTCGAAACCGAATTTCTCTTTTTTAAAAGCCGCGGGGATGCGGCAAAATTGCATGAAGGCCTCGGCCAGGATGGTGCCCGAACCGCACATGGGGTCGACCAGGGGCCGTTCCCCTTGCCAGCCGCTCAAACGCACCATGGCCGCGGCCAGTGTTTCCTGCAACGGCGCCGGCACCGACTGCACGCGGTAACCGCGGCGGTGCAGCGAGCCGCCCGCCGTGTCCAGACTAATGACCGCCCGGTCCTGGCGGATGACCAGGTTGATCCACACATCGGGATGCTCGGTGTCCACGTCGGGGCGGCGACCGATGCGCTCACGGAAATGATCGGCGATGGCGTCCTTCAGCCGCAGGGCGGCAAAGTGGGCGTGGTTGATGCGGCTCTCGCGGACGTTGGCGAACACGGCAAAGGTTTTTTCGGGCGTGAGCAGAGCCTGCCACTCGAGGGCGCGCGCCACCTCGTAAAGCGCCTGATCGGAAAGGCAGGGAAAAACGGCCAAGGGAGCCAGCACCCGCGAGACCAGGCGCGAGCAATAATTGATCCGGTACAACCCCGCCGCGTCGCAACGAAAATACAGGCCGCCGCCGCTTATCTCAATATCCAGGGCCCCGAGTTCGGTCAGTTCGGCTGCGGCTAATTCCTCAAAACCGCGGCCGGCCTGGGCGAAAAATCGACCGTCATTTTGATAGGCGAACATGCGGTCGCCTGGATTTATGCGGGACCCGCCGCGGGCGTCAATCTCCGACCTGCATCTTAAGAAAGGCCAGGACTTTGGCCGGATCGTGTCCCTTGTCTTTTTCCAAAACACCGGTGGATTGGGTGCAGAGCAAATGTCCCTGCTTGTCCAAAACAGCCAGTGCCGGATAACCGAAATCCTTGATCCGGTAGAGCTCAACCAGGTCGCGGTTCAACGGCTGCCCGGGCTTTTCGCCGACATCGACCAACAGCAGAGTGTAGCGCTCGGTCAGGATCTTTTTTATCTTATTGTCTGAGAGGAAAAGCGCGTGCAGGCGGTGGCACCAGGGGCACCAGTTGCCCCCGAACATCAAGATGATATTTCTGTTTTCAACTCCCGCTGTTTTCACGGCGGCGGCGATCTGCGCTTTCATGTCGGCCCCGGGATCGTAGATTTCCGGGCGGTTTTCAGACCGAACTTCAGCCGGCAGGATCGCCGCCAGCAGTACCAGCGCCGCGACCAGCACCAGCCAGAGTATTTTCTTGCCTGCCAATCTTTCTAGTCTCATCCGCAGCATACCTCCTGGAAAATCCCGAAAAAAATCATTCTAGAATAATAAATATCTATTGTCAAAAAGTAGGGGCGAAAAATTTTTCGCTCCTACCCCATCCCAATTGACAAAGCGAGCCGATTCGGCTAAAAATAAAAAGGAGTGAGTGCCAAAAGCAGGAGAAAAGCGATGAAAAAAATATTCGCCACATTTTGCCTGATGGTCACCCTGGCCGTGGCCGCACTCGGTGTTGCTGAAAAAAGCACGCACGAGATCGACCGCTTCATGAATGACTGGCACCTGGCAGCGGCAGAGAAACAATTGTCCTCAATCCAGAAATGACCGAAAAAATTTATCAGCGCGATTCCTACTGTCGTGAAATTACGGCGCGGATCAGCGGCCAGGAACAGCGGGATGGGCGTTTCCGCATCCGTCTCGAACGCACGATCTTTTGCCCCGAGGGCGGCGGCCAACCCGCCGACCAGGGCACCATCAACGGATTTCCGGTCCTGGAATTGGCCAGCGAGAATGACGACATCATCCACGTGCTGCAACAGACCCCCGGCCAGGGTGACGCTTGCCTGCGGCTCGATTTCGCGCGCCGCTACGACCACATGCAGCAGCATACCGCCCAGCACCTGCTCTCGCAGGTCCTGCTGCGCCTGTTCGCTGCCTCCACCTTGTCATTTGCCATCGGTCCAGATCATTCCTCAATCGAAATTGGCAAGACTGGATTCACTGAAGAAGAAATCAAGGCCTTGGAAGAGGAATGCGCCCGCTTGATTTTCGCCAACCTGCCTGTAAGGATTTTTGCCAGCGGGGATATTTCGACTTTGACATTACGCAAGCCGCCCAAACGCCAGGGCGAGATCCGCGTGGTGGAAATTGAGGGCCTCGACCAGTCGGCCTGCGGCGGCACTCACCTGAAAAGCAGCGCCGAGATCGGACTGCTCAAAATCATCAGAACGGAACGCATTCGCGCCAATATCCGCCTGTATTACGAAGCCGGCTACCGGGCCCTGCACGATTACCAGCTGAAGCACCTGGTCGCGCAATATCTTCAGCGCCTGGTCACCTTGCCCCTGGCGGAAATTCCTGCTCGAGTGGAAGCCCAGCTTAAGGAAAAAGATGAATTGCGCCGGGCACTTAAAAAGGCGCAGCGCCGCGAACTGGAGCGGGAGATCGCCGGCGAAATCGCAATTGACCGTTCCCTGGTCGTCCGGGAATTCAGCGGACTCGATATCCCCGAGTTGCGCTTTTTCGCCACTTCCCTCCTCAACCGTGGCAGGAATGTGCTGGCCTACTCGCAGTCCCCACAAAAATACGTTGTCATCGGTCGCGGTCTTGGCAACTGCGATCTGCAGCGGATCAGCGCCCGCGTTTTCGCTTTATTGGGCGGCAAGGGCGGCGGCAGCGCCAACCTGATCGAGGGCCGCGGCCAGGATTTTTCCAAAATTTCCGAAGTGGCCGAATTGTTGCAGGCCAGCCTGGCTGAATAGAATCCCATCCGCAACCCTTGCAAAATTACTGGAATTAAATATAATTGGTTTTAGCGCCAAAGGAGACAATCATGGATGAAAAAATCAAGGCCAAAATCATGGATGATAAAAAAATGAAGCGCACGTTCCTGCGCTTGGCCATGGAAATCCTGGAACGGAACCGCGAAGAAGAGAACCTTGTGCTGATCGGCATCCAGACCAGGGGCGTACACGTCGCCCGCCGCATCCAGCAATTGATCAAGGAGCTGGAAAACATAGAGATTCCCCTGGGCATCCTCGACATCACCATGTTTCGCGACGACCTGCACAAGCACGAGCAGCAGCCGGCGGTGAAAAAAACCCGAATCGATTTCAGCATCGAAGACCGCGACATCATCCTGATCGACGACGTGGTATTTACCGGACGCACCATCCGCGCCGCCATGGATTCGATCTTCGAACTGGGCCGACCGGCCTCGGTCCAACTGGCGGCCTTCATCGACCGCGGCCACCGCGAGATGCCCATCTGCCCCGACTTCAAAGGCAAATACCTGCCCACTTCGCGCCGCGAACGGGTAAAGGTCATGCTGCAGGAGATCGACGGCAAGGACCAGGTGCTGATCATGGAACCCAAGGGGTTTTAAATGAAGGAAAGGATCTTCAGCCAGGACCACCTGCTGGGCATCGAGCAGCTCAGCGTCGACGACATCGAAATCATCCTGGAAACGGCTGAGGCCTTCATCGAGGTCTCCAGCCGCGAAGTCAAGAAGGTGCCGGCCCTGAAGGGCAAAACCGTGGTCAACCTGTTTTTTGAAAACTCGACCCGCACCCGCAGCTCGTTCGAGATCGCGGCCAAGCGCCTAAGCGCCGACCTGATCAACTTCAACTCTTCGATATCGAGCCTGAAAAAAGGCGAGACCCTGAAGGACACGGTCCTGACCCTGGAGGCCATGAACCCACACATCATCGTCATTCGCCACTCCGCCTCGGGCTCGCCACACTACCTGACCACCTTCGCCCGCTCCTCGATCATCAACGCCGGCGACGGCTTCCACGAGCACCCCACCCAGGCCCTGCTCGATGCCTTGACCATCCAGCAGCGGCTCAAGACCCTGCACGGCCTGAAGATCGCCATCGTGGGTGACATCCTGCACTCGCGCGTGGCCCGCTCCAACATCATCCTGCACCAGAAAATGGGCAACGAGATCGCCCTGATCGGCCCGCCCTCGCTGGTGCCGCGCGAATTCGAAAAAATGGGCGCTTCCGTATATTACGACATCCGCCGCGGCGTCAAGGCAGCCGACGTGGTCATGATGCTGCGCGTCCAGGAGGAGCGTGGCGCCAAGAATTATTTCCCCTCCATCCGCGAATACCGCAACCGTTTCGCCATCAACCGCGAGATCTTCGCCAGGGCCAAAAAATCGGCCATCCTGATGCATCCCGGTCCGATCAACCGCGACGTGGAGATCGAAACCTCGATGGCCGACTCCGAGCAGTCGGTGATCCTGCAGCAAGTGACCAACGGCATCGCCGTGCGCATGGCCGTTCTGTATCTTTTAAAAGGAGAGATCCATGAGACTTTTAATTAAGAACGGCCGCCTCATCGACCCGGCCGGGGCCGTGGACCAAGTCATGGATATCCTGATCGAAAACGGCAAGTTCAAGGAGATCGCCAAGTCCATAAAAAAGATCAGCGGCTGTCCGGTCATCGACGCCAAAGAGCTGATCGTGACCCCTGGTTTTGTCGACATGCATACCCATCTGCGCGAACCGGGCCAGGAGAACAAGGAATCCATCGCCAGCGGCTCCCAGGCGGCGGCCTGCGGCGGCTTCACTTCCATTGCCTGCATGGCCAACACCGAGCCGGTCAATGACAACCGTTCAGTGACCGAGTACATCATCGCCCGCGCCCGCCAGGTCGGATTGGTCAACATCTTTCCCGTGGCCGCCGTCTCCAGGGGGCAACTGGGCGAGAACCTGGTGGAAATGGCCGACCTGGTCGAAGGCGGCGCTGTGGCTTTTTCCGACGACGGCCGCTGCGTGATGAAGGCCGACCTGATCCGCAAGGCTTTAGAATACGCCAAAATGCTGGACGTGCCCATCATCGAGCACCCGGAAGACCACTCGATCTCGGCCGAAGGCCAGGTCAACGAGGGCTTCATCTCCTACAAATACGGGCTGCGCGGCATGCTCAAGGCCGCCGAAGAGGTGATCGTGGCCCGCGACCTGATCCTGCAGGAACGCATCCAGTCACGCCTGCACCTGACCCACATCTCCACCGCCGGCTCGGTCGAGCTGATCCGCAACGCCCGCAAAATGAAAACGCCGGTCAGCGCCGATGCCACCCCGCACCACCTGCTGCTCAACGAAGAACTCATCCAGAGCTACAACCCGGTCTACAAGGTCAAGCCGCCGCTGCGCACCGAAGCCGACCGCCTGGAGCTGATCCGCGGCCTGCAGGACGGCACCATCGACTGCATCGCTTCGGACCACGCCCCCCATACCCGCGACGACAAGGACAAGGAATTCGAGTTCGCCCCTTTCGGTGTCATCGGCATGGAAACGTCTTTCGCTGTGGTGTATGACCGCCTGGTGCGCAGCAAATTGCTGACCATCAACCGCCTGGTCGAATTGTTCTCCACCAACCCGGCCCGCGTCCTTGGCCTGAAAAACCGCGGCCGCGTCAAGCCGGGATATCCTGCCGACCTGACCATGCTAAACCTGAAAAAACGCTTCAAGATCGAAGCAAAGGATTTCCGCTCCAAGGCCAACAACTGTCCCTTCCTGGGCTGGGAGGGGCAGGGAGCAATCGCGCACACCATCGTCTCAGGCAACGTGGT
>DATKZA010000063.1:0-3577 GCA_035528155.1 Patescibacteria group bacterium | reverse complement strand
GCGGCCAGGCCGAAAATATTGATGAACGAATACATTTTTTGGCGAACAATATTCCGCCAGGCGATTTTCAAATAATTTTTAAACACGGTTCACCTCGAATTATTCATATCTCAGGCTGTCGACCGGGTTGGCGCGGGCGGCTTTAACGGCTTCGAAGCTCACGGTCGCGGTTGCCGCCAGCAGTACGGCGATGCCGGCAAGCAAAAAATCCCAAGCGTTAAGCGAAATCCGGAAAGCGTACAAGCGCAGCAAATTGCTCATGACCAGGTAGGCCAGGGGCCAGGCCACCAGGTTGGCCAGGAGGATCCATTTGTTGAATTCCTTCAGCAGCATGAACAGGATCTTTGGCAGGGAAGCGCCCAGCGCCTTGCGGATGCCGATCTCCTTGGTCCGCTGCCGGCACGAGAACGCTGCCAGTCCCAGCAGCCCCAAGCAGGCGATGATGATGGTCAGCATGGAGAACGCATTGATGATCTCTCCGATTTGCCGGTCCTGCCCGTATTGGCGGTCGATGAAATCGTCATAAAAGGTGAACTCAAAAGGAGAGTGGGGGACGGTTTGCCGCCAGATTTTGGTCAGTGAACTCAGGAGGCCTGAGACGTCCGCGCGGCCGATCTTGATCATCAGGTATTCCAGTTCCTCTTTTTGATACAGCACGGCCAAAGGTTGGACACGCGAGTGGAGGGAGTAAAAGTGAAAATCCTTCATGACGCCGATGATTCGATGCTCCATCATTTCCTTGCCCAGTGGCGCTGTCATGCCCATGGCTTTGATCGCCGCTTCGTTCACCACGATCCCTTCTTTCTGGTCAGCGGAGAAACGATCAGAAAAAAACCGCCCCTGCGCCATGCGGATATTCAAGGTGCGGCTGAAATCGGGATCGGCCGCCAGCATGTAGACTAGAATCTGTTGGTTGGGGCGGCTCCCTTGCCAGTCGCTGATGATTCTTGAATTAAGATTCCCGGCCGGAGGCGCTGAGACCGCGGCAACATGACGAATCCCGCTGATTGGCAGGATCCTGTTTCTCAAAACGTCTATCTTGTTTTTGCTCTCTCCTTTCAAACTGAGGCAAAGCACGCCTTGCTTGTCAAACCCCAGGTCACGGTTCTTGATAAAGTGGAGCTGGCGGTTGATGATCAGGGTGCTGACGATCAATGTGATGCCGATGATGAACTGGAAAGTGACCAGGATTTTTCTCAGGGTCGCCGCGTTCTTTCCGATTTTGAAAGATCCGCGCAGAATACCGATGGGATTGAATAAAGAAAGATAGAAGGCCGGATAGCTTCCTGCGATTATGCCGGTAACCAGGGTGGTGACCAGCAGCAAGTAAACCATCGGGCCATCGGCCAGCAGGCTTAGGGCCAACGTCATGCCGGAAAGGTGATTGAAGAAGGGCATGAGGATTCCGGCCAGAATGAGCCCGCCAATCAATCCCATGAAGGAAAAAAAGAGCGATTCGCCGTAGAACTGGCAGGTGATTTTAATTTTTGTGGCCCCGACCACTTTGCGCAGAGAGATCTCTTTGGCGCGGTTCACGGCCCGCGCCGTGGCCAGGTTCATGTAATTGATGCAGGCGGTCAACAGGATCAAGACAGCCAGCAAGGAAAAAATTGGAAGCGATAGGCGGTTCAGTGAAAAGTGGATATCGGTCAACGGCCGCAAGGAAAGCTCCACGATGGCTTCAGGTTCGTGCCGCTTGATTTCAGTTTTGATCTTTCCGGACACCGCCCGGAAATCCGTATTTTTTTTCAACAGGATGAAGGTCTTATAGGCGTAGTATCCCCAGCTGTCTAGCGGGGAGTCGAATTCCTTGCTCAAGTCGAGCGGCACCAGAAAATTGTAGAGCAGGGATGAATTGGACGGAACATCTTCGACGACCCCCGAAACAGTGAGCTCAAGCCGGTTGTCCACCTCGAGGGTCTGGCCCAGGGGATTTTCCTTGCCGAAATACTTTTCGGCCATCTGCCGGGTCAGAATGATCGAGCGGGGATTGCGCAGGGCCAGATCCGGATCGCCGCTGATGAAGCGGAAATCAAATACCTGGAAGAATGACGGGTCGCAAAAGGCCAGCCCCTTCTCACTGAAAACCGAATCCTTCCTGCGGAAAACCTTGTCGCTCAAGGAGCGAAAACGTACCGCGGCTTCAACTTCAGGATAATCCTTGGCCAGTGTCGGCGCCAGTAGCGGCGGATTGACCGAGAAGCGCAGTTCCTCCCCGTCCGAATATTTTTCATAATCCTCAACCAGGTAGATGCGCTCAGCCTTTTGATGAAAGCGGTCGTAGCTCAGTTCATGGCGTACCCATAAACTGATCATGATAAAGCAGGCAATTCCCACCGACAAGCCGAAGATGTTGATGAATGAATATCCCTTGTGCTTGAATAGATTTCTCCAGGCAACCTTCAAATAGTTTCTAATCATCTGGATTTCTCCTCATTCATAGCGCAGGCTGTCCACCGGGTTGGCGCGGGCGGCGCGAGCGGCCTGGAAACTCACGGTCAGCATGGCAATGGCCAGGGCACCGCTGCCTGCAAGGGCGAACAGCCACCAGGCCAGGGACGATCGGTAGGCGAATCCCTTGAGCCAGTTTTTCGTCAGGAGGTAGGCGCAGGGCCAGGCCAGCAGGTTGGCCAGCAGCACCCATTTGGCAAACTCTTTCGTGAGCAGCAACACGATGCCCGGGGAAGAGGCTCCCAGGAACTTGCGGACGCCGATCTCCTTGGTCCGCTGCTCCGCCGTGTAGGAAGCCAGCCCGAACAAGCCCAGGCAGGCAATAATCACGGCCAGGCCGGCGAATACTTTCAGCAGCGAGCCCATCTGTTCATCGTCCTGGTACATCTGGCCGAAAGCTTCATCGAAAAAGCGATACTCGCAAGGGTACTGCGGGAAAACGCGCTGCCAGGTTTTCTTGACGTCAGCCAGGGATGCCGGGCTCTCCCCGGCCTTGAGGCGGACGATGGCAAAGCGGAATGCCTCGGGAAAGACAATAACGGCCAATGGTTCGATGGCATTGCGCACCGACTGGTAATGGAAATTCTTCATGACGCCGACGATCGTTCCTTCCAATTCAAATTTGAACCTTTTCCCCACCGCCGCAGCGGGGTCAAGCCCCATCAGCTTGGTCACTTCTTCGTTGACCATCCAGGCCCGGCCGCTGTCAGTGGCGAATTTCCGGGAAAAGGTTCTCCCGGCCGCCATCTCAATCTTCAGGGTTTCGGGATAATCGAAATCGACCGCGGCAAAGCCGATCATGTATTTCTGGCCGGGATCCTTGCCATCCCAGTCGGCACCGCCGCCATTGCTGCCGATGGATGTCGGCGGCTGGTCGGTCGCCGATACATTCAGGACCCGGGGATTGCGGAGAAGTTGTTCCTTGAGGGTGGCGTAAGAAGAAAACGTCTCGCCGCGCAGCGGCAGATAGATCAGCTGTTCCTTGTCATAGCCGAGCTTCTTGCTTCTCATATAATCGATTTGACGTGAAACGACTCCCATGCCGATAAGCAGGAGAATGGACATGCCGAACTGGAGAACGACCAGGCTCTTGCGCAGCAAGGCACCTTTGGCGCCGCCGCTCCGG
>DATKZA010000062.1:0-13026 GCA_035528155.1 Patescibacteria group bacterium | reverse complement strand
TGTGGTAGAATAAAAAACGATATGTCCATCTGGCTCCTGCTGGCCCTGATCTTCGCCCCGGCCGTTTTCTGGATCGGCTACGCCTACTACCACGACCGCTTCGAGCCGGAACCGCTGGTCATGGCGGCCTTCAGCTATTTCCTGGGCTTCCTGGCCGGCTGGCTCTGCCTGCACGCCTACGACATCCTGCTGCCGGCCCTGGGCATTCCCGCCGACCCGGAGCCGATCCAGGGGCTGAACCTGGAGTTTTTCCTGTACTGCATCGTGGTGGTGGGGCTGGTGGAGGAGCTGTTCAAGCTCCTTCCCTTCCTGTTGGTCATGCGCTTCAGCGATTTCAACGACGAGATGGACGGCATCTTCTACGCTTCGGCCTGCGCCCTGGGCTTCGCTTCCTACGAGAACGTGCACTATCTTCCCGGCCTAGTCGGTTTCGCCCTCTTCGGCCGCGCTTTCGCCTCGCCGCTGAGCCACAGCGTTTTCGCCTCGGTCTGGGGCCACCTGGCCGGGGTCGCCCGCCTCCGCAAAAAAAAGCTGCTGCCGCCGGTGCTCAAGGGCCTGGGCCTGGCCGCCCTGCTGCACGGCCTGTTCGATTTCCTGAACCTGGCGCCGCTGCTGCGTTTTTTCTCGGCGCTGCTGATCCTGGCCGTCTGGCTCTGGCGCATCCGCACCTCGGAACGGCAGGCGAAAAAGAAATGATCCGGGAGGGCGTTTTTGCCTATTTCAGCAGGAACTCCTTGATGAACAGCACCGTGGCATAGAACTGGAAGTCGCGGTTGCTCTTCTTGGCGAAGCCGTGCCCCTCGTCCTTGGCCACCAGGTACCAGACCGGGATCCCCGCTTTCTTCAGAATGTCGCGCATCTGCCCGGCTTCGCTTGCAGGGACGCGCGGGTCGTTGGCGCCCTGGATGATGAACAGGGGCTTGCGGATCTTGTCGCTGTGGTTGAGCGGCGCGATCTTGAGCAGGAACTCGCGCATTTTGGGGTCGCGCTCGTCGCCGTATTCCACCCGGCGCAGGTCCTGGCGGTAGCCGGAAGTGTTTTCCAGGAAGGTCACCAGGTTGGAAATGCCCACCACCTCCACGGCGCAGCGGATGCGCTGAGGGTAGAAGGCGGCGATGGCCAGGGTCATGTGGCCTCCATAGCTGCCGCCGGTGACCATGACGCGATCGCCGTCCAGGTCGGGCCGGTCCTGGATCCAATCGAGCAGGGCGGCGATGTCCCTGTATGAGCCCTCGCGCAGAAAACCGTTGTCCAGCTTGAGGAACGTCTTGCCGAAACCGCTGGAACCGCGGACGTTGGGGTAGATGATGGCCACGCCGAGCTCATTTAAATAATAATTGTTCTGGCCGATGAAATCGGGAGTTGCCTGCCCTTCCGGGCCGCCGTGAATATTGATGATCAGCGGCCTTTTGCCGGTGAAGCGGGCCGCCGGCCGGTACAAAAAACCGGAGATCGTTCTACCGTCGAAACTTTTCCATTTGACCAGCTGCGGCGCAGCGAAGGTCTCGCTGTTCAGGCCGCCGAGTTCGCTGGTCGTCCAGCGCTCGACCCGGCCGCTTTCGATGTTGAGTGAATAGGCATCGTCGGCCGAACGCGGGTTGATATAAGTGAAGCCGAGTTCCTTGCCGTTGCGGTGCCACTGCAGCCCGGAGATCAATCCCAGCTCCATGGCGGGCAGCGGCAGATCCTTTCCCGTCGCCAGTTCGCGGACATGCAGGACGCTTGAACCGTCCTCGTTACTGATGAAAGCGACATGGCTGCGATCGTGTGAAAGCGCAAATTCATCGATATCCCAGGGGATGGCCGAGGTCAAATACGTGTGCTTGCGGCTGGCCAGATCGATGTAGGCCAGGCGCACAAACTCGGAATCCCTGTCGGTGAGGGCATAGACCCCCTTGCCGTCCCTGCTGAAGGCGGCGGTATGGTAGGCGACCTTCTCCTTGCCGCCCTTGCGGGTGAGCCGTTCCTTTTTGGCCGTGGCCGCGTCCACCAGCCACAGGTAGCTCTCGTTGATGGAGACCCTCTCCAGTACCATAAGCTTGCTGTCGTCGGGCGACCAATCGATCGCTATCCAGCCCCCGCCCTGCACCTGCAGCAGCAGCCGGTCGCTTTGGGGGTCGCGCGGGTCCATGACATGGATATCGATGTCGTTTTGGTTGCGCCGGTTGGATTGGTACGCCAGCCGGTCGCCGTTGTTGGACCACACGCCGCCGATGTTGCGCGAGCGGCCGTCGGTCAGCAGCGTGGTTTTGCCGCTGGCGAAATCAAAGCGGTATTTCTGGTAATTCTCATTGCCACCGACATCTTTGTTAAACACGATGAAATCGCCGCCGAGCGGATCGAATTCGGCGCCCGCCACCCTTTCCTTGTAAAAAGTGAGCTGGGTACGGGCCGCGCCCGGCGCCTTGACCAGGTGCACCTGGCTGGTGTCGGCGAAGCGCGTGCTGATGATCATTTCCCGCTTTAACGGGTGCCAGTTCTGGAAATAGGCATAGCGGAAGTTGTTGTACAAGGCCGCTTCATTGGCCAGGGCGGGGGGAATGGCCGGAATGCCCTCGATGATCAGGTTGTCGCCCGGCTTGATCGCGTCATCGCCATTGCCGGAAACCGCGAGGCTGAATACCGCCAAAACAGTAATCAAAACAAAGATCTTTTTCATCGCATTCCTCCAAGGCAAAAAACTTCTATTCCGTATCCTTGAGAACCGATTCCGGCATCCTGCCCTCGAAATGCAGGGTGCGGATGGGGAACGGTATGGTGATGCCCTCGGCCTGATAGCGCTTGTGCAGGCGCTTGATGAATTCGTGCTTTAAAATATACTGGTCCACGAATTCCTTGGCCTTGAGGATCACCGTGAAATTGATCGAGGAGTCGCCGAAAGTGTGGTAGCGGGTGAAGGGCTCGAAATCGCTCACCCCGCCCGGGATTTCCCGCATCACCTCCCCGGCCACCTCGATGGTCACTTTTTCAACCTTTTCCAGGTCGCTCTCATAGGCGACCCCCACCTGCACCAGGACCGAGCTGATCTTTTCGGGAAGGTAGTAATTCTTGACGATGGTCTTGGAAATATGCGAGTTGGGAATGATGTTCATGTTATTGGAGAGCTCGCGCACCGTGGTGTTGCGCCAGTTGATGTCCACGATGAATCCCTCTTCACCGCTGCCCAGGCGGATGTAGTCTCCCGGGCGGATCTGCTTGGAAGCGATCAGCTGCAGCCCGGCAAAGAGGTTGGCAAGGGTTTCCTGCAAGGCCAGGGCCACGGCCAGGCCGCCGATGCCCAGGCCGGTAAGAATGGGGGCGATGGAGATGCCCAGGGAGTTGAAGATGATCAGGATGCCGATCAGAAAGACGAATATCCTGGTCAGGTTCGTGAAGATGGTCGTTCTGGGCAGGGACTCCTTCAAATTTTCCGAATACAGGTCGATGAAGCTCACGCTCATGTTGGCGGCAAAGACGGTCAGGCTCAGGATGGCCATGACCATGATGACGTTGTGGATCAGTTTCAACAGGCCCGCTTCCACGGGCATGCTCAGGGTGGCCAGGAAGGCGCCGGCAAAAAGAAACCACCAGACGATCCAGCGTTTCAGGGCGGCGATCAGGATGTCGTCCCCCCGCCAGTTGGTTTTGCTGGCGATTTTCGCGATCTTTTTCAGGATGATCATCTTGCTGATCAAGCCGACGATCAAGGCGCCGAAGACAAAAGCAAGCGGGGCGATGAAAGGTGAAAAGTTTGTCCACATTTTAGTTTTTGTTCAACTCCTCAAGCAATTTTCGGATCTCTTTATAGTTGATCACATTGAACCTGGCCAGTGAGGACGAGATGCCGACCTTTATGGAGTACGCCGTTTCCGGCAGCACTTTGAAGAGGTCTTCATCGGTCCAGTCGTCGCCGGCCGCCAGGATGAAATCAAAATCGTTTTTCACCAGCCAGTGCGCCGCCGCCAGCCCCTTGTTGATCCCGGCATTGCGGATTTCGACGACTTTTTTCCCTTGCAGCACCTGGAGGTCCTTGTTGGCGGTCAGGCTGATCAGGTAGTCCAGCAGTTCTTTTGCCCGCAGCATTCCCAACTCCGGGTCGGCGTTGCGGAAATGCCAGGTCAGCGAAAATTCCTTTTCCTCGATAAAGGACCCGGGCAGGCGGTCCGAGTAGATCTCCAGGATCGGCAGGATCTGTTCCTTCCACTCCGCGTCCAGGGCCTTGGTCTGAATCCAGTCGCCGCCCTGCTCCTTTAGCCAGGCGCCGTGCTCGGCGATAAAGTTGCAGTTTGCGACCTTGATCCAATCGGAAATGGTCTGGCGGTCGCGGCCGGTGACGACCACGAGCCGGTTGTTCTGCCCGGCGCAAAAGTTTTCGAGGATTTTCAGGATTTCCTGGTCCGGCGCGGCCTGGGAATAGTGCTTGACGATCGGCACCAGCGTCCCGTCGTAATCCAGAAAGACCAATCGTTTTGCGGCCTTGCGGAAGTGGGCCAGGAGCGATTCCCTGTAGCCGTCCAGGATGCGGGTCACCACTTTTTTTTGGGTTTCCTTGATCAGGTTCAGATGCTGCAGGAAATCCTTGGCCCAGAGGAAAATATCGTATCTCCGCAACCGCCCCTGCATGACTTTCAGGCGTTTCAGCTGCTCGTCGTGGGGAATTTCCAATGCCTCCTTGATGGCGGCGGCGATCTCTTCGATGTAGAACGGGTTGATCACGATGGCCTCGCCCAGCTCCTCGGCGGCGCCTGCCTTTTCACTCAGGATCAGGACACCGGCGTCCGCGGACTTGCTGGCCACATATTCCTTGGCAACCAGGTTCATGCCGTCGCGCAGCGGCGTGACCAGGGCCACGTGACACTGGGCGTAGAGTGCCACCAGGGATGGAAAAGCCAGGGACCTGAACTGGTATAAAACCGGCGTCCAGGTCAGGGTGGCGTATTTGCCGTTGATCTTGCCGACCGTTTCATCGATCTGCTTCTTGGTGCGCAGATAGTGGGTGACCCCGGCCCGCGAAGGGACCACGACCATGACCAACTGCGTTTTCTCCCTCCAGTCGGGGTTCTGTTCCAGGAAAAGCTCGAAACCCTGCAGGCGGTTGAGGATGCCCTTGGAATAATCCAGGCGGTCGATCGAGAGGATGGTCTTTGTTTTTTTAAATTCCTTTTTGAGCCGGCCCCTCTCTTTTTTTACCAATGCGCTCTTGGCGGACTCGTGGAAGGACCGGAAATCGATGCCCATGGGGAAGGTTTCGACCAGCACCAGGCGGTCTTCCAGCATGATCTTTCCCATGTCATGCTCCAGCCCCAGGATGCGCAGCGCGCACCTCAGGAAATACTGCGTGTAATCATTGGTGTGAAAGCCGATCAGGTCCGAGCCCAGCATGCCGCGCAGGATCTCCTGGCGCCATTCTCCCGGCAGCAGCCTGAAGATCTCGAAAGTGGGAAAAGGGATGTGCAGAAAGAAACCGATCTTGGCCTTGGGAAATTTTTCGCGGATCAGCTGCGGCAGCAGCATCAGGTGATAGTCATGGATCCAGATGGTGTCGTCCTCGCGGATGATCTCCAGCAGGGCCTCGCTGAAGATGCGGTTCACTTTTTTAAAATCGAGCCAGAAATCCTTTTCATATTCGACATAAGAGGTGAAATAATGGAAAAGCGGCCAAATGGTGCGGTTGCAGAAACCGTGATAGAAGTTTTCCATCTCCGTTTCCGAGAGGAAGACGGGCCAGTAATTCAATTTCAGCAGCCTTTTTTTCAGGACATCCGTTTCCTTTTTTTCGTTGACCGAGATGCCGGGCCAGCCGACCCAGAGATACTCCAGCTTGAAACCAGGAAGCTTTTCCTGGTGTTTCAAAAAAGATTTCAAACCCGTGGCCAGGCCGCCGGCGCTCTGCTGAAAATTGTAATTGCCGTTTTCCCTGAAAATGGTCACCGGCATGCGGTTGGAAACGATCAGCAGTCTCGCCATCTTCACCTCGTATTTACATTCGGCCCCTACCCGCAAGGGCCGGCCGGGTTGATCCGATGAATTTCCTATCCCCGGTGATGCGAGCAGTTCAGCAGGAGCCTGAACAGATGATACCCCAGGCGCGTTCGTTTAGTCAACCCACGGCTTTTCTCCCGGGACGGGAACAGACGGCAAACAGGGAAGCGACGGTTAAAAGATATGGCCGATCCCGAAATAAAACAATGAATGCTTCTCGCCGGAACGTCGATCGAGTTTCATCCCCCAATCTACACGGATCAGCAATGGCTGAAGATGCAGGCGAACTCCTATCCCCGCCGATTTTCTCAATTTAAAAATGTTGTAATCGGCGGCCCCGGCGAAAACGTTCCCCCAGTCCGTAAAACCGACGACACTGATCAGCGGCAAGACTTGCCAGCGAAGTTCCTGCCTGAAAATCAAAAGCGCATCCCCACCGCTTGCCAGGCCGTTGATCGCGTCCGCCGGCCCCAGCTCATCGGAAGTGAAACCGCGAATGGCGTTGTGGCCGGAAGCATAAAATTTCTCGGTAGGAGAGAGTTCCCGCCCCAGTTCTTTTACCAGGCCGACGCCCAGGGAGGTTGCCCAGGTCAGATGGGGCGCCGCCCGCAAATAAAAATCGAACTGTCCCGAATAGCGGGTGAAGGGATAGTCCGAACCCATGAATTTGGCCGCATGCTGGATGCTGCCGGATACAAAAAAACCCTTGCCGGGATTAAAAATGTTATCCCGGTTGTCGTCATAGTAACCGATTGTCACGTGGGCGATATCGGCACCATGGGCAGCCGCTGCGGGATCCTGGTTGTTGAGGGCAATGCTTCTCTCCCATGTATAATTCCAGGAAAAGACCGAGCTTTTCCACAAATTGACCTGCTGCTGCACCGTGAGACCTTGCCGGTCATTGCGGAATGAGGATTCCTCCTTTCTGTTGGAAAACAAAGAGACGATGGTGTTTACTTTGTTAAACGGGAAATGAGGAAAGCGATAATACCCCCTTACATCCATTTCTCTGCTGCCCCATTGAAAACCGGCCCCGAGCGAATGGCCCGCCCCGAACAGATTCCTGCTTTCTCCCTCCAGGCGGGCGCCGAATTGAGAATCCGTATCGTATAGGCCGCCGACCTTCAAACGATAAGCAGGACTCTCATCCACCTTGATCCGGACCTGGAAATATTTTTTTTGTTCATCGCCCTTTGCTCCTTCATCAGGGGGCGAATGCGGCGGCACAGCTCCTGTTTCCGCCAATTCGAAATCGATCAGGTCAAAAATACCCAAATCATACAATTTTTTCCGAGAGCGGTTGATCTCGTACAAATCGACAATATCGCCTGCCTTGAAGGTCAACTCACGAACAATGACGGATTCTCTTGTTTTTTTGTTGCCGGTGATTCTGATTTCGCTGGTGACTCCCTGAAATCCTTCAGAAATCGCAAACTCAATATCGGCCAGGCCTTTATCGGCCGCCAAAACGGATCTCACTTCAGCCTGGGCCTGGTTGAAACCTTTTTTTCGATAGTATTCCTCAATTTTGGCCGCGGGATCGGCGGCCTGGAGGGCAAAAATCGGCGCTCCTGCCTTCAATTTGATCACAGCCAGCAATTCAGGTTCGGAAACGATTCGCAGTCCCGAAAAAGATATGCTGCCTATCCGGAATAAAGTCCCCTCGTCAATATGAAAACGGATCTTGGCCGTTCTTTGCAGATCTTGAAACGAAACTCGCGGCGGGGAAATCTTCACGTTGAAAAATCCCTTCTTTTTATAAACCGCTTCAAGTTTTTTTCTCACCGCGGATCCATCTGCAAGCAATCGCTCATCCAGGCGAAGACGGTTCAGTTCCCGCAAGATCTCCCTGGACGGAACCCGGCGATTCCCCGAAAAATCAAACTCGATGCGTTTGAATTTCGTCCCCCTGTCGATGGAAAAGGTAACAAACGTCTGGTGATCGTTCTCGACCCGCTGCGAGGATACTCTTGCCTGGTAATATTTTTTTCGAAAATAAAAGCGAGTGAGTTCGCCGCTCACATTGCTGACGCGTTGGGCGTCAAATTGCGCATCCAGCCACTGGCTTGCACATTTTTTTCTCAGGGACCGGGTGATGCCCTCGGCCTGGAAACTGAGAAAAACCTTTGCACCGGCGGCAATTCGGTACACGACAGTGACCCTGCCGTCAAGCGGATAATAATCGGCTGAAATTTTGACGGAAAGATAGTCGTTTTTCCGGTAAAGCCTGCGGATCCGTTCGCGATCCTCCTGGAACTGCATGAAGCTGAAAACATGGCCCGGTTTCTGCTTGATTTGCTTCATAACGAGCGGCAGCGCCAGGACAGGCTCTCCTTCGATGCGGATTTTATCAACAAGCAGAGGCTGCGGCTTTGGATCCTTGCCGGCTTTCCTCTTGACGGCATCCTGCACGGAATGAAAACGGAGCTGGTATTGAACCCCCATGGTATACAGGTCGGTATTGCTTTTTATCCCCTGCAGATTCAAGTTCTTCAACGGCTTGTAATTCAGCATCCAGGTCCGGTTCTGTGTTTGCCGCAAACCTTGCGAATAAACCAATTCGAGCTTGGGGGCGATATTCTTGCCGATGGTGATCTTGGCACCCGGGTCTTCTTTTGACGAGAGCAGGCTGCCGTCGATGCGGAAGCTCTGCAGATCAAGGTTTTTCTTGATCAGTTCTTCCATCTTGCCGGTTACGGCGTAGCTTATATAGTTCAGGGCGGTATTCCCGGTTTCATTCAAAAATGAACTGCTCAATTCATCCGCTGTTTTGCCGGTAGCGAGCAGGGAGACGATCGATTGTTCTGAAAGGGGCGGGACAGAGGAAAAGGAAGCAATGAACGTTTGCGGGGTGCCGTTCAATGACAATGAAATATCGTACACACCGATTTGCGTGCGGGAATCGATATGGAAGTCAGGCTCGATATAATTGGGATTGACGAAATTGATCTGACCTTTTTCGATGGCAAATATCCTGTTTCCGAAAAAAATGCTTCCTCCCTCTTTAACATAAATTCTCCCTGACAGCAGGGGCTGGTAAGCCGTTCCGCCTACGGTCAGCTCGCCATTCAATTCCGCGCGGGAAACATTGTTGTCCAACACGATCGCCCGGGGTGTTCGCAAATGGAGTTCGAGCCGGAGCCGCCTTGAAAAGCCGGCATCCTCCCCCACGTCAATGGCCTCTTTTCTGGCGAACAAATATTCATACAAGTAAGAGCCGACACGGAATGACTCATTGTAGTTGCCGCCGTTCAGGTCGATGTTTCCCTTTAACAGGTAATCCGGCTGGGAAGTGAGCAATTGCAATTGGCCGGAAATGTCCGTGAACAGGCCTTTCGGAAAGTTGAATTTCACGCCCGCCATCTGCAGCTGCAGTTCGACCGCGGGTTGCTTCTGCTTGTCCAATGCCACCGACCCTTTTATTTCGAACGTTCCGCCGTTCAAATTGCCGTTCAAGCGTTCCAAGACAAATTTACCGTTGTTTATATCGACCACGCCATTGAGTTGATTCAAAAAAAGATTGGCCGCCGGAAATTGCAAGTTGTTGCTCTTGATCTCAATCCGGCCATTCCATTCCATGTCTTTCATGGTCCCGCCGATCTTCAATTCGAAGGAACTGCCTCCCGAACCGGACAGCCCCGGAAAAAATCCGCCCAAAAGCTGCGCATCCAATTTTCCCTTCAGGGAAAAATTCAACGGCTTTTCTTTTTGAAGGCCAATGAAACCGCTCATGACAAGTTGGAGATCGTCCTGTCCTATTATCACCACCTCCTGCAAAACGATCCGGCCCTTATCGCTGACAATTTTGATCGGCCCTTCCAGGTAAAAAGGCATGCCGTTGATGCTTAGGTCGTCCAATGATAAGGTCGCCGTGCCCACCAGATCCGCAAGATCGGGATTATTTCCTTTTAAGCGAATATTCCCGCTCACCTCTCCGGTTGTATTTTCAGGGAGGTCCATAGCCAGGAAGGTTTCAAGGATTGCCAGGGGGCAATGAGAAATGGTCAGATCAATACTATAGGATTCCCTTGTTTGCGGGCCGGGCGGATTTCCAGTCGACAATTTCAAGAACGACAGGGGCACGGTTCCATGGCCGCTCACTTCCCCATCCCGGATATGGAAGCGGAGCGCATGCAGGATCAATACATTATCTTTCATATCCAGTTGCAATTGCATGTGGGTCAGGGGAATGCCCCTGGAAGAAACGAGCAACCGGCCTTGTTCAACCTGGATGGAGCCGGAGAAAGCCGGTGCGGTTACTGAACCTTTGATTACTATCTTGGCATCCAGATTGCCATCAAAAAGCAAATCAGGCAGGAAAATGTTTAAAAAATCTCCCGCGCCCTTTGCCGAAATCATGATCTCCTTTCCTTGCCCGGGTTCAGACGAAAGCTCGCCGGAAGCGTGGACCTCCATTTGATCCAACATGAAAGAAACGTCCTCCATGACCAGGGCACCGGATCGATAAGCAAGTCGCAACGGGTTGATGTTCCGCATATGCCGATTTCCCGAGGCCATGAGCAAATCGGACATCTCGCATGAAATGGAGAGAGATTCCTTGAATTGCAATGGCAGAAAAACCGCTTGGACCTTGCCGCTGACCGTTCCCGAGAGTCTATCCTGAATTGGCATGGGAAGCAGCTTTAAAAATTCCTTTATGGAACCATTGCGGGTTGAAACTTCAATTTTCGTCTGGAATGGCTTGCGCAGGTCCATGCTGCCGGAAATTTCAGAATGGCTTGACGGAATGAGCAGCAAAAAATCGATCTTCTCCTTTGTGGAGCTTACTTTTCCCTGAACATTCCCCAGCTGCATATGCTTAAAATTAAAATCGGCAATGGAAAATTCCCCGTCGACCAATGTGCTGAGTAGCAAGGGGGCGTCCGGTCTTTTGGTCAGCCGGACATCCAGAGCCAATATCCCCGCCACTGGCGGCAAGGCAAAGGTGAGTTCCCCGGCCAATTTGGCCAGATCCAGCTGCGCCGACTGCACCCGCACGTCCATACTTTGGCCGGCAGAACCCGCGGGCAGGGTGCCGTTGACGGCCACCATTCCCCAGGACTGGCTGATGCGCAAGTCGTCGATGCGCAAGACCTGGTTTTTTAAAATCAATGATCCCGCGAATTCCAGGGGCGAGCGCGTGAGGTTTTTGATCTTGCCCCGGGTAAATTGAACCTGCAAAACAGGCTTTGCTATCGTGCCGGATATTTTTGCCGCCAGCAACATCTCGCCATCGATCTTTTTCTCCGCCAGGGAGCGAAACGGTTCGTCGAATGGCGAGAGAGAAAGCAGGATCCCCCGCAGATGGTTGATTCGGCCGTTGATGAACCCGGAAAGCCTGTCCTGTGCGATGTTGAATTCGCCCTGAATGCTGTTCCCCCGGGACTGCAATTGAGCTTTTTTGACCAGGATCGCTCCCTGGACAAAAGCCAGGCGCAAGTCCCCTGCCAGTGCCACTCCCTCCTGATCATCCGGGCGCATGGCCTTGGGCTTGAATTGAGCGTTCAGCGAACCCCTGAGCGCCGACCGGGCAAAAGTTAAAAAAGAAACATCCAAATTGCCGGAACCATACGAAAAAATATCGGCCGGCATGACCCCTTTAACCAGGCTGAAGTCCAGGCCTTTCCAGTTCAAAAACAAATGATGGGGAGTTTTTTCAGCCAGGCGCGAAAATTCGGCATGGCCGAGAATTTCGCCGGCCAAGACCGAGGTATGGATCTCATTGATCTTCAGGAATTCCCGGTCTTGAACCAATTGCAATCCGAAGCGGATGCGGCCCTGGCGCGACAATTCCCGGCTCATATTTCCCGGCGGCAGCAGGTCCGCAAGGTCTCCGGGAGAGAGTTCCCCTTTGACCTGCATGTCCAATTTCATGGCGAGCCAATTGTTCAGAATTCCCGAAAACTCCATGCCTGATTTTTCGATCTGCATGACCGCCTGGGCAATGGCCAGGCGCTGGTGACTGATCCGGCCGTTCAAGTGCAATTCATTTATGGCTTTCTTGCGGCCGTTGAAAAAAAGTCCACCCGGCCCCGAATTGTCAACGGACAATTCGTGGTCGCCTTCCCCTTTTGATCTCAGCTCCACATTTAATAATGGGGAAAGCAGGGTCATTTTATTTGTTTCATCGCTCCAAAACACCTGCATCTCTTTCATGGTCAGCTGATCGAAAATGAATTCGGGGATGGCGGTCATTTCCGTCGACGGCTTGATGACCGGCAAATTGCTGGAGCCGTCCTTGAGGATCTGGATAAGAATATGGGGCCTGGAAAAGTAAATTTGCCTGAAATGGATTTTTTTGCCCAATAGCAGAGCCGGAGTGACGCGGATCACGGCTTTTTCGGCTTTGAAGAAAGCGCGGCCGGGATCTTTTCCCAGAGCGGTAAGGACAGGCTGCTCCATTGAAAAGCGGAGAGAAAACAAATTGAAATCGCTCGCAGCCGCCGAAACGGAACAGCCGAAATTTTCGCCGAGGTAATTGTTTAGCGCAGACAGGACAATTTGATTGATAAATAATTTATAAAAAATAAAAACAATGAAAAGGAACGACATGGCAGCAAAACCGACGATCCATGCTTTTTTCCTTTTTATGTTCAATTAAATTGAAACAAGCGGGTTCTGCGAAAGATGATACAGCATCACGAATCACGACTGACGGATCACGCTCTTGAGCTTGGCGGCTATATTTCCGGCCCAGGCGGTGATGGCGTTCCAGTCACGGAAGTCGCCGATGGGCGCCTTGACGTTCTTGATCGCCCAGCGGGCAAAAAAGCCGAGGTTCCTGTCGTCCACCGCCCCCTGGAAGAGGACGGACTCCACGGGCCGGATACGGTCGGCCACGGGCTGCAGCGACTTGGGAAAGCGCCAGCCCTTGGTCAGCTCGACCGGGTCGCCGCAGCCGGTGGGGCCGCTGGAAAACAGCCAGAGCGGCCGGCCGGCCAGCGCTTTTTCGTTGTCCTTCAGGAACCGCGCCGCCGCCTTGCGCCAGCTGCCAATATAGACGGCGCTGCCCAAAACAACGGCTTGGTAGGACCCGACGTCGGTGACACGGTCGGCGGGCAGCAC
>DATKZA010000061.1:0-21716 GCA_035528155.1 Patescibacteria group bacterium | reverse complement strand
TTTACAGTTGTCGGCTCTTTTTTGTGAAGAAATTATATTTAACTCACTTGCATGCTTCTTTAGAATATTTCGAAATGAATTCAATGATTGAAGAACATTGTAATCATAGAGATCGCTTTCAAGATTCCCTTTGACGATATCGGACATTGACTTTGAAAACAAGCTGATTGCCGTATCATCAGGAATTAATTTTGGTTTCCAGAGTTTTTTTTGTGAAAAATAATCTGGCATCGACGATTGAAATGTCGGAGCGTTGATATTCAATACCGTCGAGCCCTTGGAAATCCCGGTTATCTCCAAATTTAAAGCATTATCAAGCCATTTCGGACTTTTGCCTCTTTTTAGACTTGACCCTTCAACGACTAGCCGCAGAACCCTTTCAGAACTGCATAAAATCGCATCGGCAATCGTACTTAAAAGGGACAAGGAAATAGTCCCTTCCTGAGATTTTAAGCCGACGAGTTTGACTTGATAAGGAATTGTTTGAGCGAAAGTCCACCTCTTTTATTATTGTAACAGAAAGAATATTTATTTTAAATCATCTCTTTTTCTTTTTATCCATTTTTTGTTTTTCTTCCTTTATTCTAGCTATAAGTATTTCAGCCGGTTCATCGTTTGGATCTTGTGGCACAAGCTTACCCTCAAATGCCCGCTTTAATATGCTTTGCCTCAGCCGCTTGGCTTGCTTCAGTGCATTATAAACCGTCTTCCCCACCTCCTCCGCCACTGAGAATCGTCGTTCAATTTCAAAGACGATTTGTTGTTGCTCATCTTTTATTGTGATTGGAATTTTCATTAAACGAATATCATCTAATCCTAATCCTATTTTAGTTGCACCACGCCTCATGTTTTGAAATTGTTTGAGTCCACCTTCCTGGCAAACAAGATACCAAGCAACATATTTTTGAAATGCCTCTTTATTGGGTCTACAGAGTGCAATATGTTGATTTATATAAGCTTCATCGAAATTTTCTGGAATCAAAGCAATCATTCCAACATCCGCGGTAATCGAAATTAGAATGTCATTCGCTTCTACTTTTGTTCTTATTCCCTCTATTCCTTTAGGAAGTTGCACATGTTGAATGTTACGCAAGTCTAATGAAATAGAATTATGATCCAAATTCCCCATTCTCAAGAAAATTGGCCCAGTATCTGAATAGTATTTTGCCCAACCTCTTGAGCCACTAGTGATAAAATCAAATATGCTCTTCCCATTTTTCCATTCCCAACCAGTAGGCAGATCAGGCAAATTGTCGTTTTGTAGGGTTGTCGCGCTCTTGTCCGAATCCGATATTTGGGATGCCTCCAATGGGCGGGATGACCCCACCCCTACGTTGGAATGCTTCTGTCGCCATTCGGCGGTCAATTGCCCGGAAAACGCAGCCTTCAAAACCGCCTGGCGGTAACGTTTCAATTGCGCTCTTACCTTCTCCAGCGCCACTACCCCAGCATCCAATTTGGTAAAAAGTTCCTCAATCTTTTCGACAATTCGATGCTGTTCATTTAATGGGGGTAGCGGTATTTCAATGTTTTTTAATTGATCTCCTGATATTGCATTAAAAGTCGAGCCAGTACCTTTTTCAGCAATTATTGATTCAAAAGCTCGGATCAAATAAAGAATAAAAAAACTTTCAATCCCACTTAATCCTCTAATTGCAGCAAGTCCACGACCTATGCAGGATTTATCTAAACATATATTAGTCGGTCCGACAGGAGCTCTTATCGATATTAACACATCTCCTTTTTCAGCAATTTTTTTTGGTTTACTACACCAAATCCTTGGAATCGGATAAATAACTCCAAATTCTGCTTTACCTTGAAAAAACGGTAACCCGATTTTCTTTTCATTATATGTTGAAGATGGTGGAGATTGTCCAAGAACAACAATAGAAATATTAATTAATTTTGAAATTGCCCAATTTTGAGATAATTCTAACATATTCATTTTTTATCAATTTCATCTAAAAAAACACTTCGTTGCTTATTCAACATCTTTCTTCCTTGCATATGAATTTCCTGACCTGTTCGTTGCTTTGCCCAAGTTATAAAAACTCCATATTTTGCTCTTGTCAATGACACATAAAACAATCTTCTTTTTTCTTCGATATTTTCGAGGTCAATTCCTGGCATTATGTCATCTTCCATTGCAGGAATAAATACTACAGGAGACTCACATCCCTTCGAAGAATGCATAGTCATAACTCTGACCTCATTTTGTTCATCAATCTCATCTTTATTTTCAGATTCTAATAATTTTTGATCCATTTCATCGAGGACATCTTTTAAAGTAATAATTTTAGTATTTTCATATTCATTTAAAAAAGCTAATACTTTTTGACATCCATTATCACTTTTACTTAAAGGGACATAATTAAAAAATTTATAAACTATTTCATTAAAGTTTTTATAATTAAAAAGATCCTTTAAATATAAATGGAATTCAACTACTTTTTTTCTTTGTCGCATACTTGAAAACGCATCAATATTTTTATTGATATTTTCAATAATCATCCATAAATTACAATTTAAGGAAATCGCTAATAAACGTATTTGTCTTATTGTTTCAATTCCAATTTGATTTGCATAATCTAAGCATTGACGCATATTTAAATTATTATTTCTATTGACTACTCATCTTAAGGTTGCTAAAAGTTGAGTGCAACATTCAGTTTCAAAAGTATGATCAATTTTTAATTGAATTTTTAATGGAATTTTCACATCTTCCATTTTTTCTATATAATCCTTTGCAATTTTCCCATCTGGAAAAAGGATTAATAAATCTTTATATTGGAATCCATTACGAATTAGTTCTAATATCTTATTTGAAATCCATTCTATTTCTTCTTTTTTACTTCTCTTTTGAAATATGATAAAAAAACCAGATTTAGTCTTATTGAATGGAATTAAATCATTTTTTATTATTCTTTTTTCATTGTTTTTAATACAAAGCATTGCCTTCTCAATAATTTTTTGAGAACATCTTCTACATATCGAAATTGGGAAATCAATTGTATTTGGATATATTGATTTAAAATTTATAATGCCATCAGGAGAAGCAAAACGAAAACTTTCATAAATGCTTTGATCGTCATCACCAAAAATACTTAACCTGCTTGAATCCCCACAAATTTGATAAACAAATTTTTGTTCAAGGGGACTTAAATCTTGGAATTCATCAACAAGAAGATTTTTTGTTCGTTCATGAATTTTTGATTTTATTTCAAAATTGGAATTAATTAATTCAATTGCTCTACTAATCTCTTCTGGAAAATCAATACAATTATAGAATTCCAAATTATCTGAATAACTTCTTTGAAACTCTTTAAGACACTTTTTTTGATTAATACTTTTTTGAATATGATAGGGAACGCCTGCCAATGATTTAATTTGCATAATAACATTCAAATATTTCTTTCTTTCTTTAAAACTCAAGATAATTTTTTTACATTTAAGATCCTCTGAAACATCTTTCACAATTATTTTTTGAATTAAATTGCTGATTGGCCTAAATCCAATTTTTAATCCAGCACAAGAAATATTTTTTATTAGAATTCCCATTCCTAAACCATGGAGAGTATTCACATAAGGTAATTCATTTGATTCAATACCCGATTCCTCAAGTCTTTTTCTAATTTCATTTCTAGCTGAATTAGTTAAAGTGATTATGCAAATATTTTTATAAGAGATACGATCTTTATTAATTAATTTTTTCGCCTTCTCTATTATGCAAAATGTTTTTCCTGTTCCAGGCCCAGCCAGCACTCTCATAGGTGAACCTTTGTGTTCAATAATTTTTTTTTGTTCTTCAGATAAATTCATTTTATTTCAAATTTAGATTTTTCTTTTAATTTGTTTCTATGCCACCAAATTCTCATTCAATTCTGATAGAACTTTTGGCAAGTTCTCCCCGAACACCTGATACGCCTTTATCGCACCACCTTTTTCATAAAGCGGCGATAGCTCGAAATCGTCGATCTGGATAGCCAGCGAAGAGGCGATATGGTCCTTGATCAAGCGCAGCCATTCCAGTTGTTCTTCAGAAAAAACCTGCCCGGATGCTTTTTGCGTTTCCAGCCAGGCAGCAAAGCGCCGCTCCACTGTTTCCGGAAATGGTTCCAGTACATCAATGGCGCCGCCGGCGAAGCGCAGCAATGAGACGATGTTGGTTAACAGCTTTTGCGGGCCGGAACCCTTAACCCTGGCCTTCTCCAGCTTTTCGTAAGCCTGCCAAACCAAGTCGGGCGTCAATTGATAAGGCGGCTTGCGAATAGCCTCGGCCAGTTGCTTGATCTCCGCATAGGTGACCTGCCTCCTGGCATAAGGTTTTTCATAAATGATCTGCAAAGCAGTCAGCTCGTCCTTATTTTCTTCGATGAAGCGCTTGAAGGTCGAAACAACCTCACGCGCCCGTTCTTCGGCTTTGTCGCTGAACTCGGCCAACAATACAATATCTTTACTGATGGTATCAATAATCTGCTCGTTTCGTTTTTTGATATCGATCAAAAGATTGCGGATCTCGGGAATTTCGTAGGGCAGACAGGTCTGCACGACCAAAGCTTCTTCGGCCTTATTAATTTGTTCAGCGCTCGGGTTTTCTGTATTAAAAATGCTCCGGGCTTTTTCGATATGCTTGTCCGGATCCACGGCATCCAAAAGTTCATTGGTCAACGATTCCAAAGACCCCGGCGGGATCATGCCATTATTTCCAAGGGCTATTACAATTTCCTGGTTTTCCTTTTCCCCGATTTCCAGTCCCAGGCGGGCCAGCCGTCCAGCCAGGGAAGTCAGGGTGTCGGCATCGCGGTTGCCCAGCGCCACCAGCTGCAGCAGTTTATCGAACGGAATCGATGGCTTGCGTTCCAGTGGACGTGAATCCGTTTTGTCGCTCTCACATACGCCGACGGCATCAACAATCACGAAGCGGGTCTTATTCAGGGCATCGGGCGTGACGGCGTTAAAATCGGTAGCCGAAATCACCCGCGTTCCCCGTCCCTTCATCTGCTCGAAATAGACCCGCGACTTGACGTTGCGCATGAACAGCAGGCACTCCAGCGGCTTGATGTCGGTGCCGGTAGAGATCATGTCCACGGTCACGGCGATGCGCGGGTTAAAGGAATTACGGAAAGCGGCGATTAGGTTTTCCGGTTTTTCACCGGTAGTGCGGTAGGTGATTTTTTTACAGAAATCATTGCCCTTGGCGAATTCCTCGCGCACAATGCGCACAATGTCTTCGGCATGGGAATCGTCCTTGGCAAAGACCAATGTTTTCGGAACTTCAATGCGACCGGGGAATATTTCCGTGAACAATTTATCGCGGAATGTTTTGATGATCGTGCGGATCTGGTCGGGCGCCACCACGGCCCGATCGAGATTTTTTTCATCGTATTCCATGTCCTCATCCAGCTGCTCCCAACGGACATCACGAGTCAGCTTGTTGCGCTTGTCGATGAAAAAGCCAGCTTCGATTTTACTGCCCTTCTCAGTGATCTGGGTTTGAATGCGGTAAACATCATAACCGACGTTGACGCCATCGGCCACAGCCCGTTCATGGTTGTATTCCATGACCAGGTTCTGGTTGAAAAAACCGATTGCCTGCTTGGATGGCGTGGCGGTCAAACCGACGATGAAAGCGTCAAAATACTCCAGTACCTGGCGCCAGAGATGGTAGATGGAACGGTGACATTCATCGGTGATGATAAAATCGAACATTTCAATTGGAATAGCGGAATTATATACAACCTCTTTAGGCCTGACTTGGTCAGGATAGAGATCGAAAAAAGATTGCTCTTCGTTTTCAGGATCAAAATCGCTTTCTCCTTTGAGCATTGAAAAAAGACGTTGGATGGTGGTAATGCAGACGCGCGCCACCGGATCGAGGGTGTTGCTGGTCAAATGCTGCACATTGTACAATTCACTGAATTTACGGCCGTCATCGGGAGTGATGTACTGCTGGAATTCATTGCGCGTCTGCCGGCCCAGGTTGCTGCGATCGACCAGGAACAGGACCCGCCTGGCCCTCGCGAATTTGATCAAGCGATAGACAAAACTTACTGCGGTGTAGGTTTTACCGCTGCCTGTTGCCATTTGGATCAGCGCCCGGGGGCGGTTTGCAGCAAAGGATTTCTCTAAATTTTCAATGGCCAAGCCCTGGGCCTCCCACAAGCCTTCCGTTCTCAGCGGAGGCAAAGTCTGCAAGCGTGTCCTCAGAGTATCATCTTGACTTAGCCAATGTTTGAATGTTTCTGGGGTATGGAAAGCGAAAACCCTGCGCGAGCGGGAATCTGGATCGCGTATATCGCAGAAATAGGTTTCGCTCCCTGTGCTCTCATATACAAACGGTAGTGGTCCCTGTAGATGAGGAACATGTAAAGGAATGCCATGAATGTATTTCAGCGTTTGCTCTTCCACGCCGCTCAAGGTTGTGCCTTGGGGTTTGGCTTCGACTAACCCAACTGCTTTGCCCTCAATAAAAAGCAAATAATCGGCAAAGCCTTTTTCCATAGGAAATTCGCGGATCGCAACACCGGAAGCCTCTTTCAGGTTAAATGCATCCATGTCCTGGACAGCCCATCCGGCGGCCTGCAGAAGCGCATCTATAATCAACCGTGCTCTTGCTTCTGGTTTCATCCCTTCCTCATATCCCTGTCTACGTGTCGCACAGGCAGGCGTGAAATTATTCGTCTCTCCCTTGACTGAATTAAATTGAACCTTACACCTTAAGCAATTAAAAATCAATCGCTAACAGCGGTTAATGAGAAATGCATTATGCGTCACGGAGATTCATTCTTGACAGGCCTGGCCTTTCACGGTACATTGACTCCATGCAACCATGGCCGTTGCCCGTCGGCAAATTCTTGTTCCGTTTTCGCAGCTTCACTCCCCTGCCCCTGATCCTGCTGACCTTCCTCTTTTTCAAGCCCCTTTCACCATCGTGGCTATGGACCGCTATCGGCCTGGCCGCAGCGTTTCTGGGAGAAGGCATCCGCATTCACTGCGTGGGCTACGCCGGCAGCGGCACCTCGGGGCGCGAGAGTTATTTAAAGGCCGACAGCCTGAACACAACAGGCCTGTATTCGCTGACACGCAACCCGCTCTACTGGGGCAACGGGCTGATATTTGCCGGCCTGCTGACCATGTACGCCCAGCCGCTGGCGCTGGCCTTTTTTATTGTATTTCTTTTCCTGCAATACCATTTCATCGTGCTGGCCGAGGAATCGTTCCTGCGCGAACAATATGGCCCGGAGTATGAAGAGTACAGCCGCCGCGTCAGCCGCTGGCTCTTCCTCAGCGGACCCTATTCGCCGCCCGGCCGCCGCTTCGATCTAAAAAAAGTGGTTTTCAAAGAAAACGACTCCTGCTTCAACCTGCTGCTTACGGCCCTGCTCATTCTGGCCTGGAAGGAATCTTTTTTTTCAGGCCGGGTGCGCCAGCCCCTGATTTTTGCCGGCGCGGCGTTAATACTTATCCTTATATATAGCTGGATAAAAATCCTGAAAAAAAAGAGTGCCGCGAAAGCCGCGGCTTAGAAATTATTGACGATCTTATCGATCAAAGCTGAAGTCGAATATTTTTCAGCCAATTGGAACAGGCATAACTTGCCGCCCCGGCCCTCGACTTCTTTCCGGCCCACAACCTCGCCGGGGGCGTAATCGCCGCCTTTGACCAGGACATCGATCTTTGCCAGGGCCCGGATCAATTGCAATGGGGTGTCCTCACTGAAAGGGACGACGAAATCCACGCATTCCAGGGCGGCCAGGATCTCCATCCTTTCATTTAGGGGAAATATCGGTCGTTTTTCCCCCTTCAGGCGCCGCACCGACGCGTCGTCATTGATGCCCACGACCAGAATGTCGCCCTGTTCGCGGGCGTACTGCAGCAATTGGATATGACCGGGATGGAGCAGGTCGAAGACGCCGTTGGTGAACACGATCTTTTCAGCCGGGCGTTGGCTGAGCTCATCCCGCAGGGCGGGACCGCTTTCACGAATCTTCATTTTTAAAAAGGGCGATGTTGTCGGAAAATTCCCAGTGGTGGGGAATGCGGGCGATGCCCACGTCGCGGTGGCTGGAGGTGACGCGGAAGGTGTATTGGAAGTGGTGGTAATCGAAGGGATAGCCGTCGCGCTTGTGCACGGCGATGTCGAGGAAATAGGAGCCGTTGACCAGGCCCAAAGCCGGCATTGTCAGCCGCACTTTGCCCTTGCCCTGGATCTGCCGGGCGGCATAATTTTCCAGCAGCGTGTTGGAACCGTAGCAGTTGACGCCTTCGCCGTTGTAGACGCCGATGCCGAAGACAAAGTCGCTCTCGGCGGCGCGGGCTTCCACGTCGAATTGGATAGCCAGGGGTTCATCGGCTTCAAAAATGTATTTTTCGCGGTTCGCGGCATCGAACATCTTGACGTTGCTGATCTCGATCTCGCGGCTGCCCCACCTTTTTTCCTTTTCATTTCCGCTTAATTTTTCTTCTTCGCCATGCTGGACCAGTGATTTTTTTTCGTCTTTCTTGCCGATGTATTCCAGGTAGGCGTCGACCACGCGCTTGGGATAGCCACGCATTTCAATTTTTCCTTTTTTCATCCAGATGACGTCGTCGCAGATCCTTTCGATGGTGGCCAGGTCGTGGGAAACATAAATGATGGTTTTGCCTTGGCGGCGGAATTCGTTGATCTTGTCCAGGCACTTGGGGACAAAAGAAGCGTCGCCCACGGCCAGCACTTCGTCCACCAGCAGGATATCGGGGTTGACGTTGATGGCGATGGAAAAACCGAGGCGCATGAACATGCCCGACGAATAGCTTTTGACCGGGTTGTCGATGAACTCCTCCAGCTCGGCAAAGCGGACGATCTCCTGGTATTTTTCCTGGATCTGCTTGCGCGTCAGTCCCAGGATGACGCCGTTGATGAAAATGTTTTCCCGGCCCGAGATCTCGGGGTGAAAGCCGGCTCCCAGTTCGATCAGGGCCGAAATACGGCCGTTGGTGATGACCTCGCCGGTGGTGGGCTTGCTGATGCCGGCCAGGATCTTCAGCAAAGTGCTCTTGCCAGAGCCGTTCTCGCCGATGATGCCCAGGGTCTGGCCCGATTTCACGTCTAAGGAAACGCCGCGCAGGGCTTCGAAACGCTCGCCTGCCTGCAGGTCGCCGAACAGCGTCTTGTTGACCAGGGCGCTCTTGATGGTCAGGAACTTGTGGCGGTCGGCGTATTTCTTGTAAAACTTGTAGACGTCGTGTACCTGGACGGCTTCCATGTCACACCTCTTCCACGTAGGTGTCGCGCAGCTTGTCAAAGAGCAGGTAGCCCATGTAAAAAAACAGCAGCCCCACCAGGATGGTGACCGAAAAGCGCTTCCAGTGCGGCAGTGAGCCGAAGTAAAAGGCGTAGTGGTACGATTCCACGATGTGGGTCATGGGGTTGAGATTCAGGACGTACTGCAGGGCCTTGGGCACCGATTCATAGGTGTAGATGATGGGCGTGGCGAAAAACCAAAGGGTGATCAGGTTGGCCAGGATGTCCTTGATGTCGCGGAAATGCACGGTCAGCGCCGAGACCAGGAAGCACAGCCCCATGGTGAAGATGTACTGCGCCAGCAGGCTGACCGGCAGGAACAGGACCCACCAGGTCAAGCTTTTTCCAAAGATGAGGAAAAAAGCGACCAGCACGGGCAGCCCGAAAAGAAAGTGAACCATGTTGGTGGTCACCACCATGATGGGCAGCACCTCGATGGGGAACTTGATTTTCTTGATCAGCGCCCCCTGCACCATGAGCACGTTGGACGACTCGAGCAGCGAGGAGGAGAACCAGGTCCAGGGCAGGATGCCGTTGAACAGGAACAGGGCGTAGAGCTTGGTGCTCTCGAAGCCGGCCACGCGGCCGCCGCCGATGATGAAGCCGAACACCACCGTATAAACCAGCATCAGCAGCAGCGGGTTGAACAGGCTCCAAAAGAAGCCGAGCACGGTGCCGCGATAGCGCGCCTTCAGCTCGCGCGAGACCAGGATCAGGATCAGTTCGCGGTGGCGGAGTATTTCCTTCAGTTTTTCTATCATGATGATTTCCGAGTGCCCATTATACCGCAAAAAGCCCCGCCGCCAAAGCCTTTTTTGCAATATTTTTTTTTGCGACCGGACTATCTTGATAAAATAAGTGCTGCTGGTTGAAAAAATAAATATTAATCGTTAAAATAATTGGCAAAGGGAGGGAACAGAGGAGAAAGGGGATGGAAAAACAAAATCAAAACAGCGAAGTGCAAAAACTGCGGGATGACAACCGGCAGTTGAGCCGGGAAAACTTCCGCTTGCAGCGGGCCGTCGAGGAACTGGGCATCCTCAACGAGATCGCCGTGGCCATCAACTCCACCCTGGCGGTGGAAAAGATCCTCGACCTGATCACCCAGCGCTGCGTCCACCACCTGGGAGCAGAGCAGGGAGCGGTGCTGCTGCTGGAGGAGCAAAAAGCAGCCAAGCCGTTCCAGACCATTTGCCGCGTCGGCGATACCAGCCACCAGCGTCTCCCCTTCCGCCTAGACGACCAGCTGACCGGCTGGATGCTGAAACACCGCGCCCCCTTGCTGATCAATGACATGCGCAACGACCGCCGCTTCGCGACCGGTGAGGGCGACCTTTTTTCTGTTCTCTCGCTGCTGTGCGCGCCCATGGTCTGCAAAGGCAGGATGACCGGCCTGCTCGTGGTCTTCAACAAGAAGACCGAAGCAGGATTCAGCGCCGACGACCAGCGCCTGCTGGCCATCATTGCCAGCGAATCGGCCCAGGTCATCGACAACGCCCGCCTGGCCGAAAAGGAAAAAACGCTGCTGCACATGCAGGAAGAGCTGCGCCTGGCCTATGAGATCCAGTACAACCTCCTGCCCGGCGAACCTCCGCGCCTGGCCGGCTACGACATCGCCGGCAAGAGCATCCCGGCCAAAGAGGTCGGCGGCGATTATTTTGACTTCCTGGCCGTTGGCGAAAACAGTTTGGCTTTCTGCCTGGGCGACGTCTCGGGCAAAGGGCTGCCGGCGGCGCTGCTCATGGCCAACCTGCAGGCGGCCGTGCGCAGTCAGGCCATGGCCGGCACCTCACTAACCTCCTGCCTGGAGCGCGCCAACGCCCTGCTTTTCCGCAACACCAGCCCGGAAAAATTCGCCACCCTGTTCTTCGGCTGCCTGGATGCTGCCGGCCATGTCCTCCATTACTGCAATGCCGGCCACAACCATCCATTCCTGATCGGAAAAGATACTGAACCATTGCGCCTGAGTGCGGGCGGCCTGGCCCTGGGCTGCTTCGAATCGTTTCCCTTTGAAGAAAGCCAGGAGCCGATGAAACCCGGCGACCGGCTGGTCGTGTTCTCCGACGGCATCAGCGAGGCCGTCAACGACCGGGATGAGGAATTCGGCGAGGAGCGGGTCCATGACCTGGCCGCGACCAACCATGACGCTTCGGCCGCCGAACTGATCGAAAAGATCTTGCAAAGCGTGGGCGCCCATGCCGGCGACCGGCCGCAGATGGATGACATGACCCTGGTCGTGGTCAAGAGGGAAGCATGATCGGAAAAACCTTCGGCCATTACCGCATCCTGGAAAAGATCGGTGAAGGGGGGATGGGGATGGTGTACAAGGCCGAGGACATCGTCCTCAAGCGCCCGGCCGCCCTGAAGTTCCTCCCACCCGACCTGGTGAATGACCCAGCGGCCAAGGAGCGCTTCGTCCTGGAAGCCCAGGCCGCATCGGCCCTGAATCACCCTCACATCACCACCATTTACAGCATCGAAGAAAGTCCGGAGAGGACCTTCATCGCCATGGAATATATCGAAGGCAGAACGCTGAAAGAGACAATATCCGTAGGGACAGGTCGCGACCTGTCCCTACCCTTGAATCAGGTGTTGGACATCGCCATCCAGGTCTGCGAAGGCCTGGCGGCAGCCCACGAGAAAGGGATCGTACACCGGGATATCAAAGCGGACAACATCATGCTCAGCGCTCGCGGTCAGGCCAAGATCATGGACTTCGGGCTGGCCAAATTGAAAGGAGCGGAAAAATTGACCCAGACCCGCTCCACCCTGGGCACGCTCTCCTACATGTCGCCCGAGCAGGCCAAGGGTGAGGAAGTGGACTTACGCAGCGACCTATTTTCCTTCGGGGTTGTGCTCTACGAATTGCTGGCCGGCCGCCTACCCTTTGCCGGCGAGTACCAGGCCGCCGTCATCTACGCCATCATCAACGAAGATCCGCAGCCCGTGGCTCGCTACAACTCGCACGTCTCGGCGGAGTTGGAGCGCATCGTGGGCAAGGCCCTGGCCAAGGACCGGGAAGAACGGTACCAGCACGCCGACGAGCTGCTCGCCGATTTGCGCCGCGAAAAGAAAAAACTGGAATACGTGAAAGCGGGACTGGTCATCCCGGAGAAAGCCGCCCCGAAATCCAAGCATAAAATGCTGCCTCTAGCGCTGGCCGTTGCGGTTCTGGTGCTGTTCATCCTTATCTTTTCCCCCTTCAAAATACGGTTCGGCCCTCAGCAGACCGTCCAAGCGGGAGAAAACTCCCTGGCCATCATGTATTTCGAGAATATGCAGGACCCGGCCGACAAAAACAGGATCGCCCAGATGATCACCGCCCTGCTGACCACCGGCCTCTCCGACTCCCCACGTTACCTGCAAATAGTGAGCAGCCAGAGGCTCTTTGACATCCTCAACCTCCTCGGCAAAGGTGATTTGCATGTCATCGACAAGACCGTCGCCTCGGAAGTCGCCCGCAAGGCGGGCGTGCAATGGATGGTGACCGGGAAAGTACTCAGCACTAAGCCGAACATCGTTTTGATCTCGGAGATATCGAACGTCGCGACCGGCAAGATCCTGGCCACCCAGAGGGTGAACGGAGCCCCCGGCGAGGATCTGTTCGCTGTGATCGATAAATTGAGCCCGCAGGTGGTGAAGGCGCTGGCACTCCCCGAGCAGGCGCAGAAGGAGCTGGGAAGACCCGTGGCCGAGGCGACCACCCACTCCCAGGACGCCTATCGTTCCTACCTCGAAGGGCTCGAGAACTTTTACAAAGGATATACTTTTGAAGCGGAGAGTGATTTCGCAAAAACGCTGGACTACGATCCCGCTTTCGCCATGGCTTACTACTTCCTGGCACTCATCAATCTGCACGATGGAAAATACCGCGAAGCCAAGACCCATATCGCCCAGGCGACGAAGTATTCGGCCAACATAACCCAGAAGGAAAAACTCTATCTAGAAGGGCTGACAGATATCACAGCGGGCCAATACGAGCGAGGGATAAAAACGATCAGGGAAATCACCAACCAATTCCAGGATGAGAAAGAGGCGTTCCTCTGGCTCGCATCTGTATACATCCAAAACCTTTACAACCCGGAAGAAGCGATTCGCTGCCTGAACAAGGCCATCGCCATCGATCCACTCTACAAATATGCCTACAACCTGCTCGCCTATGCCTACAACGATGCCGGGGATTTCGAAAAATCGCTCTGGGCCATCAACAAGTACATTTCGCTCGCCCCAGGCGAAGCCAATCCCTACGACAGCCGGGGAGACCTTTATTCCTATAACGGCCAGTTGGACGCGGCGATCGAATCGTACAAAAAAGCGCTAACCAGCAAGCACGACTTCTGGATGTCCCTGTATAAAATCGGAGTATTACGTATGTTCAAAAAGGAATACGCCGAAGCCGAGAGGGTTTTCAAGGAGCTGATCGACTCCGCCGATCCCCATTGGCGTGCCCGGAGCAGATCGGGGATAGCGATCATCCAGATCTACCAAGGAAAACTCAAACAGGGATTGGCCGCTCTAGTCGACGGCATGGCCGCCGACCGGCTAGATCATTATGCCGGCACCGAAATCGGGTTCGATCAAATCAATAAAGCGGAGATCTATGAGGAAATGGGCAAACTCGACCTGGCCATCCAGGAGGCCAGGGCGGGCCTGGAAGCATTGAAAAAAGCCGACCCCGTTGCTCCTCTTTGGAACCGCGATTATTACGCCTATCTTTTATCCCTGAACCGTAGGATGGCCGAAGCTGAAGCCGTGGTCCGGAATTTGAAAACGGAGAGCGACAAAAATTGGGAACTCAGGTTCATGTATTGGCGGGCGGAGGGGGCACTGGCATTGGCAAGAAACGACCTCAAGGGCGCCCAAAGTTATTTCGAAAAGGACAAAACGAATGATTTTTGGGGCACCTATCTCCTGTCCAGCACCTATCTGCGGCTGGGCACACTGGACAAAGCCGCGGCGAAGTTGGAAAGAGCCCTCGCCCGCTACTACTATGAAAGATTCGATGAACCGATCCTAGCCGTGAAGGCCTACTATTTGCTGGGGTTGGTCTACGAAAAATCCGGTTGGAAAGACAAGGCGATCCAGAAATACGAGGAGTTCCTGGACATATGGAAGGACGCCGACCCCGGCCTGCCCGAGGTCGCCGACGCCAGGCAGCGGCTGGGGAAATTGAAGAAATTGTGAGCTAAAACCATGATCGGCAAAATCATCTCTCACTACCGCATCCTGGAAAAGATCGGCTCAGGGGGCATGGGCGAAATCTACCTCGCCAAAGATACGAAACTAGAACGCCAGGTGGCACTCAAATTCTTGCCGCGCCATCTGACCGAGGACAACGAAGCACGCCTGCGTTTCGAACGCGAGGCCAAGGCCGCAGCCGCCCTGAACCACCCCAATATCGTCACCGTTTACGAGATCGGCGAGCACCAAGGCCAGGTCTTCATCGCCATGGAATACGTCGAAGGACGGACGTTGAAGGAAATAATCGATGTAGGGGCACGGCGCGCCGTGCCCCCTTCTGGTGATCTGTCCCTACCCATCACCTCTCACCCATTACCCATCACCAAGGTCATCGACATCGCCACCCAGATCGCCGCTGGCCTCGCCGCCGCCCATGTCAAGAGCATCGTGCACCGCGACATCAAACCGCAGAACATCCTGGTAGATAGGGACGGCCATGTAAAAATATTGGATTTCGGTCTGGCTAAATTAAAAGGAATTTCATCACTGACCAAGGAATCCTCCACCCTGGGCACTATCCATTATATGTCGCCCGAGCAGACTATGGGCAAGGATGTGGACCAGCGCAGCGACATCTGGTCGCTGGGTGTCGTGCTCTACGAGATGCTCACTGGCAGATTCCCATTCAAAGGCGATTACGAGCAGGCGGTGATCTATTCGATCCTGAACGAGGAACCCAAAAGGACAACTGAGATCCGGCAAGATATACCGCCTGAATTCGATCGCATCCTGGAAAAAGCCCTGGCCAAGGAGCCGGAGGATCGCTACCAGCACGTCGATGATCTTCTCGTTGATTTAAAGCGGATAAAAAGGGATTCCCAGCCGGATATCAAGACGGGGAAAGCAAGCCCGCCGAGAAAAATCCAGCGCCTGCCCAAATGGGCGCTTCCGACCATACTGACTGTCCTGCTGGGAATTGCCGCCGGTTTATACCTGGCGCTGAATGAAAAAGCCAAGCCCTCGGCCCATGCGGCCCTGGTGGATCAGAGCGCTTGGACCCATTCCATCGCCGTGCTGCCTTTCGCCGACCTAAGCAAAGCTAGCGACCAGGATTATTTCTGCGAGGGTATGGCCGAGGACATCCGGACGAAATTGACCCGGCTCAGCCCCAGGCTCAAGGTCATCGCCCGCTACGCCATGCTCCCGTACAAGAACAACCGCAAGCCGCTTTCCGAGATCGCCCGCGAGCTGGACGTGGAGACGATCCTGGAGGGGAGCGTGCAGAAAGAGGGAGACCGCATACGGGTCAACGCCCAGCTCATCAACGCCCGGGACGGGGCCCACATCTGGGCCGATCTCTACGACCGCAAGGTGGCCAGCGTTTTTGATGTCCAGGACGAAATATCACTGACCATCGTGAAGGCGCTGGAGATCAAGCTGACACTCGAAGCGAAGGCCTCGCTCGTTGCCGGGCGGCCGCAGAGCTTCGAGGCCTACGAATATGTACTGAAAGGGCAATATATCATCAACAACATCTATATCATCACCCGCCTGGAAAAGGATTTCGAGCAGGCCTTGGAAATGTTTCAAAAAGCCTTCGCGCTGGAACCTAACTACGCCTTGGCCTACGCGGGGCTGGCCTGGGCTTACGAGATTAAGTACTCTCTCACGGGAAAGCCGGAACTCCACGAGTTGGTGCTCGCCTACGCCAAGAAAAGTTACGACATCGCCCCTGACCTTGCTCAGACGAACGCGGGGGTAGGCTATTATTTCTTCAGCCGCAACGATCTGGACCGCTCGTTCGCTTGTTACCGGCGGGCGCTGGCCCTGGACCCGAACCTCATGGAGATCCTGCAAGTGATCGCAGTATCTTACAGTCACTTGGGCCTCTATCTTCAGGCCATTAAATTCTATCGTAGAATCCTGGAGCTTTCACCGGGTTTTCTTTTCGCACAAGGGAATCTGGCGTCCTGTTATCTCCACATCGGCGACCAGGAGAACGCGGCCGACTTGATGCGGAAGGTCATGACCGTAGCGCCCGACATCCCTGTTTACGTCTTGGATGAGGCGGAGATCCTGCTCCGGCGAAGCAGACCTGCGGAAGCAAAGATCATCCTGGAGAAAGCTGCGTCCCTCGACCTCAACATAACAACGCCCCGACTTTCCTATTTGCGGGCCGTGCTGGCGGCCCTGAACGGAGACAGGAGGTTGGCCCTGATAGAATCCCGATCGCCGGACATCTATGCCTTATTGGGGATGAAGGATGAAAGCATCCAAGCCCTCAAGGATTTCTACGGGAAACACCCTGTTTCCAACAATTTTTCCTACCTCGACCTCATCCACAATCCCTTCCTGGACCGGCTCCGCAACGACCCGCGCTTCCGGGAAATCGTCAAAGAGCAAAAGACCATATATGATGGGCGGGTGAAAAAGTATGGGGATTTATAAAAAGAAACCAATATGGAAAATTGGATAAGCCAAATTGTTTCCCATTATAAGATATTCCAAGAGATTGGCCGCGGCGTGACCTGTCCGCCCGGACAAAAGTATAATGCCAATTATGATCAATCAAACTATATCGCATTATAAAATACTGCAAGAGCTTGGCCGTGGCGGAATGGGCGAGATCTACCTGGCCGAGGACACCAAACTGGAACGCCAGGTGGCGCTCAAATTCCTGCCGCGCCATATGACCGATGACAAAGAGGCGCGCCTGCGCTTCGAACGCGAGGCCAAGGCTGCAGCGGCCCTGAACCATCCCAACATCGTCACCGTGTACGAGATCGGCGAGCACGACGACCAGGTCTTCATCGCCATGGAATATGTGGAAGGCCGGACATTGAAGGAAATGATTTCAGGTTCCGTAGGGGCAGACCCCCGTGTCTGCCCTGGTGCCGACAACGATCGGAAGAAGGGCGAACACAGAGGTTCGCCCCTACGCATCACCCCTCACCCATTACCCCTCACCCAGGTCATCGATATCGCCACGCAGATCTCTTCCGGCCTCGCCGCCGCCCACGCCAAGGGCATCGTCCACCGCGACATCAAGCCGCAGAACATCCTGATGGACAAAAACGCCAGGGTAAAAATATTGGATTTCGGCCTGGCCAAACTCAAAGGCGTCAGCCCTTTGACCCAAAAAGACTTCACCATGGGCACGGTGCACTACATGTCGCCTGAACAGGGTCAGGGCAAAGAGGTCGACCCGCGCAGCGACATCTGGTCTCTGGGCGTGATGCTTTACGAAATGATCAGCGGCGGACTCCCCTTCCTGGGCGAATACGACCAGGCGGTCATTTACGCCATTGTCAATGAAGAAATGGCTCCACTGCTGTCCGGAAAAGAGCAGCTCCCGGCCGGCATCGAAAAAATCATCCGCTGCTGCCTGGCCAAGAAGCGCCAGGACAGGTACCCGTCGGCCGAGGCCCTGGCCGCAGCCCTTAGGGATCTGAATGAAGTCAGGGCGGCGACCAAACCGGAGAAAAGCAGCGGGCGCAGATTGTCCCGGCGCGCATTTCTGACAGCCCTTTCGCTGTTGCTGCTGTCCGGCATCCTGGGATTCTTCGCCTTGAACCCGCGGGCGAGCAGCGAGCTGCGGCGGGTGCTGGGGTTGAGCGGTTTGCCGCGCAGCAAGCACATGGCTGTTCTGCCCCTACTCACCACAGGCGATGACGCCGAAGCCAAAGCCCTGGGCGATGGATTCACAACCGTTATCATTGACAAACTGACTTGGTTGGAAAAATTCCACGATTCCCTTTGGACCGTTCCCGCTGGCGAAGTTTTTGAAAATCGCGGCAAACCTCCTCGCGCACTGCGGCGCTTGTGGGGCTGCAACCTGTTCATCTCCGGCGACCTGCAAACGGAAAATAATTCCCTGCGCCTGCGGCTGAAACTCCAGGACGCTCGATCCGGACGGGCGTTGAGGCAGGTCGAGCTCCAGGGGAACATCGCCAACCTGACGCTTTTCCAGGAAGGGTTGATCTCCAAGCTCCTCAAGCTCATTAACTTGCCCGAGGAGGACGGCACAGTCACCTATGTCAATGCGGGCGGGACCGCCATGCCCGGCGCCTATATCCTGTTTATCAAGGGGCGGGGCTGGATCATGGACAGAGAAAATGGCGCAAGCATCGACCAGGCGATCCGCTCACTGGAGAGAGCCCTGCAACAGGACAACCGTTACCTGCAGGCTCGCCTGGGCTTGGTCGAAGCCTTGATCGCCAAGTCCCAGCTGAGCAAGGACCCGGGCTGGCTACGGCTGGCCGAGGACCAGGGGCTCATGCTCAACCAGGATGCCAGCCAATGGGCCCCGGCGCAGTTGTCTTGGGCGGTGCTCCTGGACCTGAGCCATAAAAAGGCCGAGGCACGCAAGGCATGGCAACAGGCGCTACGCCTCGACGAGCATTGTTACCGGGCCGGCATCGAACTGGCCAATTCCTACAGCGACGAAGGCCGCACCGGGGAAGCGGAAAAATACTACAAGCAGGCCATCCAGGTACGCCCAGCCTATCCAATGGCGTACGAAAACCTGGCTTACTTCTATTACATCAACGGTCGTTATGATGAGGCCCTGGACTTCTATCAAAAAGTAGTCGAGCTGGCCCCGGGCGATATAAACGGATTCATCAATATGGGAGGCATGTACATGAAGAAGGGTGACCGAGAGAAAGCCCGGCTCATGTTCGAGAAAGCCAACGCCATCCAGCCGGACCCCGCCGCCCAATCCAACCTGGCCACCCTTTACTTTTACGAAGGTGAATACCGCAAAGCCCTCCCCTTGTTCAGCGCGTTGGCCCGTGAGACAAACGACTACATCATGTGGGGCAACCTGGCCGACACCTATCGCCAGCTGCCCGATCAACGGGAAAAAGCCGGCGCCGCCTACCGAAAAGCCATCGCCCTAGCCGAAGTGCTCCTCGCCGCCACTCCCGGCGACAGCGAGATCATCTCTTGCTTGGCTTTGTATCGTGCCCACCAAGGAGAAAAGAACAAAGCCCTGGAGGCCATCTCCCGCGCCCGCACCCTGGCCCCAGCCAACCTGGAAATGATCCGCCGGGCGATCCTGGTCCATGAGGCGGTCGGGGAACGCTCCCAGTCCCTGGATGCTCTCCGCGAGTACCGGGAGCGGCTGGGAGGGATGGACGAGATCGAAAAGGAACCCGACCTGGCCGCGCTTCGTGCCGATCCGTCCTACCTGGAGCTGCTCAGCAGTCCGCATTAAGGAGCTTTTGGCATCAAGCCAATAAAAAGTAAGCCCGGGCCTTGGAAGCCCCGGCAAGGAGGATGGGATGAAAAAAATCGCTGCTTTTGTCATGACGGTTTGTTTATTACTTTGCCTGTGTCTTCAACTGCCGGCCCCGCCACCAAGAGAATTCAAGATCGTGATCTCGATCATGGACTTGAATGAAGAAAGAGTAATTGATATGGGCGAAAAATACGCCTATGCCGTGCCTAGGGGAGCCCTTATTAAATGGACGAGCGATTTCGATTTTTTACTGCAATTTGAAGTAGAAACTCCATTTGATGAAAATCTAGACAACGAAGAGATAACCGAATCCGTCAGGTCGTTTGAAAAAACGATTAAAGCCGATGCCAAGATCAACCATCTTTACAAGTACACGGTCTTCGTCGTTGATAGCGCTAATAAAAATAAAGGGCTGAAGCTCGACCCGATCATCATCATCATCCCGCCGCGCAGGTAAAGGCCGAAAGAACTGAAGCCTTCTTAATCCCCCGCCAGGAGTGTCGCCATCTCCTTCGTATAGATCCCCTTGCTCTTGAAAATGACCGGCGCCTTTTCTTTGCGGATGGGTTTTCCGGTTTTTCCCGGCTGCGCCCGGAAAAAAAATAGTGGGACCGGGAAGGTCCGCAGGATTTGGTCGCAAAACAGAGGCGAGATCAATGCGCCTTGAAGGGCAATGGAACTTTGTTTTCCTATATTTCGTTTATTTGGTATCCAAAAAAAAGGAGGCAATAAAATGAGAAAAACATACGCAATCATGTCCGGCATCCTCTTGCTGGCAGTCGCCATTCTTGCCCAGAATGAGCAAGCTTCCGCATGGCAGCAGGACCTTGAATACATGGTCAAGCGGATCGAAATCATGCACCCCCTGCCCTACGCCTTTTTCCCGAGGCAGGACTTCTACAAGTTGAAGGACAGGCTCTACCAGGAGATCCCCCACTTAATCGACGCGGATATCGTGGTCTCGTTTTCCGAATTGCTGGCCAGCCTGAACGACGGCCACACCAGGATGGGATTCGAGTACTCGGATCCCGAATGGCTCGATAAAACTTTCAATCTGCTGCCTTTCATCTTGTATCCCTTCGATGATGGAGTTTATATCCTGGCCGGACTTCCGAAATATCGGAAACTGGTTGGCCTGAAAATTGAGAAGCTGGGAAAAATGCCCGTGGCGGAAGCCATCGTGAAACTCGGCAAACTTTACAGCCACGATAACGCATATGGGCAGAAGAAAAGCCTGTACTACACGCTCGGTTTCGCGGAAATGCTGAAAAAAATCGACGCGGTCGAGGCTGTCAACAGGATTACCCTATCCCTGCGCAATGAAAAAAATAAGCTGGTCAAGATCGAAATCGACACGGTCCCCTTTACGGATATGGCTCGCTATCTCGGCACCTGGTACCCGCAATCATGCCCTGAACTCGTTACCATGAACGAAAGCTCAAAAAATCCCCTATCTCTATGGCTCAAAGACAGGGAAAGCAGATTCTGGTTTGAATTCGTTCCCGAAGACAAAATGATGTTTCTCCAGATCAACTCGCTGAATTTTCCCCATGGCAGTGGCAAGGGAAGTTTTGGAGAGGCCTGCGCCAGGTTCTTTGAGGCCCTCGATCGGAGCGCAGCGGAAAAACTCGTCATCGACATCCGGGCGAACAACGGCGGCAACCATGTTGAACTGCCTCTCCTGAAAGGCATTATCGCCAGACCCGCCATCGACCGTCACGACAAGCTGTTCCTGATCACCGGGAGGGTGACATACTCGGCGGCCGTGCATTTCACCACCATCTTCAGCAAATACACCAATGCCACGATCGTCGGCGAGCCCGCCGCGGGCAGACCCAATCATTACGGCTCTTTCAGAAAATTCACCCTGCCCAACCATCCGCAGATCACCATTGGCTGCTCGGTCGATTATTATCAGGATTCGGAACCCTTTGATTTCAACACCGCCATCATTCCCGACGTCATGACCGCCATCACCTCGGCCGACTACAGGGACAACATAGACCCGGC
>DATKZA010000060.1:0-3724 GCA_035528155.1 Patescibacteria group bacterium | reverse complement strand
ATTTCCCCGCATTTTTCGATTATCCCGCCGCTTTCGCCGGCGTAGAATCGGTCGATGGCCGGGACGCCGCAAAGCTGAGCGTGAACCTGCCCCTGGGCGCCGTAATGACGTATTATATCGACAGCAAGTCGTTTCTGATCTCTAGGGCGGCGGCAAAATTCGTGCTGGGCGGAAAAGAACATACTCCCTACAGGGATTTCTTCGACTACAGGCAGGTGAATGGGGTCCTTTTGCCCCATGGATTCAGTTACGGATCCCGTACCGGCCAGATGAAAGGCCGGGTGAAGTCGATCGAGACGAACTTTGATTTTCCCGAAGCATGGGTGAAAATTCCCGATATATTGAATTGAGTGCCGAGAATCAATCCCAAAGGAGAATGTAAGATGATAAAAGCAACGATGATGATTGTCCTGGCGGTCTTTGCCGGAACGACCGCTTTCTCGAGCCCATCCGAGTTCCCCAGGCTGACCGGCCCGTATCTCGGCCAGAAGCCGCCGGGTATGACACCGGAGATATTCGCTCCGGGGATCGTATCCACCGCCGACTCCCGCGAGTTCAGCGGCACATTCACTCCGGATGGCAAGGAGTATTATTTCTTCCGCTTCGCGGAAAGCGCCGGGCTGATGGTGACCAAGCTGACCTCCGAGGGATGGTCGGCGCCACGTCCGGCTTCGTTCAACACCGAATTCATCGACAACGAGCCGCACGTCACGGCGGACGGCCAGCGCCTGTTTTTCTGCAGCAACCGGCCATTCCCCGGATGCGGGGAGGGAAGAAGGATGGCCCAGGTATGGATCATGCAGAGAAAAGGGGACGATTGGGGAAAGCCGAAGCACCTGGGCATGGGCATGTTTCCCACCACTTCCGATTCCGGCTCGATCTACATGGGGTCGGCCCGGTTCGCACTGGTCAATGACAAGCTGGAAGAGGCCGGGGCGCTGGAATATGACCCGATCGTTCCACAAAACGAAAGGTTGCTGAAACATCACACCTGCATCTCCCCGGACGAACGCTTTCATGTTTTTGATTTTGACGAGAACCTGTACGTCTGCTTCCGGACAAAACAAGGGACGTGGGGAACGCCGATCGATTTGAGCAAAAAGCTCGACCTGCCGGGCGGAGAAATGCTGCCCACCTTGTCCCCGGACCGACAATACCTTTTTTTCTGCAACCGCGGGGACATCTACTGGGTTTCGGCAAAACTCATTGAGGAGTTGCAGCCCCCGGCCGAACGAATCCCAAAATAATTCGCAGGGGCGGCCGCCCGTGCAACGGCAATTGAAAAAAATGCCGATAACGCAAAATGATCCAAGATCCCTCGGAGGTACCCAATGCAATGTAACGTGATCACCCATGATGAGACGGGCGGGAAGGCCCTGATGAGGAGCACGCCATGCCAAGAAAAATAGTGCCGCTGGCATTGATCCTGGCGTTCTGCAGCCTGGCCCCGCAATGGGGGCAAAAGCGGTGGTCACGAATCTCTCCAATTTGGCCCAATGGGCGAGGAAGGGTGTGCTCTCTCCCGGCAAGGGCGAGCTCAAGGGGAGAACCAGGAAAACCTTTGCCGGCTACTATCGGCTCGCGTTCAACGGCGAAGATATCTTCATTATCCCCGCTGCCGGCGGGCATTCCGAAGCCGATGTGATTGTTTATTTCAAGGGCTCCGGGATCGTTTCTCTGGGCGACCTGCTGTTTTCCGGTTCTTTTCCGCTGCTTTTTGGAGACGTGAACAGGTACCAGGAGATCCTGGAAAAAGCGATCGACGTATTTCCGGCCAATGCAAAATTCGTCGCCGGCCACGGGAAAGATTATTCAATGACTGAATTGAAAAATTACTACAAGGTGATTGTCGATACCCGGAGAATAGTTGAAAAGGAATTCAAGGCCGGGAAAAGTGTCCAGGCGGTGATGGATGCGAATACGCTGAAGAAATGGGAGTCTTACGGAAACGCGTTTCCTCTGGTGACGACCATCGACTGGATCGCCGCGATTCATCAAGCGTATCTCCAAAAAAAGTAAAAATTGAAAGAAAACGGGATTACTAAATAAAAAAAAACATGAAAATGAATATCCTTACATTTCTAAAAACGGCCCTATTATCCTGTGTTGTTCTTTATTTAGGCGGCTGTGCCTTAAAAAAAGAAACCGGGGCCCTGCTTCCGCGCATCCAGCAAAAAGAATACCAGGAACTTATCGCGCAAGCTGACGCTTATTTTGCGACGATGCATCTGACCGGATGGAGAAAAGCGGAAGCTTTCTACGACCGGGCCTATGCCTTGAAGAAAACCACGGCACTCAGGGATAAACGGTTCTTGACCCTGTACCTGATTGCCATCAGGGAAAAACATGAAGGGATTGTCGGGACAGAGGTGTTTGAAAAAATTGCCGAATTGGCAAATTTTCCCATGAATAAAAAGCAGCGATACCTTTTTGATATGATCGGTGATTATCGGCTGCACTACCGGCCAACGGCCTCCGAAAAAAAAGTAACCGTCGACATCACCAGCTTTGATATTGAGAACTCCTCTCTTGATGCCTATCTCTATCTATACTGCTTAAAGCATTATTCCTTTGATTATCAAGCAAACAACAAAGAGCTGATGGAATTCATGGCCAAGCATCAATTATTTCGATTATTAAAAAAATATTCGGACACGCCACTTTTTATTTATCTGGATTACAGGAGCCAATATGGCCGGAGAGAGGAAATCGAAAAGCGATTCCCCCAATTCGCGGAATTTTTTGTAGGTATGGGCAACCTGGAGCTGTTCAACAAGAAGCCCGGAGAAGCCTGGAAGTATTTTAAAAAAGCGCTCCAGTCCATCCCGGAGTACACCCAGGCGCTCAATGGAATTGGCAATATCTTTTTTTTACATATTAATGACTATGAAACGGCGGTCAATTATTACGACAACGCCTTGGCGCTGGACCCCATCAATCCCACGGCCCTTTTTGGCAAAGGGGCCTCATGCCATTATTTAAAACAGTACAACTTATCCAACCAGGTTTTTGATATTCTGCTGCAAAACCATTCTTTGCACCGGGGTGAGGCCTTCTACTTCAAAGCCTGTAATTTTTTTCTTACGGATCAGCTTGCACAAGCACGAGACATGATCCAGGCGGCCAAATCATATCTTCCTCTTGCCGGGGAAGTTCATTTTCTTTCCGGCAGCCTTTACCTCAAAGAAACCAAAGTGAAAGAAGCCGAGGTCGATTTTTTGAAATCCCTGGAAGATGTGCAATACTCCAAATGCCGCTCCTACTATCATCTCGGATTGATTCATCATGAAATGAAAAAGGATTCCTTTATCAACTATTTTTTATTCACCTGTAATTGCCTTGAATTTAACCTACAAAATGAACGGGAGAAATTGAAAACGATTGATGCCATGGAAATCCCGGATGAGCGAAAACAATGGATGAAAAATAAGTGGAGCTCTGAGCTTGCGGAGTCCATCGACTCGTCGCAAAAAATCATCGGGCAGGTCATGTCTATTTTAAAGCAGGCCCAATGGAATGGGAAAGCGAGCGTTATGGAAGAATTGGACCGGCTGTCGGCGCGGGTGCGATCGGGAGAAGCAGGGGATCCGGCATCCAACCCTTCCAGTGACGATGACGGCCAAACACCACTGCATAAAGCAGTTTCAGGCGGCCAGCCTCTGGACGTCGAATTGCAAATTTCCAAGGGCGCTGCGGTGGATAGTAAGGACAAAAGAGGGTATAC
>DATKZA010000059.1:0-17717 GCA_035528155.1 Patescibacteria group bacterium | reverse complement strand
TCTCCCAGTTTCGAGAAGATTCCGAATTCAAAAGCGGTCAGGATGATGCGGCTGGCACGGAAACCGTACACTGCATCCATGAGTTCCTTTTTGGTCTTGATTGCTTCAATGGCCATTCTGGCACCGCTCTTGGCTAATATTGAATTTCATAAATCCGGGAACAAGTCCCGCAGTATCTGTAAAGATTCCGGAAAAAGGCCGGACAGGGGGATATACTCCCATTGAGAACTGCGGATCGTCCAGACGTCAGTTTTCTCCATGGCGAACTTGAAGCGGTAGTTCTCGCCGGAAAAGCCTATCAATTTCCGCAAGGCGGAGGCGGCACCGCTGTAAAAGGCAACATCGGCTTCCACTTCGGCGCGTTGAGCCGATCTGAGCTCGATCCGTGACGCCAGCACCTTGATCACGATGCCGCGGTAGCGACTGAAATATTCTTCCACCATGGCCGCGGTTTGGGCACGATCGCGCCCCTCGAAATCGTTGTAGTTGTCAGCCAGGTGGGCGACCAGCCCGGCTGCGTCCTTTTTTTTCACCTGGACCGCCATTTTGGCTATAACAGCAGCGATCATCTCCCGGTCAGTTTTCTGCCGGCAAGAAATAAACAGCCAGAGACTGAGCCACAGGCAAAACGGGATGATAAAAACATTTTTTCCTGGCTTTGTGGCGTTTGGCAATATACTCAATGCCGTCGTTGGCCGATATGGATCAAGTCGATCAACATGCTGAAACCGGTTTCGCGACGCCCGGCCCCTGGACCGATAATGGTGACATCTCCCAGAGTGTCGCTGGAAATGGTCAGGGCATTGCTGGCCCCCATTACCCCGGCCAGTGGATGGCTGAGACTGATCTGCTGGGGGGAAACGGAAGCTTTGACGGCTTCCCCTTCTTTCCACACCCGGCCAATCAATTTGAAACGCTTGCCCTGGGCTTTGGCAGCGGCGATATCCGATGCCGAAATCTGGGTGATCCCCTGACAGGGATAATCAAAAGGCTTTTGGCGAGCGCCGAAAACCGTGTTGGCCAGGATAGTGACCTTGGCCAGGGCATCCCAACCCAAAACATCGGCGTCCGGAATCGCTTCGGCATAGCCCAGTTCCTGTGCTTTCTTCAGCACCACTTCGTAGGACAATCCCTCTTCCATGAGGCTGAGGATGTAGTTGGTCGTGCCGTTGAGGATGCCCTTGATTTCATGGATTCCGCTACCGGTCAAAGTTTCGCGGATCAGGTTCAGTACCGGTGTGCCGCTCATCACAGTTCCCTCGAACAAAAATTCAAGCTTTTTTTTGCGTGCCAGCTCCAGAAGTTCATGGTAATACAGGGCCAACGGCCCCTTGTTGGAGGTAACGACATGCATGCCCTGTTCAAAGGCGGTCCGGATATGGGAAGTGGCCGGTTCAGCGGTTTTGATATCGGTATATGTAGCTTCGCACAGCACATCGGCCTTGGCTTTTTTTATCAGCGCCAGGGCGTCCTCGTCGAAAATATCATTTTCAAGTGCGGCAAGTCTTCCATTGCTTTTTACGGCCGCCAGAACTTTTTTAAGATCAAGACCGCGTGCATTGTACAACGAACCCTTCTGGAAATCAGCGATTCCGGTCACTTGAACGTTCATTCCGTAAGTCCGGTTGAGCAGAGCCTCTTTTTCCAGGAGCAGTTCCGCCAATCCCTGGCCCACGGTTCCAAATCCGATCAAAAGTATTTTCATGATGTTCTCCTCAAATTTTATTTAATGCCTGGTCCAGATCCGCGATGATATCATCGGGGTGCTCGCCGCCCACGCATAGCCGGACCATGTTGGCCGGAATGCCGGCCAGGCGCCGCCCCTCATCTCCCTGCTGCTGGTGGGTGGAAATGGCCGGAATGGTGGCCACGGATTTGATGCGGCCCAGGTCGGTGGCCCGGAATATCCGCTGCAGGTTGTCAAAAAAGCGCCGGGCATCCTGAGCGCCGCCTTTGATCGTGAAGGAAAGCAAGTGTCCGAAGGCCGGAAGGTCGCTGTCGACCATGCGCAGGTAGCGGGCGGCGAGTTCGTGCAGTTTGTGGTTTTTCAAACCCAGGTAGTCCACTGATTCCACGCGCGCATGCCGGGACAGAAAATCGGCCACGGCCACGGTATTCTGGGAAAACCAATCCACCTTGATGCGCAGGGTGCGCAGTTCGCCGAGAAAGAAAAAAGCTGAATAGGGAGACATGCAGGCGCCCGAATCGCGGGCCGGCCACAATTTCAACCATGCGGCATAGTCGGCCTTGGCTGCGCCGTCCAGGTGGCGGCTGGTCAGATCATGGCGGGCGATCACCGCCCCGCCGATCGAAGCGCCGCCGCTGCCGATGGTTTTGGTCAGGGATTGCACCACGATGTCTGCGCCGTGCTGCAGCGGCCGCAGCAGTGCCGGGGTGGCGATGGTACTGTCGACGATCAACGGGATCTGGAAATGGTGGGCCAGCTTGGCCAGGGCCTGCAAGTCGGAACAGGCCTGTTGCGGATTGGACGGCATCTCGGTGTACAGGAAACGGGTCTGCTTATCAACAAGCTTTTCCCATTCCTTTGCTTCCCAGGGTTGCGCTACCCAGCGCACATGAGCGCCGCGTTCCTTCATGCGCACGTTGAAAAACTGGAACGTGCCCCCATATACCTGGGCCGAAGACACGAAATTGATCTCACCTGGGTGCGCTTCGTCCTGGGCCAGCAGGGGCTCCACCGCCTGCTTGATGGCCGCCATTCCCGAAGCGGTGCATAGGGCCGAAGCGTCAAAGGCGCAGCCATAGGCTTCCAGGAGGGACAATGTCTCTTCGAGATAAAAAATGGTGGGATTGTGGATGCGGGAATAGCACCAGGTGGGCATGCGGTAGGACAGGCCGGCTTCCATTTCATCGCTGTCGCGATAGCCTTGCGAGGTGGAGGGAAACAAGGGCTCGATGATGCCACCCTGCCCTTGCGCAAACGCTTCCTCGACCGAGTACATGCCGTGCACGGCAATGGTGTCGAAGCGTAATTTTCTCACTTTTTTGCGGAACTCTTTTCTTTTGGCCAAATATTCACGGCCGAGTTGGATATAACGTTCGACGCCCGCGGAATCAGAATCGCTCATGATGATCTCCTTGATATAATATTTTATTTGCCTTTAAAGTCTTTGTAATCCAAGTTCGCTCAGTTTTTTTGCACTCGGCACACCATCATCGTCCCAACCGCGGTAACCATAATAGATTTGTAGCCATTGGCGAAATTTTTCTTCGCTCATGAACTGATCCTTGAACAGGCCGGAAAGATGTTTTTCCTTAAAAAATCGCTGCGGCAGGGTGTCATCTTTGGCCGTTCGGCCATTTTTCAAGTTGTACATGCGCGTCAGGTTGGAAATTTTATCGCCGATTTGCCGCATTTGCGGCTCATCCAGTTTGATCCCTGTCAATGCTTCATAAAGTGGGGCTAGGCGATCAAGGTCAAATGGTAAAAAATCGCAAACAATCAGCGAATTACGGGTGTTGACCTCATCCTGACCCTTGGCCACGAATGCCGGGGTACTTTCAAAATCCAGCAGCCCTTTCATTTCAGCCGTGGCCGGCCAGAAACGGGTATGGCTGGCGAAGTCAGCGGTGGCCAGGGTCAGGCCCATGGAGGCACAACCTTTGATATTCACCCCGGAAAGTTCCATGCCGGCGGTTTGTATGGCGAAATAGCCGCTGCCCTTACCCAGTTTTTCGCTGGCCCGTTTGCTGCCCTCGGCCAGCCAATCCCCGATTCCCTGGCGGTGAGCGATCTGCTCGAGCAGGGTAAAAAGGGCCTGACTGTCGCCAAAATTGAGCCTGAGCTTGCCGCTGTTTGCCATCGGCAGGATGCCTTTTTCAAAAGCTTCCATGGCGAAGGAACAGACTACGCCGGCAGATATCGTATCCAGGCCCAGGTCATCACAGAGATAGTTGGCATAGGCCACGTCACGGGCGTTGCCGATGCCGCAGCCCGAGCCGAGAAAAGCCGTGGTCTCATATTCCGGTCCTTCGATTTCATGGTTGTTCCAGCGGGCAAGTTTCGAGCACTTGATGACGCAGTTGAAACAGCCGACACTTTTCCAGCCCAACTCTTTTTTCATGGCTTCGGAAGTGATATTCTGGTATTCGCTGAATCCGACCTCTTGAAAATTGCGCGTCGGTAGAAAATGTCCCTCTTCTTGGCCCATGCGAATCCACATCATGGTACCCAGGTCAAAGCGGCGCTGGCGATTGGGATGGGCCATGATGTCACGGGTCAATTGCTGATTCAGCTTTTGAAAAACCCGGCGGTCATGGATGGAGATTTTTTCATCGCCCTCGATCACCAGCGCTTTCAGGTTTTTAGAGCCCATCACCGCGCCGGCTCCGCCGCGCCCGAATTGACGGTAATAATCGGTACCGATGCAGGCAAAACGGACGCGGTTTTCTCCGGCTGGGCCGATGGCGGCCACCCGGGCCCGGGGATATTTGTTGCGCAGGTTCTTTTCCGCATCCATGATCCCCTGGCCCCAAAGCCTGGTAGCGTCTTCGAAAAAGACCTCTTGCGGAGTGATATGTAAAAATATTGGTCGCTTACTTTGGCCGCTGATGACGATATAATCATAACCAGCACGTTTGATCTGGGGGCCGAAATTGCCGCCGGCATGACTGTCGAGAAAGGTTCCGGTCAGCGGCGATTTGGTGACCAGTACCGAACGGGCCGAAGTCTGCAGCGCAGTCCCGGTAATTGGGCCGGTCATGAAAATCAGGGGATTCTCTGCGGCAAAAGGTTCTTGGCTGATCAGGCCTTGGTCAATCAGCCACTTGAGACCCAGCCCCTTGCCGCCGATGAATTGCTCGAAATCGCTTGGATCGGGAACATCGATGCGACTGGAAAAGGTGCTCAGATCAATATGTAAAAACCGGTTCATGTAGCCCTTAGGCATGTGAATCCTCCTATAATTTTAAATCAGAATCCCTTCCTGCCAGCCGAGCTTGACCAGTTCGATCTTGTTCGGATCGGCCGTGCCCAGGTGGTGGCGCGTGTCGGCCAGCTCGATATGCTTGGGCGGCGGGTTGATCGGCCGGTCCTCGCCGAAAAATTCCCGGCGCTTGGCCTGGATGATGCGCGCCCCGCATGCGTCCACGGCCACCGGGTCCAGGCCAACGAGCAGTCCGTAGTATTTCCACACGTAGGCGGGATTGAAACCGTGCGGCCCGACGCTGTGGAACAGCGGCGTGAGCATGACCAGGATGTTCAGCCGCGTCTTGCCCTTGACCTCGGGCAGCTGCCAGAGGGTCGCCAGATCGGCGCAGGAGTCGGGGTGGAAGCGGGGCGGATCGGGGACGAACATGATGTAATTTTTCAACAGCGTTCCCAGTCCCGACCAGTCGTGGGTGCGCATGGGCCGCACATTGATTAGCGCCGTGGCCTTCATGAATACCGGGTCGCTGAGCACGCCGCGGTCGCGGACGCTGATGTTTTCCGCTTTGACTCCAGTCGACAGCACTCCGTTTCGAATCGCTTCCTCGAGCTGCGGCGGCGTGGCCAGGGCTCTCCAAACATTGGTCTTGATGCCCACGACATCGGTCGGCTTGATGATCTTTTTCCAGGCCGTGGCCGTCTCTTTTTCACTTAGCAGCGTTCTGATTGCTTCGTCCAGCATCTTCTGCATGACATCGGCCTTGGCAACACCGCTTTCATCCAGGACATCCTTGTCGCGGATGAGGACCACCCTGGTTTTGCCGGGCTCTTGGGCGCCGAGTTCCCAGGGGCAGGCCAGGGCCAGCGATCCGGCCGCCAGCGCGGCTGCTCCGTCCTTGATGAATTTCCTGCGGCTGATCGTCTTTTTTTTCATCTTTTCCTCCCCTTCTTTTTTCTATTTTTCGAATAGCGCTATTTTTTCCCTTAAAGCGGCAAGAAGCCGCAGCGCCGGGTCCGGGCCGCCGCCATGCCAGACGGCGGCGACAACCTTTTTTTCCAGGGCGGCGGCGCAATATTTTTCATCGGCCAGCTTGACCGCCTCTCCCCCTGCGGCCGGCAAATGAAATTTGTTTCGCAGGCTGGCGAAGGCGCGTTCGGCAATGTTGCGATCGGGATAGAGCACCAGCAGCACGACCGGCCGCTCCCCCCCCTGGTCGTATTTTGCCAGAATCGCTTCACAACCCGGACCGATCTCCAGGATGTTTTCTGCTGAAATAAACACGTAGGTGTTCTGCCAGGCAGGGTGGTGGAAATAGCGGATGCTCCCGGCCAGCAATCCCGGCAGCGGCAAAAGCGACAAGCTGCGCGGCCGTCCGGCATCAGGCGGCAGGTTTTCGGCGAGGCGCCGGCCCAATTCCATCAGCGCTAGGCGCGATTCCGGCGTTTCAGGGCTGCACAACAGGGAACCGTAATAGCGGCCCTGCCAGAAACGCAGCAGCCCGTCGAGGTACTCGGAATCCCGGCCGACCGCCTTTCCGGGCGATTCCTGGCTGTGGGCGAAGATCCCGAAGGCATTCCCGGGGCCGCCCATGTCGAAGAGGTCGACGGTGATCTCGGGCTGATCCGCCCGTTGATAGCGACGCGTGAACAGTTTTTCGAAACCATAGGAAATATAAAGCTCCGCAGCTCCGTCGATGTATTCATACAGGTTTTCAGGCGTGTAGGTTTCCGCTTCCGGCGCCAAAGTCCAACCTTGGACGTCGACAGGGAACGAACCGTTCTCGTTACCTTGCAGCGGCATCATGAAAATCATCCATAAAAGTATACATGCACATCTCGCGCCCTTCATCAAGCTAATATCTACAATTTATATGAAAATGTCAATAAATTTGCTACAATTTAAACATGGAAGTGATCATCAAAAACCGCTTCAGGATCATCAAGTCACTGGCCGCGGGCGGCATGGGAGATGTTTTTCTGGCGGTAGACAGCCAAAACGGCAGAAAAGTGGCGATCAAGCGCATCCGCGCCGATTTCATCCCTGACCGATCCTCAGGATCAGGCTTCCGCCACGGCGCCCGGGCCGCTTCGCGAATCAAGCATCCCAACGTGTGCCCCATATACGAGATCGTCGAGGAGAACGACCGGGAATTCATCGTCATGCAATACGTCGACGGTGTGACCCTGGACCAGATGCTGAAAATAAAGCCCCTCTCTCTCGACAAGATCATCGCCATCGCCCTGCAGGTAGCCGCGGGCCTGGAAGCGGCCCAGGATCGGAATATCGTGCACCGCGACATCAAGCCCGGCAACATCATGATCGACCGCAGCGGCCAGGTGAAGATCCTCGATTTCGGCCTGGCCAAGACCTGTCCCGGCGCCATTGCCCATACAAAGAAGGCTTGCCAGGATGCGGAGCTGTCGGAAAAAGGGGTAGTCATGGGCACGGCGGCCTACATGTCACCGGAACAGGTCAAAGGGCTTCATACAGACGGCAGGACCGATATCTTTTCCTTCGGTGTCGTCCTTTATGAAATGATCGAAAACAAGAGCCCTTTCGCCGACAGTGAGAACATCGTCACCCTTTTTCATATCCTGCACAGCAAGGTCCGCTTCAGCCGGGATGTCCCCAAGCTCTTGCGCGCCGTTGTCAGAAAGGCCATGCGCAAGGACCGCCGGCGCCGCTACAAAGATTTCCGTGCCATAAAAACAGACCTGATGGCTTTGCAAAAGCAGTTGGCGCAGGACGAAAGCCGGCCGGATCAGTCCAAGACCGGAATGGCGAACTTGCCCAGCAAATAATTCAAGCGATATTTTTGTTCAATATCCTGGCGGCGCAAATGGGGCGACAGGTTCTGTAAAAACCAGGCGCTCTTGGCGTTCAACTCGTTGTCATTCATAAAATGGGCCAGCAGTTTTTTATGCAGGAGTTTGGGATCGGTTTCCTCACCCTGAAGCAGCCGGGAAAACAGGGTTTCGAAATCGCTGCGCATGAATTCAAGTTCAGGTGGAAATTGGGCCATAAATTTTCTAATCTCCGCGTGTTCGTCCGCGGGTTCGGACCTTTCCCGCCCGATGTTCAGGTCCAGGAATGATTGGAAATTCTTACGCACCTCGTTGCTGAAAGCCGCGAAGTGAGCGGGCGGTCTTTGGCGCGAACGGCTGCGCGCCACCACCCGATCCAGTGAATCACGGATTACGGCTGCCGGGATTCGTTTTTCCCACCAGCGGTACAACAAATCAAAATCTCTGCTACTGATGAAAAAACGGATGCCGTAGCATTGGTCTAGGTATTGGATGATACGTATAATGTAATCAAAATCTTCGCCTCCAGCATCCCGGGTCATGGATTCTCTCACAAGCAAAGGGGCATGTTAGGGCCCTGGACGCTGCTGTTCAAAGATGCTTTTAAGGCCAAGGAACAGCAGGTCCGGCACGAATATGTCTATTCCCGAAACCCGGCCTTTAAAATAGCGGCTCAAACCGCCGGTAGCCACCACCTTGCTTTTTGGACCCAGGATCTTCCGGTAGCAGGAGATCAGGTGCTGGAGAGTCCCGATATAGCCGAAATAAACCCCGGCACGGATACTGGCGGCGGTGTTGGTACCCACGGGCGAACGGGGCACTTCGAAAGTGATTTTTTTCAGCTTGGCCGTGCTTTCCGCTAAACTTTCAATGGCGATGCCAATGCCCGGGAAGATGCAACCGCCACAATATTCGCCCCTGGCGTTGAGCAGGTCGAATGTAGTCGCGGTCCCTGAATCAATGACGATCAGCGGCGGAGAAAACAGAGTCAGTGCCCCGGCGCAATCGGCAATGCGATCGGCGCCAAGTTCGCAAGGTCTGTCGATCTTTAAAGTGATGCCTGTCGGTGTCTTGTGGTCGAGGAAAAGCGCCCGTTTCCCGATCGCTTTTTTAATGTTCACGGCCAGGTCGCGGTCCATTGCCGGAACCACCGAAGAAACGATCACGGCGGTTGTCCGTTGCGCCAATGCGGCAGGCAACAAGATTGTAAAATGCCTGGCCGACCATTTTTTTGGTGTAGGCAGGACGCTGCGGTGAATGATGGCGTTGCCATTGAATACAGCGCCGGCCATGGAGGTGTTGCCTATGTCAATGGTCAAAAGCATGGACGTTCTCTTCCTGGAGTGATTTCAGGCTGAGTTTTTCGCTGGCCAGAAAAAAAAGGCCCAGAAAAAAAAGCGGATAAACGGAGACGGCGTGCAAAACAAATGCGTAGGAAAGAGCCGGGCCTTTGGGAATGGCGAACAACCCCAGCGCAAGTTGGCACAAATAATGAAATGAGCCGACATAACCCGGAGATGATGGAACGACCACACTGATGGTGGTTACGACCGTGACCACCAGGGCCGCGCTCCAGGGAAGTTGATAGCGGCCGGCAAAAGTGAAGGCGAAAAAAAGCAGTTGAATGGTCAGAATGTAGCAAACCCAGATCAGCAGGGAAAGAACGCCGACCGCCAGATAATGGGCCGGGCGCTTCAACGCCGTCACCCCGTTTAAAAACTGCTGCAAAAGTCCCTTGATTTTGGCGGCCAGAGATGCCGGCAGCGGCCGCAGCAGCCGTGCGCTAAGCGCCATGGTCTTCAGCTGGTATTTTTTCATCCACAGCAGCAAGACGCTCAAGGCCGCGACCAGGGCCAGCATGACCCCCCCGCTTTTTTGCACCCAGCCCGGGAAAGGGAAAACCATCAGGGACACTGCCAGCAACAGCAGCAGGGAAAATACATCGATTAAACGTTCCATGACAATGGTGGCAAAAACCGAGCTGGAGGCGATCCCGGTTTTTTTTTGCAGATGCCAGGCCCGGACGAATTCTCCCAAATGAGCCGGCAGAAAAGTGTTGGCCATGTAGCCGATGGTCAGGGAAGTGAACAAACCGCCTATCTTCACCTTTTGCAGCGGGGCCAGCAGGTACTGCCAGCGCAGGCTGCGCAAGACCAGGCTCAGGACGATGACCGCCAACACCGGCAGCAAATACCAGTAATTGGCTCGGCCCAATGCCAACAGCACCTGGTTGAAACTGACCTGGCGAAAGGCCAGGAAAATAAAAAACAAGCTGAGCGCGATCCCGGCGAGTGTTTTCCAGTTCCGGCCGATTTTCCTTAAATCCATTAGACCTCCTGTATAGCAAATCCGACAGGCAATGTCAAAACTCTGTTAGCGAACACCGGGAACCAGATAATGTTTTCAAAAAATGCAAATTGACACTTTTTATCGATTGTGTTAGAAATAAACACAGTACGGCTAGCACAGGCATTGTGCCAGCGGAGGTGCTCTATGGAATTATCCGCCTTTCAAATCAGCAAGATCGAGCTGATCGCCGAATACGAGATGGCGGTCATGGAGCTGTACTGGGTATACAGCGAAAAATTCCCCGAACACAGAACATTCTGGATCGACATGGCCGACGATGAAAGGAAAAACATGGAATGGATCCGTTCGAGCATCGAACAGATCAAAGGCGGCAAGATCGACTACAACCGCGACCGTTTCAATATCGAAGCCATCAGGACCTCCATGGGCTTCATTAAAGCCCAGATCAAGGAAACGCTGGACCAGCCGGTCTCCCTGCAGACCGCCCTAGCCAATGCCTCAGGTATCGAGGACTCCATGGCCAAGAAAAAATTCTATGAGATCATCAAGGACGACAACCCGGAAGCCAAAGCCTTATATCAAAAGTTGCTTGCTGAAAACCAGAAACACAGGGATAGATTGAACCAGTACCGCAGCAAAATGAAATAATTCAATCTCATTACCGTTATGGGGATTTCAGGAGGCCAAAATGCCAGTGGTGATCGTGAACATGCTGAGCGGGCGCAACGCCGCAACCAAGAAGGCCCTGCTGAAAAAAGTGACCGACGCGGTGACCGCCGTTTTGGCAGTGGCTCCGGAGAGCGTACGGGGCATTATCCAGGAAATGCCCAGCGAACACTACGGCATTGCCGGGCTGCCGGTTGAGGAATTCCGGGCCCGAAAAACCGGGCAGCAAAAAATACCAATAAAAACCATGCCGGCAAATGAATCATTGCCGATGATGGCCGGGAGGATGCCTTGCGCAAAAAATTCTTTTTTATTTTTTTCATCGTCGCTGGAATTGTCGTGACGGGCCAAACGGGTTTCGAATCCGATGTTTTTAAAACCGCCGCGGCCGATCTGCGCGTCACCTTCATCGGTCACGGCTCCTTGCTGTTCAATTTTGGCAAGCTGCATATTTACGTCGATCCCGACGGGCGGCTGGCCGATTTCAGCCTTTTTCCCAAAGCCGACCTGATCCTGATCACCCACCAGCATGGGGACCATTTTGATGCGGCGGCGATCAAGACGCTGACTCAGGATTCAACTCAACTTTTCGTCAGCCCCGCCTGCCAGCCGCTGCCGGCAGCGGCGCATATTCTCAAAAACGGCGACATCATGCAAGCCAAAGGGGTGGCCGTTGCCGCCGTCCCGGCCTACAACATTCTCCACCAGCGCGCCAACGGCCTGCCATTTCATCCGCGTGGTGAAGGCAATGGCTATATACTCACTTTTGCCGGCTTGCGCGTCTACGTGGCCGGCGACACGGAAAACATCCCGGAAATGAGTAGTTTGCGGGATATTGCCGTGGCATTTCTGCCCATGAACCTTCCTTATACCATGACCCCGGAAATGACCGCCAAAGCGGCCCAAGCGATAAAACCGCGCGTGCTCTACCCCTACCATTTTTCAGACAGCGATCCGCAAAAACTTGTGTCTTTGCTGAAGGGTGATCCCGCCATTGAAGTGCGCATCCGCAAATTGAACTGACAGCGTTTCGACTGGATGCTGGGCAAAGAATTCCGCGGTTTGGCTGAAACCGTCACCCGTACCTACGGCAACAACCCCTGGTTTTTCTTGAGGGAATTGGCCCAAAACAGCCGCGATGCCGGGGCACGCAACATCTGGGTCGAAGCCCTTACAACTCAGCAGGGAATGGAAACGCTCACCTTCGCCGACGACGGCCGCGGTATGACGCTGGCCTATGCCCGACGTTTTCTTTTTCGTCTCTATGCCTCGGACAAAGCTGCGGACCACAAAGCAGCCGGAAAATACGGCATAGGTTTCTGGACCATCCTCGGTTTTCAGCCCATCCTGATCCATTTGCAGTCCCGCCACGGCAAAAATTCGTGGGCGCTGGAGTTGGATGGCGAATTGAACGTCCGGCCGGCAGCCTGCCTGTTGACCCGCTCCGGTACGACCGTTTCAATGAGTCGTCCAGCCGCTTTTCCCTTAGCTGCGGAATTCAAATCGTGTCTGGAAAGTGAATTGCGGCAATACTGCCAGTATCTCCGGCGCAACAATCGCCAAGCGGACATGCTGCCGGTGTGGTTCGCAGGAAAAAATCTTACCCGCCCCATGACCTTGCCGGGGCCGCTCAGCTGCCGGTTTCGCAGCGGCGCGCTGGAAGGGGCGGTGGGACTCGCGGCAAAGCCCCATGTCCGGCTTTATGCCCGTGGTCTGCCGGTTTGGCAGGGAGCGGTACTGAAGCAGATGACACACCTGCAAATGGAAGAGGATGGCTATGCGGAGATCGGCCGCAACCTGGCTCCGGTATTCCTGCTCAACGGCAACCACCTGGACGTGACTTTTTCCCGCAATTTGGCTTTGGAAAACAGGGCTCTGAAAACCGTGCGCAAAAAGGCCGAAACAGCGCTGCGCCGCCTCCTGGAGTTGTCTTTGGATCGGACTTTTCCCAGAACCTGGCGGCAGCGCAGTTGCGACCGCTCTCTAGCGGCTTTAAAGCGTAGCTTGCGCCCGGGCTGGCATTGGCTGCCGCTGTTCCTGCTCATTATTGTGCCCCTGGAAATCACCATCTTGCGCCACTGGTTCCCTACCGTCACCGCGGTCCGGACTTCTCCATTCAGTCTGCAATCCACCACTTTATCGTATGGAGGAGCTACAGTCAGTCTGTCTGTTTCCCCGCAGGGCCCGCCGTTTTCCTACCAGCCAATCGTTCCGGCCTGGTTCAGGCTGTTCGCTGCCGATGCCTATGATATCCAGGCCGGCTTTGTCCGCCGGGCCGAACAAAGCCGCTTGCCGGCACATCATACGCCTTATTGCCGGCCGGAACAGGTTTGGAGCATGCGCTTACAGGCGGAGGCAGGCGGTGAAATATTTCTGCCTATGCCGCCAGGACATGCCTTGCAAGCGGGATCGGTGCGCCTTGATGGCCTCAGGATCAATTCCGTCTTCAGCAGCGTTCAGGGCGAAGCCATTGCCGCCATTGCCGGCAACGGCGGCATGGTCGAATACAACTCCTGCCCCGGAGGACAACGTCGTGAGCTGACAGCCGCGGAGATTTTTCACCTGACCGTCCTGCCGCGGGGACTCGCCCTGTCTGCAAACATGGAAAAAACCGTTCGGGAATCCCGTGCCTATTCGATCGCTGAACGAGTGTCCCTGGCCCGGATGCTGGTCGGTGATATGGTCGCTTATGACACGTCAGCGCCCACCGCCAATCAGTACTTGCGCTTGGCCGGCGACCAACCCTGGCTGGAAAAAGTGTTGCGCATCGGCAAGGGGGATTGCGATATCATCAACGGGCTGAATGTCCTGCTTTTAAGAAAGATGGGGATTCCTTCCCGGCTGGTCATAGGCATGATCGGCGAGCGAGGCAGAATCCGTCCCCTGCTCCATGCCTGGAGCGAATATTTCAATCAGGGCTGGATGGTCACTGATGCCAGTGCCGCTAGGCCGGCTGACCATTCCGTCACGGCTTCTGACACCAATCCCGGCCGCAGCATCAGCCTTGCCTTGCCTGCGGATGATGGCCGGCCAGAGGATTCTCTAATATTGAATCATTTGCTCGGGCCGGCCTTGCTGTTGCTGGTCATGGCCGCAGCAGCCGGTCTTCTGTTGGTAATTAGGAATAAAAGCAGTGCCGAGGCTTCTCTCCCGCCCGAAGCGCAAATGAAGAATCAGCTTATGCAGCTCGTCCAGCAGGCCATGCTTCAACCTGAAATATGGGGTCGGGACAATCCGCTGTGGAGCCATCGCATTCTGCCTACTGCCGATGGAAAATCCATGTCCGTCCGTCAGGCCCTGCGTCTACTCGAAAGAAAAAAACTGTTCATCACCGCCAACCGCAATCCCCTGGCCCTGGCCATGATCGGCAGCGGTATAGTGGTTCTTGATCTAAGCCAACCGCTTTATGCTCCCCTGCGCACCCTGTTCGCCACGGCCATTGACACCGACATGCTCTGCCAATTGCGGCCGGTGCCGCCGCTCCCAGTCCCCGGCCTTGAATACAATTTGCTCGGCGCAGTCAATGATATTTTGAAGAAAGCGCTGCACATGCCTGTTCCCTGCCTGATCGCTCCCGGCCTGAACAGTGCCGATCTGTTGAAAATCGCCCTGCCGGTTCCGCTCCGCCATGTCCCGTTTTTTTTCCCGCAGCACTTTGTTGCTGTGAATCCGGCCGGGGCGACTTTCCGCCAATTGTCCTCTTTGTACAACCGCAACCAACCTCTGGCCGTTTTCAAATTCCTGAGTCGTTTGAACGCCGACCGGCTTCTGGAAGCAGACGCTGACCCAGCTCTATTAAAAAAGGCGGCCCGCCGCTTGTTGAGGACATGTTCATGAACGATTTCCTCCTTTCAGCTGCCAGCAACAGCACTGGCAGCTCTTTTGCCGATCTGCTGTCCGTGGACGCCGACGCCCACCTGCAGAAGCTGGCGGCCTGCATGTTTCCTTCTCCCGCCCAGCTTCCCGTGGAACTGGTGCGTGCCGCCCTGAAAAGAGGGGCCGTCAGAGTAGACGTTCAGGTGCGGAACCGCCATCTGACCATCAGCGACAATGGGGACGGGATCAGTGTCAGCCAGTGGCTTTCCCTAGCCTGTGCCTTTGACTCCGGACGTAACGCCGCGGACAGGGAAAAAGCCATCGCCGCCCTGCAAAGCGATGCCAGCCCAGGAATCGGTCTGCTGGCTGTTTCGATCCCGGGAAACCTGAGTATCAAAATCGAAAGCGCAGGCAGCGAGGGCCAAAGGACCATGGATATCGAAGCCGGACATGTACGGCAACTGGATTCTTCCGCATGGGCCTTGGGTACCCGCATATCAATCACCCGTAGCCAGGGCCGGTCCGAGGCAGAAATTAAATTGATCCGTGAATTGTGTGCCGCCGTTCCCCAGGATATCGTGCTCAACGGCCATAAACTGGAAAAAAAGTCTTTGTTGAGGAGGATCCTGGCACAACGGCTTATCGATCCCGGCCATGGCTACAACCATGCCTCGGTAGCCATCCCGGCCCGAGGCGATGTTTGCAGGATATGGCTGCTGGACCAGGGCATCCCCTGGCAGGCCTTCACCTGCGCTTCCTATCAGGGCCTGGTCTTTGAAGCGGCCCTGGAAAGCGGTTCACGGCCAACCGCATCATGTTTTGCCATGTTGGCCAAAGCCGCCGGCCAGCTTTATCAATGGCTGGCCGCACACTACATGTCCTTTCCTGAAAAATATCAGGCACGCATCGAAGACCTCATTTTCAAAAAAGAGCGTCTCTATGGCGACCTCCAACTGCTCTCGGCCTTCACCCCATTCCGTCTATGGCGTTCCAAGCGCCGACTGAACCTTGAGGAGTTGCGCCGCAAAGCGGAAAATGAGATCCTATACGCTATGCCCCTTGGCAGTGATCCCGGCTTTGTTCTCGGCCGCCACGAACAAGCTTTGCTGCTGACCCCCCTGCAAAAAGACTTTCTGCTCAACCACTTGCACCTGCCTCTGGTCATGCCGGCCGTCCATATGGAAACGGTCGGCAAGCTGAAGGTGAGATTTTTCTTCGGCATACGAAAACTAATCCGGCTCACTGCCGCACTCCCACGCCGCATGGTCAAAATTCTGCCAACCGACCAGATGGACAGTGAAGAAAAATATTTATGCCGTGAACTGGTGAGCCATTGGCAACACCAGCAGCTTCACGATACGCCGGGGCATCAGCCGATCCCCCTGACCGTGGTCATGGTAGGCGGCCGCGGCCTGGCTCCTGCATTTTGGCTGCAGGCAGGCCGGGGCAGAGTGCTGCATATCAGACGCCGGCATCCTTTGATCCGCCAGGCGCTATGCTGTGTCCGCCGTGACCCTGCCAATAGCGAATTGATCTTTGCGGCTCTGGCTCCAGACATTTTTTGACATCCGGCGGTTATTGTTTTAAAATTAAAGGAGTGGTTTCCCGAAAAGAGGTAAAAATGCCTTCCTATCAAAAAATCATCTGGATCGGCTTGGGCGTGACCGTGATTGCCATTCTCGCCCTTGGGTATTTTATGTTTTTGGCTCCGGCATCCCCGCAGAAAACGCCGGTCCTGCCGGAACCGTCCACATTGCTCAAACCACAGGAAGCCTCTGCTCCGGCCGATGTGGAAGCGGATGACCCCAATATCACCCCCCTGGATCTGGATCTGGAGCAAAGCGACGGATCGGTCAGGGAACTGGTCGCTGCCGCTGATGTTCCTGCCGCCTGGCGCGAATGGAGCCGGCAGAAAGACCTGGTTCGCATGGTGGTGACGGCAGTGGACAATATCGCCAATGGTCTCAGTCCGGCTGCGCAGCTGCCGTTCCTGGCCCCGGTGGAAAAATTTTCAGCCATTGAAAAAAACGGGACCTTCATTCTGGATCCCCGCAGTTTCCGGCGCTACGACCATATGGCAAACGCTTTTGTGTCCGTCTCGGTCAAGATCTGGATCACCTGGTATAAAACACTGCGCCCCACCCTGGAGAAGGCATTCAAGGAACTGGGTTATCCCGGCATCACTTTTTCACAAAGATTGCAGCAAGCCATTGAGCAATTGATCCAGGTGCCGTGTATTGAAAAAGACATTGAATTGGAGAAAAAAGTCCTGAGTTTCGCTTTCGCTGATGTCAACTTGGAAAATCTCAACCCGGCCCAGAAACAGTTGCTGCGCATGGGCCCAGGCAATACGGCGCGCATTCAGAAAAAACTGCACGAACTGGCCGCCGGCCTGAACAAGATTCGTTAAAAAAATTCCCCTGAATTGGATTATCAGCTGCTTGTATATTGCTTCCGGTCCGATATTTAAAAAATCAGTTACACTTTTATTTTTCTGCTTATTCCGCCACTTTTACATTGGCGGCTTTAGGACCTTTGTCTTCCTGGATGACTTCAAAAGTAACATCCTGACCCTCTTCCAGGGTCTTGAATCCTTCCTGAGAGACGATGGCCGTATGATGGACAAAGATGTCCTTGCCGTCTTCCCCGTGGATAAAACCATAGCCTTTCTTGGCATCAAACCATTTCACTTTTCCTTTTAACATTGTTGTTTATTCCTTGTAAATTTAAATGTTTTTTATGGTAACATAGTTTTTTCGGCCTGTCAACCTGAAGGCAACAAACGCCAAGTAGAGGGACATGATTGCCAAATGCCGGCGATCATGATAAAGTTGGACGAAATTTAATATGAAGCACCTGGGAATCACATGGCGCATCTAACCGTTCGTTCGGCGTATAAAAAACTGACAGACCGCATCAACCTTTACCCGCAGGGGGCACCGCCGACAGCGGCCCTTTTCAAGATCCTGCAATTGCTGTTTTCCGAAGTAGAGGCCGCCCTGGTCGCCCAGCTCCCCATCAAACCCTTCACGGCAAAAAAAGCAGCCCGCTTGTGGAGGAAACCGGAAAGTGAAGCCCAAAAGGTCCTGGATACGCTGGCCGGACGAGGAGTTTTGGTGGATGTACTGCCAGAAAACGGACCGGCCGTCTACTGCCTGCCGCCGCCCATGGCCGGTTTTTTCGAATTTTCCCTGATGCGGCTGAGAAGCGACATCGACCAGAAATTATTGGC
>DATKZA010000058.1:0-3475 GCA_035528155.1 Patescibacteria group bacterium | reverse complement strand
GCGAATGAATTTCGGGGAGCGAATGCCCTTTGCCCAGCAGCCAATCCAATATCACCACCTCGCGCCCGGCAAAATAGGGGATGTAAATTTTTCCATAGCCGTATCCCTCAAATCTTCCGGTTATCAGTATTTGAGCGTTCGCCGGCGTGGAACGGCGGATGGCCGCAGCCACCTGGTAGTTGGTGTTTTTTTCGATGGCGCTTTGCGGCATGATCCCCGAGAACAAGTTGATCAGGAACAGGCCGCTGACCAGGGAGATGCCGGCCAGGTGCCCGGCGAGCGGTTTCAGCCGCGACAGGGAGACGGCGGCGACCAGCAGCAGGGGGACCAGGGCGTGTATTTTGAATTCCATATTGCCGGGATCCCAGAAGCTGAAAAACAGGAGGAAAGGGAGCGACCAGAAAAGCATGGCGCGTTTGAATGAACGCTTTTCTTCCGTGTCGGCGCGCTTGCCGGCCATGACCAACAGCAGGAAAAATCCGCCAAAGACGATCCAGGCAAAAACTCCCGGGCCGGCCACCAGCGCCGTTTTCATGGCCGTGAACGAAGCAGCCAATGTGGAGTGTGACCAAAGCTGCAGGTATTCGCTGTGATAGCCGCTGTACCTATCGCTGTCGAAAAGCATGTCGGCGAAAATGCGCAAAACAGGTTTATGGGCCAGGGCGGCATAGGCGCCATACATGGTCAGCATAAAGCCCGCCCAGGCCAGAAAAAACTGCACGAAACGCTTCCAGGATAAGCGCTTAAAAAGAAAATAAATAAATACTGTTACGGCGATCAACAGGTTGGTCAAATGAAATCCGGCGGCGGCGCTGAAGCAAAAAGCCGCCCCGATCAACTGCCGGGTCCTGGGTTCCCGGGAAACGAGCAGGTACAAACCGCTGGCCATGAAAAATACTCCCGGGATATGCCCTTCGGCGTCCACGGCATAAAACCAGAAAGCGTGGCAAAAGGCGACCGCGGTCACGCCCAGCAGGCGCAAGCCCCAGGTCAAGCCGATTTTTTTCAGCAGGCGCCAGATGATCGCCAGGGTCATGACGGCGAAAGTCATGGAGAATAGCTGCAGGTGAAAAAACTCCAGCACCTGGTAGTGAAAAACGACTTGCAAAATCCGGTAAATCAGGAAGTTGACGGGAAAATAAAGCAAATGGTGCGTCTGTACCACCGCCAGCCAGTCGTGCTTCAGCAAGGCGTAGCGAAGCATCTGGCTGAAAACGGTGCCGTCGAAGCTGTAACTAACCGGCAGATAAATGAAATAAAGCAGGGGGATGGCCATGAACAGAGTGATGAAGAAAAACCGGGGCCAACGGGGGGAAAGGGAGAATGCCTTAATGAGGATACTCCTGCTGCGCCCTTGCAATCCATAAAAGGTGCTGGCGCAGTGCAGCCGGGCCGGGGGTGGCGACGCCTCTCATGTTATGCATGCAAGTGACATTCATTCCGGCCGGTTTTCAAGGTACCACGATACGGCTCGCTGCAATCCTTCCTTGAACCCCACCTTCGCCCTAAAGCCGAACTCTTGTTCCGCTCTGGAAATGTCCAGTTTGCGGCGCGGCTGCCCGTTCGGTTGGGTGGTATCCCAGCGAATTTCACCCGTGAACCCCACAACGCAGGCGATGGTCTTGGTCAGATCTTTGATGCTGATCTCCATTCCTGAACCCAAGTTGACTGGCTCCGACTTGTCATAGCGTGCGGCGGCCAGCAGGATTCCCTCGGCGGCGTCGTCTACATATAAAAATTCGCGTGTGGGTGATCCGTCTCCCCAAGCCGTCACATACTCCGCGCCTGACTCCCTGGCCTCCACGAGCTTCTTGATCAATGACGGAATGACGTGGCTGCTGGCGGGATCGAAGTTATCGCCGGGACCGTATAAGTTGACCGGAAGGAGGCAGATCGAGTTCCAGCCGTACTGCTGGCGGTAAGCCTGGGATTGGACGAGCAGCATCTTCTTGGCCAGACCGTACGGCGCGTTCGTCTCCTCCGGGTAGCCGTTCCACAGGTCCTTTTCCCTGAAAGGGACCGGAGTGTGCTTGGGATAGGAGCAGATAGTGCCAATGGCCACGAACTTTTTCACCCTAGCTTTCCAGCTCTCGTGCATCAATTGAACGCCGATCATCAGGTTCTGGTAAAAGAACTCGGCCGGCCGCAGGCGGTTGGCACCGATACCGCCGACGATGGCGGCCAGATGGATGATCAGGTCGGGTTTAAATTCCAGGTGTTTTTGTATGACGGCAGGGTTCACCATGTCGCCCTGTTCGATCCCGGTTGCCAGGATTTCCCGGCAACCGTATTCCTTCAACTTGCGCATGACAACTTTGCCCAAAAAACCCGTGCCGCCGGTAACCCAAACACGCTTGTTCTCCCAATACGTCATCTCATCCTCACCCATGCCTGAGACAGGCCTTGAATTGACCTCGTTTCCGGAAACTGAAAAAGAGGAAAACCTTCACCGTCCCGGGAAGGCAGCCGGTCCCATGGTACGCAATGCATCCCTATTTTGTCAAATCCATTTTTTAGAAAAATCCTCACTTTTTCATGGTAAAACGTACGATGGAGGCAATTAACAGTGCCATCAAAGGATAAAAAACCCGGTGTTCATAAAAAGAAGAAATCATCCAGGCTATCGAAAGCATGGGAATGGAATAGCCTATGATAAAAGCCAGATACTCCCGATTCCCGAGTACGATGGTTGTCAGATAGGCAAAGATAATTCCCGCGCCCAAATGCAAGAGATTTCCCGGTTGGAAGAAATTCCGCATATTCTCTAGATTGATTTGGTATTGCCAGAATTCGCAATGGTATTCTGATAATCCGAAATACCATCTGAGCCCGAAAAAGCAGATCGAAAAAATTGCGAATTGAATTGCGATCCCGATGATGTGGCCCGATGGTTTTTCTTTTTGACCGAGAATCCGGTTCCAGATAATGTGGGTTGTTATCCCGGTAAGGCAAAAAACAAAAGTTTCTCGATTGAGGCTTCCCACAAGAGTTATCAATCCAAGAAAGCAATACATTGAAGATTTATTCCGTATGGACTGTATGACGAGAAGAGCGGAAACAGTAGCCGCGACCTCAAAAAACTCCTGGCGGTATTTCCATAGCATTCCGGATGAAAAAGATCCCATCAGCGCAAGCAAAGCCAGCATCGTAAGGGGAACCGACCCTGAAGACCGGTAAAAAAGAATGCCTGCGGTAATATAACAAATAATAATAGATAGAAATATGATCAGTTGATCACTTCGGTCGAAGTCGCTGATTAAGGTCCTATTCAGGAATAAAGTAAGCAGCGGAGCAAGAATTCGATACTGATTTGGAGCTTGCGATTTACCTTGGATGATGTTTTCGGGTCTAAGTACACGGTGATCCCTAGTTGACGAATATTGCCAATTCGTGGTTTCTGCCAGGATGAATATGAACAAACCCAGAAAAAGAGCAGCGAGTATCTTGCTCAGTCGAGAATTCAGAGGATTTTTAC
>DATKZA010000057.1:0-15200 GCA_035528155.1 Patescibacteria group bacterium | reverse complement strand
GAATCACCATGAAACTCCGCACGAAAGTCACCAGTTTTTTCCTGCTTGTTGCCGTTACGACCGCCCCGGGGCTGTTCTCCCGGGATCGCGCATTTTTGGAAAAATTTGCATGCGGCGGACTGAATTACTCCCTGGAGGCCGCTTTTTCACCGGGACAGGCCGACCTGCTACTGCGGGGAAAGACGACCGCGAACCTGAGCACCGGGATGAGGGGCGAGAATATATTGCTGGGCGTCCGCTGCACCGAAGAGAACTTCTATGTTTTCTGGCTGAATTACCGCAACAAGACGATCCGTCTGGCGTATTATGACCACCATCGCGACCGCAGCCGCGTCCTAAAGCTAGACGGGTTCCGCTTTTTCGCTCTGCCGGAGATCGTCGAAGAGAACGGCGACCTGCAGGCGCTGGTCTTCCTGGGTAACCAGACCGGAAACGACGATGTCTTCCATTACGACCTGGAGGCGGAGACATTGACGCCACTGACACGAACGCCATTCTCGGAAAAGGGTTTCAGCCTCCTGAAAAACGCAGAAGGCATCGAGATCGAAACCCACTCCCTCTGGGCGCAATACCGCTACCACTTCGATCCCCGACTGCGGCGGAGCGATCTCCTGGAAGAGAAGCCTTTGCGTTCCCGGCAAAAAAAGGCGAGCATCGCTCCTACCCCAGAGTATTGCAACACTTACATCGGCTTCGGCGACAGCATCACCTGGGGGCAGATCGAAATTGTGCAACGCATCGACCTGTGCTATCTAACTCAAATGCGAGACATTGACCTGCCTTTAATATACGGCCCGGCCCAGTTCATCAACTTGGGCATCCCGGCCCAGACAACCTACGACGGCACCCTACGCGTCAACCAGGACCTGAATGCAAATCCCGGTTTTTATTTCCTTTTGATGCTGGGAGTCAACGACGTCTGGAAAAAGGAATTCTCCCTGGCCAGCTCCCTGGAAAATCTGGAGTTCATCGTCGATGCCGCCCTGGCCCGCAACATGCGCGTGATTATCTCTACCCTGACGCCGCGCAAGGATCCCCCCCATATCCTTCACCAATATTACTGGGACCAATTGTACTCGCTCAGCGCCGGCATCCTGGCTCTCGCCGCTGAAAAGGGCACGGCCAGCATCGACACCCTCACCGCTTTCATGAACACCAATCCCCCCGACGGCTGGAAGGATTTGCTCGAGAATCCCGGGACGGTCATTGTTGACGGGATTGAAGAACCGGTCAAGGGCAACCACCCCAACGCAGCGGGACACAGCCTGATCGCTTCTCTTTTTGCCGACGCCCTGGCCAATTTCCCTCCCCTGGCCCCGCAAAATATAACCGTGATGAATCATCAGGACAGGCAGCAGAAAACAGCCTTCTGGGACGCCAACTACGAATCCGATTTCAGTCATTTCCACATAGAATTCGGTTTTCAGCCCCAGGATCTGCGCTATTCCCTGGATACAACCACCAGTTATCGCACCTTCAACCTTTTCCCTTTCCTCCCCCAGTTTTATTTTCGGATCCAAACCGTCGACCGCGGCAATCACCAGAGTGCTTTCTCCACTTTGGAAACGACCGCCGCTTCCAGTGCTACGCAGCCAAATCGCAAAAATTAACCCCGGCCCAAGCGGGAGCAAGCGAGGGTAAACAAAGAAAAATGGCAGGCATCAGCAGAAACATAGCCGCCGCAGTCGGAACCAAATACGACCTGATCATAATCGGCGGCGGCATATACGGGACCATGTTGGCCCTGGAAGCCGGCCAGCGCGGCAAACGAGCGTTGCTGTTGGAAAAAGACGATTTCGGCGGCGCCACCAGCTTGAACCACCTGCGCACGGTTCACGGCGGCCTGCGCTACCTGCAGTCGCTCGACCTGGCAAGGTTTTTCGAGTCGGTCACTGAGCGGCGCTGGTTCATGGCCAACTTCCCGGCCCTGGTCCAGGTACTGCCCTGTTTGATGCCGCTTTACGGTCGCGGGCTCAAACGGGCAAGCATCATGCGCGTCGCCATGCTGCTTAACGATTGCTTGGGATTGAAACGCAATGCCGGCCTTACGACAAATAAATGCCTGCCGCAGGGAAAAGTGGTCGGCAAGCGTTTTACCCGCAACGCTTTTCCCCTGGTTGACCGCAAGAATTTGCAAGCCGGCGCCCTGTGGTACGACGCCGCCGCGCCTGAACACCAACGCTTGCTGATGGAGATTTTACGCTGGGCCTGTGCCCTGGGCGCCACCGCCCTCAACTATGTGCAGGGCGAAAACCTGCTCCTGCAGCACGGCAAAGTGAGCGGAGTGTTGGCCAGCGATACCCAAAGCGGCCAGCGCCTTGAATTCCGCGCTCCCATTGTTATCAACGCCGCCGGACCCTGGTGCCGTCAGCTGGCCCAGAAATTCGACCGGGACTATCCCCAGCTCTTGCGCAACCGCCTGCTGCTTTTTAACATTCTATTCAAAAGAAAGGCGCTTAGCGAATACGCCCTGGCCCTGACCCCCCCCGGCCGCCCCGACCACACCTATTTCGTCCATAATTGGAAAGGCCGCCTGTTGGCCGGTACGGCCGAAATTCCGCTTGCGGCCGAAAACAAAAATCCCGCGCCGCGGCCGGAAGATATCGCGGATTTCATCGCCGACATGAACGATGCGGTTCCCGAATTGTTGCTGACCGAAAATGATCTTGAACATGTTTACGCCGGGATCTTGCCCGCCACAGCGAACGGCAAACTGTCGGGGCGCGAAGTGATACTGGATCACAGCACCCAAGGAGGCCCGGCGGGCTTGTTCAGCGTCTCCGGGATCAAATACACGACCTCGCGCCTGGTGGCTGAAAAAACCATGAAAAAAGTATTCCCCGGCCACAAGGCCAAAAAAACGCCGCCGCCTGCCGCTGCAAACTCCGGACGCTGGTTTTTCGCGTACGACTGGCAAGCGGCGGGCAGCGAAGCGATTGACGACCTCAAGCCGTTGATCGAAGAAGAAGCAGTGGTGCATCTGGATGACCTGCTTCTGCGCCGAACCGGGCTGGGGGAAAACCGCCGGCTCATCAAGGAGCTGCTGCCCCGCCTTCGTTCCCTGTTCTCCTGGAATGAGGAACGCTGGCAGCAGGAATGCGAACGCCTGATGGATCTATCGCCTCCCCAGTAAAAAATGCCGCTGCCCATCGGACACACCCTGGCGGGGCTCGCTTTCGCTCAAGGCCGGCCCGGATTCTTTTTTGCAAACAAGTGGCATGATGCCATTTTTATTATTTTCCTGGCCAACCTGCCCGACGCGGATTTCCTGCCCGGAATCATCCTGGGCCATCCCAACCTGTACCATCATGGTATTTTCCACAGTGGGGGCGCCGCCCTGGCAATCGCCGCCGCCGGCGCTTGGTTTTTTTACCTCAAAAAGCACCCTTTCTGGACCCGGGCCGCCGGGATTTTTCTGGTCTTTTGTTCGCACCTGCTGCTGGATTTTTTCTCCTGGGATTTCGGCGCCCCCTACGGAATACCTCTGCTCTGGCCTTTCGTGAACCGCTATTTCATCGCCGCCCGGCCGATCTTTATCAATGTCATCCGCTCGGGCCGCAGCGATGATTTCTTCATCAGCCTGTTCAACCGCCACAATCTGGCAGCGACAGGACGCGAAGTCATGATAATGGGTGGCGTGCTGGTTGCGGTCGTGACGGTTCGCTGTCTGCTGAAAAAAAAGCGTTCGCTGAAATAAAAAGGCCCGCTTCATCGGCGGGTAAAAATGATCTTGGCCGGGTTGCCCTGCAAGATGGCATTGTCGGGAATGCGGCCAGAAACCACCGAGTTGGGGGTGACGATCACCCCGGAACCTATACGCGAACCGTCGAGCACACAGACGCCGCTGCCGATCCATACATTGTCGCCTATGGTCACGCCCAGGGAAGAGTATCCTTGCTGCCCTATGGGGACATCGAGCCGCTGGTAGTTGTAATTGCTGGACAATATGGTCACGTTGGGGCTGATCAGGCAATCGTCACCGATTACCACTCCACCTTGGTGAGCAGCGATAAAGCATCCGGCGCCGATGAAGCAGTTCTTGCCGATATGCAAGGGACCGAAACTGGCCTTGATCTTAGTGAAGGAACCGATTTCGCTGCGGCGGCCAATCTTTAAAAAGGGACTCAGCTCCACCTCGGCCCGTGCGCTCACCTTACAATGGAATTTAAGGAAATAGTAAAGCGAAATGCCCCAGCGCGGCACCAGGAAACGCTGCGCGAAACTCCTGACGTTCATATGCTGCCCCCGCGCCTGGCGATGACCTCCCTGATCCTGGCAAAATCGGTCATGGAACTGATCTCCGGCCAAGAGAACTTGAAGGCAAATTCCTTTTCCAAAGCAGTGACAAGACGCAGATTTTGAAGCGAATCCCAGTTCTGGCAACTGTCGGGACCGAAATCGTCCCCGATCTTCTCAGGCTCGATTTCCAGGATCGCGGCCAGAACAGCCTTTATTTTTTCTTCCATTTGCCAATGAATATAACATGGAACAGGGGTGAAAACAAGAATAGGGGCTCGGGATAAACTCGGGAATTGCAGGGTTGTTTGTCTGGCCCCCAGGATACGGATCAAAGCAAATCGATTATTCCCACTTCAATGGCGCGCCTTTCTTCCCAAAGATGCTGCAGTACGCCACCACGGTCACGGCGTCACCCTTTTTCAGCGGCTTGTCGATGAAAAGAAAGATCTCTTCTTGGGTTTCAGCCGTTTCCTGCCGCTCATAGGTTTTTTCGGCTAAAAGCTCTTTGCCCTCGAAAACCGCGATCCTTTTGATATGGTGCTTATCCTGGTTGCTCACCTTGTGCAGGACCTTGACGCTCAGCATCGCGGTTTCCGCATCGTAAGCCAGATCAACCGCTTTGGGCGCGTGGGCATGCAAGCCGAACGCGAAAAGAAACAGGGTCAGAAATATTTTTTTCCCCATGTCTCCTCCTTCTTTGCAAAGGCATGTTTTGTGAAAATCCTATGGCTCCAGCCTATCACGGATCGCCCGGGGATTCAAAGGAATAGGATGAAAACCTTGTGTCGTTCTTGCCGCTTTGCTTCACCACGTACATCAAGCCGTCAGCCAGCCGGATCATTTCATCGACCGTGGAGGGCATGGAAAGGAAGGTCAGCACGCCGATGCTGAAGCCGACGGGCCAGTCGTTATTTTCCATGGCCAGGGCGAGGCAATGGCGGATTTTCGTCAAGACCGTCCGCGCCCCCTCCTGTTCGGTTTCGGGGAAAAAAAGCACGAACTCATCGCCGCCGATCCTGGCCACGGTATCGGTCACGCGGACGTTCGCCTTCAGGCAATCGGCAACGACGCGCAGGACATTGTCCCCGGCAAGATGGCCCAGGCGGTCGTTGACGGCCTTGAAATTGTCCAGGTCGATGTAGGCCGCGCTGCAGGGGCGTTCGTGGCGCCGGGCACGATGGATCTCCATCTGGGCGATGTCATAGAAATAGCGGGGGTTGGCCGTGCCGGTCAGAAAATCCTGGCGCGCCAGCTCCTTTTGCAATTGCAATTCCCTTTTGAGCGTGGCCAGCAGCTGGCTGATGATCAGAAAGAAACCCAGGCGCATGATGGTATTCCAGCTGTAAATGAAGGCGCTGGAATACAGGTGCCCGGCGGCCGCATCGGCCACGAACCAGGTCAGCGCCCCCAGGAAGGAAAATACCAGCCCCGCCGTTTTCCCGACCCGCCAGGTTACCAGCACGATGGGGAGCAGGTAAAAGATGGAGAACGAGAACTCGAATCCGGAATAGTAATCAATGGCGCCCAGCAGCAGGATCAGGATGGAACCGAGGCCCAGCCAGAATGCCTTGACGGTTTTCCTGTTATTTACGAAACTTCCGGTTTCGGCGGCCATCGGCCTTTCAGACCTCTTTGCGTTTCTTGAAATAATTCAGCCTGACCCAGCCCCAGTTCAGGACCAGGTGCAGGATGACGCCGATGACGATCAGGATGGCCCCCGTGACATGGATGTGTTCGAAATTCTCTTCACTTAGCCTGTCATGAAAGAAGCCCGACAACGCTTGCGACACCATCAGCAGCCCGAGCAATACGTTCAGCACCTTCAGCTGAGTGTTTTTTTTCATTTCACTCTCCTTGCCTGCGCATCCGCCTCAAAATACACGGTTTACAGAGGGCTGTCAATCTGCTAAAATAAAATATGGAACAATCATTCACGCAAACATCCCTTTTTGTCTGGGTCATCCTGCCACTGCTGATCTTTCTGGCCCGGGTCATCGATGTCACCCTGCAGACCATCCGTATCGCTGCGATCTCCCGCGGCATCCGCTGGCTGGCGCCGCTGGTGGGCTTTTTCGAAGTGCTGATCTGGCTGCTGGCCATCAGCCAGATCATGAAAACAATTTCGCACCCGGTGGCCTACATCGCCTACGCGGCAGGTTTTTCCACCGGTACCATCATCGGCCAAAGCCTGGAACGGCGCCTCTCCCTGGGCACCGTCCTGCTGCGCATCATCACCTGTTCTCCCAGCCAGGAACTGCGCCAGCGCTTGCGCGAGTTGAACTTCGGCTTCACCTCGGTCCCGGGCCAGGGAGCCGCGGGGCCGGTGGAGATCATCTTCACCGTGATCCGCCGCCAGCACCTGCAGAAAGTGCAAGCCCTGGTTCGCGAAATCCAACCCGACGCTTTTTATTCGTTCGAAGAAGTGGCTGGCACCCGGGAGACGGTCTACCCGCTGCCGATCCGTTCAGCACGCGATCCCTTCCACCCCCTGCGTTTTTTTTCCATGCGCAAATAAGGACCAAGCTCCTGTAAAGTCTGCCAACGCAAAAAAAAAGGGACAGGCCGGAGCCTGTCCCTTGCGAACAGGAGGTAGGAATGTGATCAGATCCAGTAATCTTCGCCGAGCTTTTTCAGGCGCTCGTCGACCTTGATCAAAACCTTGTCGAGATGCTTATGGACCCGGTCGGTGATCTCATCCACGTCCGGCATATCGGGCGGACAGGGCGGTTCCATGATGATCTCCGGAATGCGGATGTCCAGCTCGGGAAGTTCGAGATGCTCGATTTCAATGTCCTTGTCACCGCTGAATATGCGAAAAACCCGCTGGTGGCGATCAAAATCCGGTTCGGCCTTAAGCGTCTGCTTCTTGCCGTGGCGGACGACGGTGATGGCGACGCTGCCGTCTTTTTTCAAAGCAGCCAGGGCTTCATGAATGTCCTCGCTGCCTTTGACCGGCTTACCGGCCATCTCGACGATGACGTCGCCGGATTTCAGACCGGCCTTCGACGCCGGCGAGTCTTTCGCCACTCCGGAGATCAATACCCCTTCGCCGGTCTTGACGCTGAAATAGGCGGCCAGGTCGTTGTCAAATTCCAGCAAATTCACTCCCAGATAAGCACGGGAACGGATGGTCTTGGGCAGCTTGCTGCCATGCCAGATGAAGCGTTTCGCGCGCTTGTACTTGCCCAGGACCGCTTTGACCTCCTGGGCTTTGCCGTCACGCCAGAGGCCGATCTTCGCCGCGCTTCCGGGTTCCAGTTCGCGAACGATGTCTGATAAAGACTGCGGGTCGCGGATCTTTTCGCCGTTGATTGACTGGATGACATCTTTCTTCTGGATGCCCGCCTTGGCGGCCGCGCTTTCCTTTTCGATGCCCACCACCTGCACGCCGTGGCTGACGCCCAGTTTCTCGCATTGGGCGCTGTCCAGGCGCTGCACCGAAACGCCAAGAAAACCACGCTCGCTCTTTTCAGCGGCCAGCAGCGCCAGTGTCCCGGCCAGGGCCAGCACCATAAGCACGGTAAGCGAAGCTTTTACCGAGCCGTTCAGTTTTTTCAATTTATCCATTGTGACCTCCTCATAATTTACCTTACATCGGTTTAGATGCGGGGAGGCCGGAAAAAGTTGCAGGGAATATCTTTTTGGCAGGACATGTTGAAGTGTTGAAGAGTGAACGGGTTGATGGGTCAAGGATAAAAGCAAAATTCGTTGGCCGCGATTCCCCCCTTGACTCTTTCACTCATTAACTCTTCAACTCTTTAACTCTTTAACATCAAAATCGAGTCCAGATCCAAGTTTTTGCGAAATCAAATGCACCGGCTTGCCCAAGGCGGCTTTTGAACCGTCGCTAGAAACGTGCAGCGCCGCCCCGGCGGGAATGGCGAACCCCAAGGCGGCTCCGGTCAGCTTGAGCAGCACTTTGAGTTCCTCCCATCCTTCTTTTTCCGCATGGGTGTCGCAAAGCAGCGGGGCCAGATTCAGGCAGGGAAAAGGTTCAGCAGTAGAGTCGTCCGCGGCGTCTGTCCAGCGTACCCAACTGCGGGCCAGCATAATGCTTCCGGCCGACAGGCCGATGAACGGTTTGCCGGACTGATGGAGTTCCCGGAACAGAATGGTGAGGCCGGTGCGCTCCAGGACACGCATGCCGGCTTCCACGTCGCCGCCGCTGACAAAGACCAGGTCGGCTTCCTGCAGCAGGCGAAGGGCCTTGGCCGGATCGGCGCGCGGGGAAGCCAGCGCGGCCAGGCGCACGCTGCCGGCCCCCGCTCTCTTCAGCAGCGAAGCGATCCACAGGAAAAACATGCGGTTGTCGTGGCTGGCGGCACCGACATAGGCCACGGTCGGACGCGTCAGGCCGGTCATGGAGAGGATCCTGGCCAGCAGGGGATCGCTTCCCTGGCGGCCGCCATCGGGGTTGCCGGCGACAAGAAAAATATCCGCGGGGTTTCTTTTCATATTTTTTCACTCCGCAGGGTGGAACGGTCCAGGGGAAACGCCGGACGGCAGAAACGGATCTTGCCCGACGATTCGTGCCGCAGGGCTTTTTCAGCGGCCACTTCGATCGCAGTTCCCGGGCCGTACACGCCGTGGAGCAGTTCCCGGGCCTGGCGGCAAGCCGGGCGGACCAAGCCGGGGTCGGCCATGATCCGCAGCCGCATGCTCGCCGGTGCGGGCAGATCAAGCTGCCAGGCCGCCATGCCGGGTACTTGAGCCAGGACCGCGTCAAGGTCGTCCACGCTGACGACTTTCCCTTCGGCATTGCAAGTCAGGTCGGAAAGCCGTCCTTCGATCGCGGCCAGGGTAAGCCCTTCCCGGCGGCCGCAGGGGCAGGGACCGCGATCATCCAGACGGGCCACGTCGCCGATTTCGAAGCGCAGGACGACGAACCAGGGGTTGTGGAACACCGTGACCAGCATGCCGCCTCGCTGCGGACCCCCATGGATGGACTTCCATGGCAAAAAATCGACGCGGCAGTGATCGCGATTCTGGTGCAGGCGCCCGGCTTCGCACTCCATGAAAACATGCCCCGTCTCGGTCGAACCGTAGGAACTGACAAGCGGAACATCGAAAAGAGCGCGGATTTGGCGAAGATAGAACCGCGAAGGGAAGGAATAGGTTAGAAAAACAAGGCGCGGGCTAATCACATCGATGCCGAGTCTGGTGACCCGGCGGGCAAAAGCCGCCAGGTAGGCCGGGTCACCTTCGAGCGCCAGCGGTGCATAGTTGTTGATCTCATTTGCCATGCGGCGCACATCCCCGTCCGTCCAAGAAGCCGGGTTGATCTTCTCGTTGACAAAGAGGTGGCGGCCGATGGTGCGCTCGGCGACGGTCAAGGGGGTGGGGCTGAATCCGGGCCCGACGCAGCGCGGCGAGGCAAGGACGACCTCCCGATGCCCGCCGTCTGCCACGTCCCGGGCTTGCCGGTTCAGCTCCCAGGCGGCACGTTCCGACTCCGCCCACCATGCCGGGTTGAACACGAGCGTCACCTGATCTTCGGTGCTGCCGCTGGTCCGAACGAATTCGACTTCGCCGCTGGCCAGCCCCGGGCCCAGTTTGCGGCGGCGGGGAATGAAACCGGCGGGAAAATGCTCGCGTAGCTCGCGCTTGCCGAGCGCCGGCAGCGCCGCGTAACGATCGTCCACCGAGGCCCGCGGCCCGGGGTCGAAACGCCGCCAGGCAGCATAAGCGGGAACCTCGGCCAGGGCCCGTTCCAGGGTCCGTTGGCTGGAAAGCAGGTAGGCGGCGGAGCGATCGGCAAGCGCCGGCTCCGCCCCGATCCCCACGCTGCCTGCTATCAATGTTTCTCTTGGTTGCCGCCCACGAATTGCCGGGCATAATATTTGGCGGTCAGCTTTTCGCCGCAGGCGCGCTCGATCATCTCGTTCCAGGGCCAGCGCATGCCCGGTTTGAACACCCGCTCGATCAGGAAGCGGCCGGCCTCGGGCCGCTTGACGAAGCACTGGTCTTCCTGGTCGGGGCTTTTTAGGACCGGGCCGGCGATGTGGTAATAAAGCTGCGAAGCGAGGAGTTCGCCCAGCAGGTAGTTGTGATAATAGCAGGGGTAGAGGGCGATGTGGATCTTGGCGGCCCAGTCGGGTTCGTTGCGCCCGGTAGGCATCTTCAGCAGCTGGTATTTCTCGACGAGTTCCCACCAGCGGCGGTTGAGGTCCTGGTCGGGATTTTCGTACATGCTTTTTTCGAAGCGGAACATCACCTGGGCCCAGCGGCTGAAAACCATCTGCTGCAGGCGCAGGGAGTCGCGGCTGGCCCCGGCGATGCGCCCGGCCTCGGCGGCCGTGACGCCCGCCATGGCCTGCAGCCAGGACGGCGAGGCGGCAAAGCGCCCGAAGAGGTTCGCCACCGCCTCGGTGCTGAAGGCGTGGGCGGCGTCGCGCAGCAGCCAGGGCAGCGCCGGGTCGCTGAACTTGGAATAGACCGAGTGGCCGAACTCGTGCAGCAGCGTGTTCATCCAGTAGGAGTCGGGCTTGACGCTGCACAGCACGCGCACGTCGCCGGCGCGGTCGATGTCGCTGGAAAAAGCGTGCTGGTACTTGCCGGGCTTTTCGAACAGGTCGCTGCGCTCGATGACGTCGTCGATGTTCAGCCCGATGCCGTCGTAGTAGGTCCTGGCCATGGCCACCAGGTCCTTGTCCTTGTAGTAGGAATCGAGGTCCACCGGGTAGATGACCGGCGCCTCCTGGAAGAAGCGGTTCTGGTAGTGCCAGGGCCGCAGCTGTTCGGAAGAGATGGCGCAGCGCGCCGCCAGAAAGGCGTCGATGTCCTGTTTCAGGGTAGCGTAGCCGCTGCGCGTCAACTCGTCCAGTTCATCGAAAAGGGTTTCGATCTGCCCGGGGTCCTGCTCGTCCAGCTGCAGCTGCAGCTGCTGGAAATTGGCGAATCCCAGCTGGCGGGCGGCGGCGTTGCGCAAACGCACCAGCTTCAAGATGTCGGGGGCGACCAGGCGGCCGATCTCCTTGCTCGACTTCCAGACTTTTTCCAGCTGCCCGGAATCGGTGGCGGTGCGCAGTATGGCCTCGGCGTCATTGTCGCTCAGCACCCGGTCGCCCAGCTTGATGCGGAAGGTGTTGAACTTCTGTTCGATCTGGCCCTGCAGCGTGACCATCTCTTCCATCTGCGCGGCCGGGATCTGGTTTTCCAGGTAGGCGTGGAAAAGAATTTCCAACTGCCGCTTGAGCAGCGGCTCGCCCACCCGGCCGCCCTGGCGCCAACGTTTCAGCTCAGCGAACTCGCCGGCATCGGCATGGGCCTTGTTCAAGCGGATCTGCAAGGCGGTCGAACGCCGGTAATCTTCGTCCTTGCCGCTGATCGAGGCCTGGAAGCCGGCTAGGGCGGTGTCCTTGCTCAGGGGGATGACCCTGGTTTCGTAGGCTTTTAAAAACTCGCGAAAAGCGGCTTCGTCGCCGGCGGCGGCGTCTTGCCCGGCGGCCCAAACGGCCGCAGCCAGCAGGCCCAGCCCTATCAGAAGCAAAATGACCTTGATGGTAAATTTCATGCGTCCTCCTGTATTTTTCAATCCAAAATTATAGGACGGGGAAGACGCTTTTGCAAGCGAACGGTTTGCCTTTTTTTTTGCTTTTTTACAGGCGAACGATCAATTCAAATTTTTGAATTTCAATTCCCGCAGGTCGGGAAAGGCGAAAAGCCTGGTCCTGCCATTTTCCCGCAAAGTGACCCCGGATTTTTCAATCCATACGTGCCCGAAATCCGGGCCGCGGAAATCCAATTGCTTGAGAAAAACCAATTTGCCGCCCTGCAGGCGATAAATTTTTCTCCACTTGTCAGGTTTCCTCTGGTCCGCGAGCCAAGCTTCATGTTCGCTGTAATAAAAATCTCCAGGCGGAATGAAAAAGATATGACCACGATCAGGCCCGACATCATCCATGGTCAATGTGTCCAGGTCGAGGCGGACAATGCGCTTGTCCCGCTTGACTAAAATTTCCCTGACATTCCCGGTATCCATTCCACTCTGAAATAAACCGCCTATTTGGAATTCGCCGTCGATCTCCTTTACCGTTTCACTGCCGCTGGCCAGCAGCCGGCGAATGGCAAGCGATTTTCCGAAGGAGGTGAAGAGCAGGTGCCCGAAGTAAGCCGGCACCTTTTGCGAAAAACCGAGATCCTCGGCCTTGCCGTCTGCCCATAACCTAATAATGTTTGCCCTTTGGTTGCCGACCAGCCAGAACTGCCGGCCGTTGATCTCGTCATGGGCAAAAATAACGGGATAATATCTAATTGGGAATGGGGGGATTTGATAGGAAAGTATCTTGGACTTTTCGCTGTTCATATCGATCACGACCAGTTCCAGGCGGACATTTTTCAGTGGCACGGCTGGTTGCCTGCCCGCCGCTTCAGCCTCTTCGCGACTTCGCTGCAGAAAAACCAGGCTTTGCCCGTATTGCCGGAAGGCGGAAAATGCATGGTTGGCCAAATAGTGTTGCGGGATGCGATGCACGGTATCCCAGGCGAGATCGTCCAGATTCACGCGAATGACGGCCGTGGAATTATCTTGCATATCATAGGCGGTCAGGAACAATTTTCCGGGCGTTTCGAATATATTCCACTGCCACATAAAACTCCGCTTGGTATCGATCCGACGTTGCCGGTTTTCTTCATGGAAGGACAGCTTCCCTTTCCAACCTTTTTTCAACAGCTGCCGGTTTGCAAGAATATAATAATGAGACTCTTCATACGCGTAACTTTTCTGCACCAGATAAGTAACTCCCAGGGAGGCGGCGAACGCCAAGAGCAGCAGCGGCACAAAGATGAACAAGTGCCGGCGATTGAAGGCCCGGGCCGGCTTCAGGTCGAATTTCTTGAAGGCCAGGAAAAAAGAGGCCAAGAAGGGCATCGCCATCAGGAGAAAAACAACGATGGCCGTGAGCAAGCTGGAGACATCGTAGTTTAGGCCCAGCCAAGGCCTGGGGCCCACCCAAGATGACGGCATGCCGAATTTCCAGCCGAAGCCCAGGACGCAGATGAACAGGCAGAGGACCATGTAACCGCACAAGGCGACCCCGGCCCATATCGATTGGACAATAAAATTCTCATGGACAACCGACAGGGAAAAGGAGATAAGGAACAAGGCGAAGTAGGCCAGGCTGAAGGCGGTGAATCCCCCGTCGAAGGCGTCATTACCTATTAAACTGTATAAAAGAATAAAGGCGAAGTAAAAAAGGATGACAGTTGCCAGGCGCGGCACGAGCTTGATGAAAAGCAGGCGGCGGCGGGAAATGGGCAGGGTGAGCAGGTATTCCAGCCCGCGCTGCTTGGAGTCCATGGCGAACGGCGAAAGTCCCAGGAACATGGCAGCCGTCAGCAGCCACAAACCCAGCATGATGATGAATTTCTCGCTCTCGAAGGACCATTCCTGAATTAGGTCTATGACGCCGATGAGCAGCGCGATCCCGGCCGCCAACAGGACGAAGTACAAGGACTGCTTGCCGACCTCAAGCCATTCTTTTCTGTTCATAACCGCCTCCGATGAATGCTTTGACGATCTCCGCCAGGGCGATGTCCTGGAAATCCAGGGCATGCTCCCGCCGCAGCTCCTCGCGGAACGGGTAAATATAATATTCCTTATATATGCCGTCGGTCTTGCTGAAAAAACAGGGCAGGGTTTCGGGCAGGGGGCCGGGAGCGACGACCTTCTTCATCAAACCGCGCAGCGCTTCGCTTGTTTGGTCGATGACGAATTTGCCGTCATCCATGACCAGCACCCGCTCGGGAATTTTTTCTATCTCGCTGAAGGTGTGGTTGACCGTGAGCACCGTGGCCTGCTGGCCGGCCCTTGAGGTCCCCGACGAGGGGGCTAGGTGCTCGATCAGGGCCTCGATGAACAGCTCGCGGATGTAGGGGTCGAGCATGTGCATGACCTCGTCGACCAGCAGCAGCGAGGGCTTCTGCGACAAGACCAGGGAGAGGTGCAGGACGGCCCGCTCACCCGCCGACAGCTTCCTGATCCTCTCCTTCCGGCTCAGGCCCAGGCGTTTGAGCAGGCGGTCGTCGAACTCGGCAATGGCGAACACCCGGCAGTGGAAGGCAATGGCCCGCTCCACGGTCCAGTCCTCGAACAGGCTGAGGGCGTCGGAAATGAAGCCGGTCTTATTGGCAGGGGCTTCCTGCGAACGAATCACCTGGCCTGAATCGGGCAGCAGCACGCCGGCGAGGCAACGCAAAAAGGTGCTCTTGCCCACGCCGTTGCGGCCGGCGATCACCGCCCACTCACCTTTTTGAAAAGAGACGCTCAGGCCGTCAATCACTTTTTTCCTTGAGAAACTCAGGGACAGGTCGCGGACCTCTACGATGGGTTGGCTCATTTTTTGATCCTCTCGGCAAGTTGCTTGATGTCTTCCAGGGAAAAGCCGAGCGACACGGCCTTCTCCAGGAAACTCTTGAATTCGCTTTCCAGCATGGCCCGGCGCAGCGCGTCGCGGCGGCCGGCAGGGACCCTGACCCGGCTGCCGCTGCCGCTGCGGTTCTCGCTGAAGCCCTCGGCCTCCAAAGCGTAATACGCCTTTGCGACGGTGTTGGGATTAAGCTTGAGCAGCTTGGCCAGGTCGCGAATGGACGGCAGCAGGTCGCCGTCGCGCAAACTGCCGGAAAGCACTTCCAGCTTGATCGCCTGGATGACCTGCTGGTAGACCGGCAGGGGCGATTTCGCGTCGATGGTCAGGTTCATGGCCTTTTCCTCCCGGTTTTCATTGTATTACTATAATAATACGCTTTAGCGTTTTTGTCAACAACAAAATAATTTTACAATCTCCCGGGTACGGGATAAGCCGGGCTTCTCGCCCCGGGACGGCCCAACCCGATTTTGCATGACAGGCTATCCGCGACCCTTGACAATTGCCTCGTCCTGTAGCATTTTTTAATATATTTATAAATGCTGAAAATGTTTTTCGGGGCACGGCCCGTGAAAAAGGAGGCAATTGATGAACATA
>DATKZA010000056.1:0-13874 GCA_035528155.1 Patescibacteria group bacterium | reverse complement strand
GGGTGCGTTTAAAAGAATAGCCTGACCTGACAGTCGGCCCTTGAACTTGCGGTTCGACTACTCGTATCTCAAAGAGTCGACCGGATTGGCCAGAGCCGTTCGGACTGCTTGGTAGCTCAGCGCCACCGAGGCTGCCACGGCCGCGAGGAAAGCTGCCAAGATAAAGCTCAGTGGGCTGACCCCCACCCGGAAGGCGAAATTTCCCATCCAGTGCCGGGCCGCGAAATAGGCTGCAGGCCAGGCCAGCAGGCTGGCCGCGCCAACCAGGACGAGATATTTCCAGGACAACAGCACAACGATGTCCCCGACCGACGCGCCCATCGCCTTGCGGATGCCGATTTCCTTGATCCGGCGGGCCGCGGCCAGGGAGGACAGGCCGAACAAACCGATCCCGGCAATGAAGATCGCGAATGCTGTGGCCAAACCCAACACTCGCCGCCAGGTCATTTCGCTTTCATACTGGCCGGCAAGAATGTCGCTCAGAAAAACGTAGGAAAAGGGAATCCGGGGATTCGTCCGTGACCAGGTCTGCCGCAACAGGGCCAGGGTTTCCGCAGCCCGGCCGGGTGCGTAACGGACGAGAACATGATTGATGGGGTCTCCGCTCAAAGCCAAGACCAGCGGATCAATCTCGTCCCGAAGGGAATAAAAATGATAATTTTTAACGACACCGATAATCCGCGGATCATAGCGAAATTCCCTGGGTCTCGGATCCGCGGAGAACTCGGAGAATTTCTTTCCAATCGGATCCTTAAGGTTGAAGCGCCGGACGAAGGCTTCGTTGACAATGACGGCCTCCGAAACATCAGATGGGAAGGTGCGAGAAAAATCCCGTCCCTGGACCAGTTGGAGGCCTATGGTTTGGAGGAAATCATGGGCCACCCTCCGGGACGCTACATCGACCCGGCTGCCTTCGAACTTGAGTGGAAAACCGCCGCCAAAGCCCAGTCCTTCCACAGTCCCCGAGGCGCCAGTAATGGATAGAACCATCGGCTTGGCCCGAAGTGCGTTCTCGAAAGCAGCCAAGGTCGCTTCACCGGAATTATCACCCATCCAGAAGGCATAGGTCGGAACGGCGACGACATTCTCCTTTTTGATTCCTATGTCGGCTCGCGTCATGAACCGCAGCTGCCGGTTCATGGCCAAGGTCATGACTATAAGAAAAACAGAAACGGCGAATTGGAGAATAACAAGCAATCGCATGAGGACCGGATGTCCGCTTAGTCTGGACTTCCCTTTGATAATATCCACTGCCTCGAGCCGGAACAGGGCGGCGGCTGGCCAGATTCCGGTTACAAGCGCAATCGTCACGACAAGGGCAGGGAAAAGGAGAAATGTCGGCCAGCGAAGAAGAAAGCCGAAGTCCAACGACCTGGACATCAGGGCGCCAAAGGCGGGCAGGAGTAAAAAGGCCAACGCCAGAGCCAGCGCCGAGGCGAGAACGCTCAACAGAAGGGAATCGGCCAGGAACTGGACGACTAGCTGGCCGCGCTTCGCCCCAACCACTTTCCGGATCCCGATTTCCTTGGTTCGGGTAGAAGCTTGTCCGAGCGAGAGGTTGATGTAATTGAAACAGGCAAGAAAAAGCACGATTAAAGCAATACCGAAAAGAATGAGTGAATAAGACGGGCGGCTCTGCGCTTCGAGGTCATTCCCGCCACCCACTACCCCCGCCCCCAGGTGATAATCCAGAAGTTTGCTTAGTCCAAGCCGGATAAGGTTCGGGTCGAGGCCGTGCTTGTCGTATTCCTGGCCGTAGTATTTCCGGAGAAAAGCGGGAAACTTGGCCTGGAGCACTGCGGCCTGCGCCTGCTCGTGAAGTTCAAGAAACGTCGTATGAAAAAAGGGAGCGGCTATAATGCTGTTCGAAAACTCCTCTCCGAAGATGAGCGGGTAGTTGGCGAAAGAGATCAACATATCGAAGCGGAAGTTCGAAGAACTAGGAAATTCACGAAGCACTCCACTGACAGTGAAATCCTTGTTGACCGAACCTAAACGTAGGGTCAAGGTTTTTCCAAGCGGGTCCGTAGGGCCGAAGAATTTCACGGCTGTTGCCGCACTGAGGACGAGGCTGTTAGGCCCGTCGAGAGCCAGGGACGAAAGTCCGACCTGGAGAGGAAGGGTGAAAATGTCGAAGAGGGCGGGATCGGTGAGGGCAATACGCTCCTCGAGAATCTCGCCGCCGGGCGCTCGGATGTAGGATCTGACCCGCCAGTATCGGGCAGCGCGGACCACTTCAGGAAATTCCTGTTTTAAAAGACCGCCAAGAAAAGGCGTAGACGAGACGGCCAGGTCGCGGCCGCCGATGGCTGACGTGAGCATATGGATACGGTCCGCTCGTTCGTGGAAGCGATCATAACTTCGTTCTTCGATCACGAAGGCCATCAAGAGAATAAAAACGGCAATACCCAAAGCTAGGCTGACGATTTTAATCAAGGAAAAGAGCCTGTCCTTGAAGATGCGCCGGAAAGCGATTTTCAAATTATTGCGTAACATCTAAGTTTACCTCAGTTGCTCTTCAGATATAAAAATTACTATGCCAAGACAGCCAAGATAAAATTTTAGGGAGAAATCGTTTAATTGTCAATTTTTAGAAAGAAATGATTGTTTCAATTTTCTTCCCAATTGAATGAAGCTGTCCAGGGAATAGTACGACAGTTCTAAATTCCTTTGGTCGATTATTTCCAGGCCGGGAATGGAAAAAGTCCTGTCAGGCAACAGCATGATTTCCCGCCCCAACGTCACCTGTACCCGGTCTCCGTATACTTCAGCCTTTTCCCAGCCGTAGCGGCGGGCGAACAGCTTCACGGCGCCGACGTAGAAGATCTTCTCCATGCCGGCGGGCATGTGGCCGTAGCGGTCGCGCAGCTCGGCGCGCAGGGCCTCCAGCTCGGCCGGCTCGCGGCTTTCCAGGATGCGGCGGTAGGCGCGGATCCGTTCCGAGGTGTTGGCGATGTATTCCTCGCTGATGGCGTAGGGGAAGTGGACGCGCAGGGCCAGAGCTCTTTCCTCTTCGGCCTCGCCCTTGAACTCGCGAATGGCCTGCTGCAGCAGCTCCAGAAAATAATCGTAGCCCAGGGCCTCGACGTGGCCGTGCTGGCGGTTGCCCAGCAGCGCCCCGGCACCGCGCAGGCTGAGGTCGAACTCGGCCAGCTTGAAGCCCGAGCCCAACTCGGAGAACTCGCGGATGGCGTCGAGCCTTTTTTTTGCCTTATCGGTCACGGCGCCTTTTTGCGGGTCGATGAGGAAATAGGCGGTGGCCTGGCGGCTGCTGCGGCCGATGCGGCCGCGCAGCTGGTACATCTGGGTCAGGCCCAGGCGGTCGGCGTTCATCACGATCAGCGTGTTCACCTTGGGGATGTCGATGCCGTTCTCGATGATGGTGGTCGAAAGCAGGACGCGGAAACGGCCGGCGATGAAATCCATGATGTTCTTCTCGATCGTCGCCGTGGCCATCTGGGCGTGGACCACGCCGATGGCCACATCGGGAAGCCAGGCGGCCAGCTGGTCGCGGAAATGGAAGATGCGCTCGATGTCGTTGAAGACCACGAACACGGCGCCGTCGCGCTCGATCTCGTTTAGCACGGCCGAGACCACCACCTGGCGGGAAAAGTGGCCCACGAAGTTCTTGACGGCCAGGCGGCCCAGGGGCGGCGTCTGGATCAGAGAAATGTCCTGCAGCCCGGACAGGGCCATGGACAGGGTGCGCGGGATGGGCGTGGCCGAAAGCGTCAGGACATCGACGTCCTCGCGCCCTTTTTTCAGCTTTTCCTTTTGAAAAACGCCGAAGCGCTGCTCCTCGTCGACGATGAACAGCCCCAGGTTCTTGAACTCCACCCCCTTGGCCAGCAGCGCGTGGGTGCCCACCACCAGGTCCACGGTTCCCGCCTTCAGGCCGGCGGCGACGCGTTTCTTTTCCGCCGCCGGCACCAGGCGCGACAGCATGCCCAGGCGCAGGGGGAAGGCGATCAGGCGCAGCTCAAAATTTTTGAAATGCTGCAGAGCCAAAATGGTGGTCGGGCACAGGAAGGCGACCTGCTTGCCGTTGGCCATGGCGCGCAGGGCGGCGCGCAGGGCCACCTCGGTCTTGCCGAAGCTGACATCGCCGCAGATCAGGCGGTCCATGGGGAAATCGGCTTCCAGGTCGGCCAGCACCCTGCGGATGGCCTGCTTCTGGTCCTCGGTCTCGACAAAGCGGAAATCCTGCTGCAGCTTGTCCTCCAGGTCGGGAACGGCGGCCAGGGCCATTTTGCGGATCGATTTGCGCATGGCGTAAAGGTTGAGCAGGTCGCGCGTGTAGTGGACGATGGCTTTTTTGGCGCGCTCGGTCTTGAGCCGCCAGGTCCTGCCGCCCAGGCGGTCGGGGCTGGGCACGCCGCCCTCGCTGCCGCTGTAGCGCTTGAGCACGTCGAGATCGTGCAGCGGCACGTAGAGGAATTCGCGGTTCACGTACTCGATTTTTAGGAACTCGGCCGACAAGCCATCGAAGTGCAGGCGCTTGAAGCCGGAAAATTTGCCGATGCCGTGCTGGCGGTGCACGACCCAATCACCCACTTCCATATCCTGCAGCCACTCTTCGGGCGGGATCTCGCGCGCCTTGGCCAGCTTTTCACTGTATTGAAAACTGCGCCCGCTTAAGGCAACCAGGCGCAGGAGGGGATTTTCAAAAGAGCAGGGAATATTGAAAAAATGACATTCCAGCCCCGGCAATTGGGCGCGCAGGTTGTCCAGCAGGCGCTTGTCGGCGCCGTAGGCCAGCAGGCGGAATCCCGAGGCCGCTTTTTGGCGCAAATTCTCCAGGTCGACGCCGTCCAGAGTCACAATGGTTTTGGGCCAGACGCGGATTTCCGCAGCAGCGTCCGGGTCGGCGGAAAAATCGACCAGGTCGGTTAGCTTCTCACCTCGGTAGGGGAAAGCGAATATGGCGTCGACTTCGGGCGCCGCGGCCTGATCCACGGCCAAGGCTTCGCGGATGCGGCGGAAATTTTCCAGTAATTTCCGGTACTCGCTCTCGATTTTGCTGAAATTCGAGGCCAGCAGCCGGCAGGACGGCAGTAGCGCCGTCAGGTAAGCGGTTTGCTTTGGGTCGCGGCCCGGGGCGGCGGCATTGGGAAAATAGCGATTTTCGCTGATCTGCACGGCGGCGACCGTGCCGGTGGAGCGCTGGGAATCGAGATCGAAACTGCGCAGCGAAACCAGGCGCCGGCCCTCGAATTCCAGGCGCACCGGGGCGGCGCCGGCCACGGGGAAAACATCGACCACGTTGCCGCGCCAGGAGAGATCGCCGCCGATCTCCACGGCGCTGCGCGCCTGGTAGCCCAGGCCGGTCAGTTTTTCGATGAGCTCATTGCGCTCCCAAAGATCGCCGCTTTTGATCTCCAGGCCGCTCCCGGCCGCTCCCGGCTTTTCCAGGCCGATGGACAGCGCCGCCAGCGTCGACAGCACGATCATTTTTTTGCCGGCGGCCAGGTCGGCCTGCAGCCTCTGCTTGGCCGCGATCTGGTTCGCGTCGGCGCCCTTGTTGATATAGGGATCTTCGAAGGGCAGGGTGTGGATGTGCAGCGCTGTGTCTTCGCGGCCGCAAAGCTTCAGCCATTGGCCGATCTTTTTCTTTTTTTCCGCCAGCGGCTCGTTTTCACCGTTCAGCCAGATGACACTTTCGCCGCAGCGGGAAAAAATCGCGGCCACGGCCAGTTCATGGGCGCCGCGGTCTACGGAGGCGATCTCGATGCGGCGCCGGCGGCCGGCGAGCCGGTCCCAGAAGGCGGGGCTGAAAACCGTTTGCGTCATTGGTTTAATTATAGCACTATAGTGATGAGTAATGAGTAATGAGTGATGAGAAACGGTAATAGATCGAGATAATGCGGCTGCTCATCACGCATCACTTATTACTCATCACTTCTGTCTAGATTGACTTCCCCGGCCGGAACCGCTAAGATTGAGTCATGTTGAAGCGGCTGCAGATCGCTTTTCCCCAGAAGAAATTTTTTGTCTCCCTGTTCGCCGCCGACGTCTACGTCGTGGGCGGCACGGTGCGCGACAGCATCCTTTACAAAAAGATCGACGCCCGCCAGGACATCGACCTGCTGGTCACCGGCCTCGGCTATGACGAGATCGCCGCCCGGCTGGAGCCCTTCGGAAAAACCGACACCGTGGGCAAGAGCTTCGCGGTGATCAAGTTCAACCGCCAGGGAAAGGTTTTCGACATCGCCGTTCCGCGCCGCGACAAAAAAAGAGACGCGGCCGGCCACTCCCACAAGAACTTCACCATCCAGTCGGGCCCGCAGATCAGCCTCGAGGAAGACCTGGGCCGGCGCGACTTCACCTGCAATTCCGTCGCCGTGCGCCTGCAGGACGGAGCCGTTGTCGACCCGCACCAGGGGCTGCAGGCCATCACCGACCAACGCATCATCATGACCAGCCCGGCCAGTTTCAGCGACGACCCGCTGCGCGTTTTGCGCGCCGCCCGTTTCGCCTCAACGCATGGTTTTGCCGTCGACAAAGCCATTTATGCCAAGGCCAGGAAAGTAACGCTTGCCGAGCTCAGCACCGAACGCATCGCCGACGAACTTTTTCGGCTGCTGCTCGAATCGCCGCGGCCGGCGGCCGGACTGCAGGAATACTTTCGCCTGACCGTGCTGGAGAAACTGTTCCCGGAACTCAGCGCCCTGGCCCTGACCATCCAGGACGCCCATTTCCATCCGGAAAAAGACGAACAGGGGCACCATTCGGTCTGGGCCCACACCCTGATCACCGTGGACATAGTCAAAAAGTTGGCCGGGCAATTCCGCCTGGATGAGGAACGCTCACTGGCCCTGCTTCTGGCCGCCCTGCTGCACGACTGCGGCAAGGCCGCCACCACCACCTGGGAATTCAAACGCGGACGCATGACCGTGACTTCCGCCTTCCACGATTCCCGGGGCGTCAAACTGGCCGAAGGATTCCTGGACCGCCTGCGCATTGACAGCCGGCAGAATTTTCCCCTAAAAAAAACGGTGCTCAAGCTGGTGCAGCAGCACCACCGCATCTTTGACCTGTACCGCAACCGCGAGCAGATCACCTTCAAGGCCGTGGCCCGCGCCGTCAAGGACATGGACGGCGAGGACCTGCTGCTGCTGTTGCTCGATTTCGCCGATCGGCGCTCACGCGAAGCCGAGGCGCTGCATTTCAGCGAACTGGACGAGATCGCCCTCTGGTTCAGCGCCAAAAAAGAAGAATACCGAATCAGCCGCGATACCATCCGGCCGCTCATCGGGGGCCGCGACCTGATCGCCCTGGGCGTCCCTGCCGGCCCGCAGATGGGCGCGCATTTGAAAAAACTCTACGACCTGCAGCTGGACGGTGCTTTCCATAACCGGGAACAGGGGCTGGAAATATTCAAGCAAACGCAGAAAAAAAAACCGGCGCGGCAAAAAAAATGAAATTCTATCTGCGCAACGGTTTTCTCGAAAAAAGCGAACCCCTGGTCATGGGCATCCTGAACGTCACCCCTGATTCCTTTTCAGACGCCGGCCGTTTTTTCAGTGAGAACGACGCCTTGGCGCACGCCCGGGAAATGGTTGCCGCCGGCGCCGCGATCATCGATGTCGGCGGTGAAAGCACCCGGCCCGGGGCGGCCCGCGTCGGCCTGGACGAAGAGATCGACCGCGTGCTGCCGGTCATTGCCAGGATCAAGGAGGAGACCGGCGTCCTGGTCTCCATCGACACCAGCAAGGAGGACGTGGCCCGGCTGGCCGTGGAAGAGGGCGGCGCCGACCTGGTCAACGACATCTCGGCCTTCAGCTTCAGCGAGCGCATGGCCACGGTCGTGGCCGAGCTGAATGTGCCGGTCATCCTGATGCACATCCGGGGCACCCCGGAAAACATGCAGCGCGACCCCTTCTACGCCGATGTCGTCGCCGAGATCAAGAACTACTTCCAGGAGAAGATCGACTACGCCCTGAGCCACGGCATCAAGAAGGAAAAGATCATCCTCGATCCCGGCATCGGTTTCGGCAAGCGGCTGGAAGACAATATCGCCATCATCAGGAACCTTGAGCAATTCGCCGATTTCGACCTGCCGATACTGATCGGGCTTTCGCGCAAATCCTTTCTCGGACTGCTGAGCGGCGAAAAGGTTCCGGAAAAGAGGGAAGCCGAGACCCTGGCCGCCAACCTGCTGGCGCTGCGTAACGGCGCGGCCATCCTCCGCGTCCACGACGTGGCCAATACGGTCAAGGCCCTGAAGGTCTGGCGGAGCCTGGCCTGAAAAAAGTTCCCGCGGGCCGCGGTATTGTTGTATAATTATTTTTTTAAAGCGCGCCGCCAATGACGCGCCTTGAGGAGGCGGCATGAATCGAGTTACCTTTTTCATCATTTTCATCTTTGCCGGTCTGGCACTGCAGTCCGGGCTGGCGGCTCCCCCCCACCCGCTGCCTTCGCTCTTCCCCGAGCTGCCAGGGTGGCAAAAGCAGGGAAAAGCCGAGACGTTCCTGCCCGAGACCCTTTACGAGCACATCAACGGCGCCGCCGAGAATTTTCTGGGCTACGATTTCGAACAATTGGCCGTGCAGAATTACGTGAATGGCCAAAAACAAACCATGATCGCCGAGATTTATTTTCACGGCACGCTGGAAAACGCCTTCGGGATCTACAGTTCCGAAAAACCGCTGGCCGGAGATTATTTCGCCGTCGGCGGCCAGGGTTATGCCGAGGAGGGCGTGTTGAATTTTTTTTGCGACGCTTATTATGTCAAGCTGAACAGTTTCGATCTGGGCCGGCAAAGCAATGCCGTTTTGACGGCCCTGGCCGAAAAGATCGCCGGCGCCATCGGCGGCAAGAACGTTCTGCCGGAAATGCTTGCCGCTTTCCCGGCCCCGGGAAAAATCCCCCATGGCGAACGCTACATCCTCAGTAATTTCCTCGGACACGATTTTCTCCATTCGGCTTTCGTGGCCGACTACGAACAGCAGGGAGTGAAATTCCAGCTGTTCATCATCCGGGCCGGCAGCGAAGGGGACGCCGCCGCCATGCTGCGAAAATACGCCGCCCTGGACAGGGAAAACCCGGCGCCGGTCGTCAAGCCCGGGGCGCTGGCCATCCATGACCCCTACAATGGGCTCATCCGCCTCTTCTGGCGCGGGGCGTTCATCTGGGGAGTGGTCGGACCGCCAGCGTCGGCAGATGCCCTGCTCGAAACCATGGCTGAAAAATTGCCAAAGCAATAAAAGCCAGCTGAAAAAATCGCGCCCACGGAAAGATCTTTAAAAAATTGCGGCCGTCAGGCCCAGGGACAGGTTCAGGCCACCGAGATTCACGCTGTGATCCAGGCCGTCGCCGGCGGCCGGAAGCGAGGAATAGGCAAGCTGGGCCAGGACATGCCAGCGGCGGCCCAGGCGGTAGCGGCCGCCCGCCTGGACGAAAAAGCCTGTGGCCATGCCTGCTGTCGCCAGCGCCGCGTCCAGCCATTTTTCCTTGTAAAAACCGGCATTGAACCCGGCACCCAAAAACGGGGTGAAACGGGAAGGCCATAGCCAATAATTCATTCCCAGGCGCACGGTCGCCAGGCGCCAGTGCAGGGCATGGGTTTCTTCGGGGCGCTGCGCAACGAGCAGGACCGTGTTCCCGGAAGTTTCCAGGTAGCGGGCGGCGCCGAAGATGGATATTTTCCGGTTCAGAGTCCAGCCCAGCTGCAGTTCGACCGGCAAAACCGGCCCGGCATAGATTTTCCGGAAGCTGCTTTGTCCGGGGTAAAAATAGCCGGCCGCCGCGCCGATGAAAAATCGCTGTTGCGGAACCGGTCCCGCCCCGGCAAAGGCCGGCCAGGAAAAAAGCGCCAGCGCCAGAAGCGCGGCCGACATAAATGCGCTTATCCCGGGTGATTTTTTATCTGTTGTTTTCATCGTCCCTGACCTCCTCGGAGTAGTTGCTTTCCCGGCCTTGTTCGTCCACGGCGGTCAGCACGTAATAATAATCCTGCTCGGGCGGAAGCAGGGAATCCAGGAATGATGTTTGCACGATGGGTTGTTCGGTCAGGCGCAGGTAGGGGCCGTGTGACTGGCCGGCACGGAACACATGATAACCGGCCACCTGTTCCCGGTTCGCCTGCCACTCCAGGTAAACTGTTTTCAGGCTGGAAAAGAGCGAGGCGGAGACCTGGCTGCGCGCCTGCAGGCCTGTCGGTGCCGCTGGCGTACTGATGGGCTGGGCCAATGCCGCGACCGCCGCCAGGGAGGCCTGCACCGCTTCGGCGGCAAATCCCAGGTCCAGCGTATCCAGCGTATCGCTGGTCCGGTGGTAATAGGGATTGTCGCTGTCCTCGATGCCGCACAAGGCGGCGTAGCCCCTGTCCCAAAAGGAAGAATGGTCGCTCCAGGTCAGCGAGGGATTGATGACCTTGGCCAGGCGCAGCCCCACGTGCGGCTGGGCAACCGCGATGAACAAATCGGCCAGCCATTCCGACTGGCGGTTGCCGATCACGTCCAGGACCCGCTGTTGGTCACCCGGATAGGCGATCATGTCCAGGTTGACCACGGCGATGATCTTGTCGCCGTTGCGGCGGGCCCGGTCGGCATAATAGGCGCTGCCGTACAAGCCCCATTCTTCAGCCGAAACACAGAGCAGGGCGATTGAAAAATTGAATTGCTCTTTGGCCAATATGCGGGCCAGCTCCAGGATCGCCGCTGTGCCGCTGGCGTTGTCATCGGCCCCCGGCGCCGAGAGCAGCGGATTGGTGCTGGTGGAATCATAGTGGGCGCAGGCCAGGACCATCCGCTCCGGCGCGATTTTCCCCGGGATCACGGCCACGATATTTTTGCTTTGATAACGGGATTCAAAAGTGAAAGGGTCACTGGCGGCCGCCAGGCCGATTTCCCGGAAGCGCTTGAGGATGAAATCACCAGCCGCTTCGCACTGGCTGGTGGAGGCATAGCGGGTCTTGAAATTCTGCAGGGTCAGGATGTCGGAGCGCAAATGCTCTGCCGACACCTGCGCCGCCAGGTCGGCAAGCAACGGGCCCGTTTGGAACAGAGCCGGGTACTCCTCCTTTTCCGGCATGGCCGCAAGCGCCTCTGCGCCGCCGGCAGGGGCGAGTGCCGCAGAAAGGTTGAGCGCTTTCAGGCGGAAGGGCTGCGCCAGGTATTTGCGGAAATCGGCCGCGGCGGTCCAACACAGCCAGATGCGGTCTTCCATGAGCCGGCAATGGATGGCATCTTTTCGGGAAAGCAGCGGCGATTCGTGCTCAGAGTACAGCAGAAAAAAGGAAACATTCTCGCCTGTGGTAGCGATGACGGCAAAAGCAACGCCTTGGGCCCGCAGTCGGGGCAGGGCCGGCAGCGGCGCGCATACCAGCAGGCAGGAATTCAATTCCTGTACCAGCACCGCGCCGGCGGCGGCAATGGACAGCGAAAGCGCCGGGCTGGGATTGGTTATTTTCAGCAGTGCCGCCGGTTCCGCCGCTGCGGCCGCAACGGGCAGAAAGACGGTCGAGATAAGAAAGGCCAGCAAATAAAAAACAATTCTTTTTCGGAAAGGCATGCGTCTCTCCTGGCAATGAATAAACAGATCCGACTATGCGTTGATTTCCTTGAAGATCTCTTCCCAGTTGCTCGATTTCTTCAACTCGGCAAAGATGGTCTGCCATTGCTCCTGCACGTCAAGGATGAAATCGATCACCTCACGAACGGCGCCGCGGCCGCCGTAGCGCTTGGCGATGTAGTGGGAAATGCGCTTGATCAGCGGATGGGCATCGCCGACCGCGGCGGCAAAGCCGACCATGCCCATGACCTCGGCATCGCCGATGTCGTCGCCGATATAGGCCACTTCCTCTTTTTCAAAGCCGTATTTTTTCAGCAGCTCGAAAAACGGGATCGTCTTGTTGTACACGCCTTCGAAGTAGTCGTCAACCTGCAGTTCCTCTGCCCTTTTTTTGACCTGCTTGGAGGTCTTGCCGGTGATGATGGCCGTCTTCAGACCCGCCAGGCGGGCAAATATGACGCCGGTGCCGTCCTTGACATCAAACGATTTGATCGACTGGCCGTTGGGCATCATGAAAAATCTGCCATCCGACAAGGTGCCGTCCACATCCATGATGATCAGTTTTACTTTCTTAGCCAATTCTTTCTGGTCCATCATATCATCTCCGTTCTCCATAGATCGTGCAGGTGCAAAAGTCCGCTCAAACGGTTCTTGTCGTTCATGACGACCAGCGAGGTCACCGCCCGTTCTTCCATGATTTTCAAGGCCTCGACCGCAAGTTTGTCTTCGTGGATGCAAAGCGGGTTGGCGGTCATGCAGTCCGCTGCCCGGGCTTTGGCAAAATTGATCCCTTTCAGGAAAAAGCGGCGCAAATCGCCGTCGGTAATGATGCCGGCGACTTGATCGTGATCCCGGACCACGATGGCCACTCCGAATTTTTTTTCGTTGATGGTGCGAATCACATTTTCCATCAGCGTCGAGAGATTGGCAACCGGCAGCTGTTGGCCCTTGTGCATCAGGTGCCTGACCTTGAGCAGTTTTTTGCCGATCTGCCCGCCCGGGTGGAAAAAGCGGAAATCATCCTCACTGAAACCCCGCTTTTCCATCAGGGCGATGGACAGCGCGTCACCCATGGCCAGGGTCAGGGTCGAGGATGCCGACGGCACCAGCCCGATCGGGCAGGCTTCCTTTTCGACGCCGCAGTCGATGAACACATCGCTTTGCCTGGCCAGGGTCGAGTCGGTGTCGCCAACCAGGGAGATCAGCTTGATGCCCAGACGTTTGATATAATTGAGCATGCGGATGACTTCATCGGTTTCCCCGGAAGTGGAAAGGGCGATCACCAGGTCTTCGGGATGGATGATGCCGATATCACCGTGAATGGCTTCGGCCGGGTGCAGGAAAATGGCCGGACTGCCGATCGAGGTCATGGTGGCCGCTATTTTGCGGCCGATCAGGCCCGATTTTCCCATGCCGGTGACCACGATCTGGCCGCGGCATTGGAAAATGAGTTCAACAGCGGCTTCGAATTGATGATTGATTTTGTCGAGGGCTTTTAAAATGGCGTTGGCTTCGGTCTGCAGAACTTTCTTTCCTGTTTCAATACTGCCCATTAAGCTACATTATACAACTTCTGCAGGCGGATTAAAAGGGGGCGGAGGTCTTTTAAAGGCAAAGAATTTTTCCCGTCCGAAAGGGCCTTGGGCGGATACGGATGGATCTCCAAAAAAATGCCGTTGGCGCCGGCCGCGATACCGGCAGCAGCCATGAGCGGAATGAACTGCGGATCGCCGCCCGAAACGTCGCCGGCGCCGCTGGGTCGCTGCACCGAATGGGTGGCGTCCATGACCACCGGGCAACCGCTCTCTTTCATCAGCGGGATGGAGCGGAAATCGACCACCAGGTTGTTGTAGCCGAAAAAAGTGCCCCGTTCGGTCAGCATGACGCGCCGGCTGCCGGCCTCGGCGACTTTTTTCACGGCCAGGACGATATCGGCCGGACCCATCATCTGGCTTTTCTTGATGTTCAGGGGCAGGCCGGTACGGGCCGCGGCCAAAAGCAGGTCGGTCTGGCGGCTCAGGAAAGCCGGGATCTGGATGACGGAGAGGACCTTGGCGGCGGCCTCGGCCTGCCAGGGTTCATGGATATCGGAAAGGACCGGGATGCCCAGATCTTCCTTGATCCCGGCCAGGATGGGCAGGCCCTTTTCCAGGCCCGGGCCGCGGGCCGAGCCGATGGCCGAACGGTTGGCCTTGTCGAACGAGGCCTTGAAAATAAAGGGAATGCCGAGTTCGCTGGTGATTTTTTTGGCCTCAGTGGCAATTTCGCGGGTCAGGCCCAGGTCCTCGATGACGCAGGGACCGGCGATCAGGAAGAACCGTTCGTCGCTGATCTCCAGATCGTCAATCTTGAAGAAAGTC
>DATKZA010000055.1:0-2556 GCA_035528155.1 Patescibacteria group bacterium | reverse complement strand
CCTTTTTCGTCGAGGACCACCAGCTGGCTGGCATAACCATAGGAATAGTGGGTGACGGTTTTTTCGCCGGCCTCAGGCGTCGTCGTCCAGTCGCAGCGCCAGCGCCCTTCATACACCCTGCCAGCGAGTTCGGCCAGCGGTTTTTCACGCAAGTCGCGCTTCAGGGCGGCGCAGGCGTCGATCAGGGCGTTGCCCACCAGCGAGGTGGCGCGCGAGGCGGTGGTCATGCCGCTGAGGGCCCCGGAAGCCGTGTCCACCCGGACCTCCATGATCCGCGGGTCCAAACCGGTCTCCTGGCAGACCACCTGCCGGGACACGGTGTGCACCCCCTGTCCCATCTCGGTCCAGCCGTGCTGGATGACCAGCTTGGCGGCCGAAACGACTTCAATTTTCACAACCGAGTCGTCGACCATGCCGTTGCCGATGCCGGTGTTCTTGATGCCGCAGGCCAGGCCGGCCGTTTTCGAGCGGTAAAATTTATCTTGCAAAGCCAGCAAAGTGGCCCGCACGCCGACGCCGGGACCCAGGACCTGGCCGGTCGCGGTCATGCTCCCCGGGCGCAAGGCATTGTCGTACCTGAACTGCCAGCGGTTGAAGCCCCCTTTTTCGCAGAGCATGTCGACGCAGCTTTCCATAGCGAAGGTCACCTGGTTGACGCCAAATCCGCGCATGGCGCCGCAGGGCAGGTTGTTGGTATAGACGGTCTTGGCCTCGATGTCGGCGGCGGGCACATGATAGGCGCCGGAAGCGTGTCCCGCGGCCCGTTCCAGGACCTTTGTCCCCACCGAAGCGTAAGCGCCGGTGTCGCCGATAAGGCGCGCCCGCAGCGCCGTCAGCATTCCTTGCGCGTCGCAACCCAGGGCATATTCCATCAGCAGCGGATGACGCTTGGGGTGCATGCGGATCGACTCGGGCCGGCTCAAACGCACCCGCACCGGCTTCTGCAGCAGAAAAGCGAACAGGGCGGCATGGCCTTGGGTGGTAATGTCCTCCTTGCCGCCGAAGCCGCCGCCGTTGGCTACCTGGATGACCCGCACCTTTTCCAGGGGCAAACCCAGCAGCGAGGCTACCTGGCGCCGATCCTCGTAGACCCCCTGCCCCTGGGAATAAAGGCGTACGCCGCCCTCTTCTGGCAGGGCCACCGAGGCCTCGGTCTCCAGGAAGGCATGCTCGATCATCTGGGTGCGGAACAGGCCGGAAGCGACACAAGCGGATCCGGCCAGGATCTTGTCTACGTCGCCGCCGCGGCGGATGCGGCAGGTTTCCAGCAGGTTGCCCTTTTCATGGATATGGACGGGGCTGTTTTCCGCATGCAAAACGTCGGTCAGGGGCTCGAGGACTTCATATTCCACATGGATGGCTTGCACGGCGGCGCGGGCCGCGGCTTCGCTTTTCCCCACCACTCCGGCCAGCACGTCGGCGCCGCTGCGGCTGGTCTCGCCTGCAAAAAGCATCAGCGGCCAGTCGGCGACGATCAGCCCGGTCATGCGCTCGCCGGGGATATCGGCGGCGGTGAACACGCGCAATACACCGGGCATTTTTTCGGCTATGGCGGTATCGATCTTCAATATTTTTGCCCGGGCATGGTCGCAGAATTTCAAGGCGCCGTACACCAGGCCGGGGATGCGCAGGTCGGCGACAAAGGGCCGGCGGCCGGTCGCCGTTTCCCAGGCCTCGTATTTTTCCTGGCGGCCGCCGACACCCTGATTGGGATCCACATTATAACCATTCTCCCCGGCCAGAACCCTGGCTGCATGTTCGATAGCCTCCACTATTTTGACGTACCCGGTGCAGCGGCACAGGTTCAATTTCAGGGCTGCCAGTATTTCAGGGCGCGTGGGGCGTGGATTGTCCTGCAGCAGGATCTTGGTGCGCATCAGGAATCCAGGCGAGCAGAAGCCGCACTGCACGGCGCCCTTTTCGACAAAGGCATTGCCCAACTTGCGGCGCAGATCATCGGGCAGGCCCTCCAGGGTAACGACTTGTCCGCCGGCGACTTTCTTCATCAGGGTGACGCAGGAAAGCGCCGGTCTGCCGTCGAGTTCCACCAAGCAGGCACCGCAGGCCCCCTGGCCGGAGCAGCCGTCCTTGGCCGAAGTGATCCCCGCCTCCTCGCGCAGGAAATCGAGGAGGGAGCGTTTCTCGTCACCGCGGTATTCGATCAAGGTGCCATTCAACTCAAAGCGGATCATGAAAGTATTATAGCATATGGATAAAAATGAGGTTCGCTATTTCTTGGTCTGGTGTTCGCTGTTTGTAATTCCCATTACTATTCTTTAGAATACGATCATGGGCAAAGCGGTTTTCCTGCCGGGTGCATCGCGGCTGAAGACAGAGACAAAGGAGGGCATATGAAGATACATATTTTTGTTCCAGCATTGATGCTGTTTTGTTTTTTTGCTTTTGGTCAGCAAGGTACTTCCCCAACGGATGAATCCAAGGCCGAAAAGAAGATCACTTATTATGAGAATGGCGCCAAAAAAAGCGAAGGCATTTACAAGAACGGCAAGTATGAAGGTCCTTTTATAGAATGGCATCCCAATGGCGCCAAAAGCA
>DATKZA010000054.1:0-15132 GCA_035528155.1 Patescibacteria group bacterium | reverse complement strand
ATGAAAGGCAATATGAAGGCGCTACGCAAAATGCACCCCGGGCCCGGGCTGGAAATGCAGGAAATTCCCATCCCTTCGATCAAGGCCAACGAGGTCCTGATCAAGGTCCATAAGCGGGCCATCTGCGGCACCGACCTTCATATATATAAGTGGGACGAGTGGTCGCAGAACCGGCTGAAGCCGCCGCTGACCACGGGCCATGAGTTCTACGGCGCCATCGTGGAAACCGGCGCCGATGTCCGCCATTACCAGGTCGGCGAGCTGGTGACCGCGGAGATGCACGTGGTCTGCAGCCAGTGCTTCCAGTGCCGCACCGGCAACGCCCACCTCTGCGAGAACGTGGTCATCCTGGGCGTGGACGGCGACGGCTGTTTCGCCGACTATATTGCCGTGCCCGAGTCCAACCTGTGGCGCGTGCCCGCTGGAGTCGACCCCGAATTCGCGGCCATCTACGATCCGTTCGGCAACGCCGTGCATACGGTCATGGCCGGGCCCACGGTCGGCAAGTCCTTTCTGATCCTGGGCGGCGGTCCGATCGGCATCGCCGCCATCCCGGTCTGCAAGGCCGCCGGGGCGTCACTGGTTCTGGTCAGCGAGGTGATGCCTTTCCGCCGGGAACTGGCCCGCAAAATGGGGGCCGACCGCGTAATCGATCCTGCCAAGGAAGCCCCGTCCGAGGTCGCCAAAGCCATGACCTCGGGACAGGGCGTGGACGTGGTACTGGAAATGTCTGGCCACCCGGCCGCCATCGCCCAGGGCTTCCGTTCCATCCGCAAGAACGGCCGTTATTCGCTACTGGGCATCCCGGCCCAGCCGCTCAGTCTCGACCTGGCCAAGGATATCATATTCCCCGGCGTGACCGTCCAGGGTATCAACGGCCGGCGCATGTTCGAAACCTGGTACCAGATGGATGCTCTGCTGGTTTCGGGCAAGGTCGATTTGAAACCGCTGATCACCCATCGTTTCAAGATGAAGGATTTCAAGGAAGCCTTTGAGGTGGGACTTTCGGGCAATGCCGGCAAGATCATCTTGGAGTAGAGTAATTAGTGAGTAGTGATTAGTGAATAGAAAGAAAAGAAAGCATTATTTCAATTGGTTGCTGTTTCTAATCACTAATTACTGATCACCTTAGCTCGTTTTTGTTATTGGACTCCCATCTCTGACAGCAGGCGGTCGGCGCCGCTGAATTTGGCCAGCGACCAGAGAATGAAGCGGATATCGACACCGATGGAGCGGCTGTAGGATTCGTCCCAGGCGTAGTCGTTGATGGTGGCTTCAAAAACCCGGTCGAAGTTCAGCCCGATCAGTTCGCCCCTGGCGTTGAGCACCGGGCTGCCGGAATTGCCGCCGGTGGTGTCCATGTTGTAGAGCATGGCCACCGGGACGTCACCCAGGTCGGGGTGGGCGAAGCGGCCGTAATTCTTGGCCTTGGCCAGGTCGATCAACTTGGCCGGCGCCTGGTAGGAGGGCAAGTCCGGGTGGGCATAATGCTTTTCAACGATGCCGCTCAGGGTCGTGAAGGGCACCATGCGCACGGCATCGGCCGGAGAATAACCCCTGATCCTGCCATAGGTCAGGCGCAGGGTGCTATTGGCGTCGGGAATGAAATCCCTGCCGATAAATTCTTTCTTGACATCGACCAGTTTCGCCAGCAGTTGGTCAAGTAGCCCCTTTTTGTTTTTTTCGTCCTCTTTCATTTCGCGGTGGTCCGGGTACAGGGCGAAAGCCAGGTTGATGAAAGGATCGTTCATGGCCTGCAGCTGCGCAGTATTTTTTTTGAGCCAGTCGCTGACAATTTCTGGATTTTTCAATTTTGTTTCGCCAAAGGCCTTTTCCAGAAATGCGTCAATGGCTTTTTCCTCATCAGCGCCGACCATGATGTTGCGCACGGCCGCTATGGCTTGTTCGCCTTTGAAGGCGGCGGCGCGGCGCAGCATTTCCTTAAGCAGGGCTTTTTCGGTCGGTTCATGGTAATCTCTCAGCGCCATGGTCATTTGCTTCTGGGTGCGGTCGAAATTGCGGTCCATGTAACTGGCTTCCCGCTTGGTGTCCTCTTTGACACGTTCATAGGAAGCTTCGCAGATCCGGAAGGCATTGCCCATCATGAGGGAGATCCTGTTGCTCAGCAGGTTGGACAGGGTCAGGTTCCGCGGCGCTCTTTTGTTTTTTTCCTCATAGATTTTTGCCAGGTCAGCCAGCAGCGAACCGTATTTCTTTTGCCGGACCGGATCGGCTGTAATGAATTGCTGCAGGGATTCCTCCTCTTTTTCCCGTTTTTCGACCAAGTGAAGATTTTTCAAGCCCTGGAGCTGGCCGAGACTGCGGGTGACGGTGTTCCACAACCCCTTGAGGGATGAGGAAAGCTTGATGGCGACACCGCGGTCGCCGGAGCTCATTTTTTCTTTCAACTGGATAATCCAGCGATAAAGATCGACCGTGAAAGGCATGCGGAGTTTCTCTTCATGGGCGATGAAGTGGGAGGACTTGTGGCGGTGGGTGCTGCCCGGGTAGCCGAGGATAAAGGCGAAATCCCCGTTTTTCACACCCTCGGCCGCGACCTTGAGGTACTTTTTGGGCCGGAAAGGGACATTCTGAGGCGCGAATTCGGCATTGGAACCGTCGGGGGCGACGTAGGCGCGCATGAAGGCGAAATCACCGGTGTGGCGGGGCCACATCCAGTTGTCCTCCTCGCCGCCGAATTCGCCGATGGAGCGGGGCGGAGCGTAAACGAGGCGCACGTCCTTGATGTAATTGTAAACGAACAGCACGTAGGTCTTGCCGCGGAACATTTCGGCGACCTCGGCCCGCTTGCCGGGATTGCCTTTCTCGAAAGCAACGACCATGCGGTTTATTTTTTCTTCCATGGCCTTGCTGCGCTGGGCGGTTGTCATTTTCCTTTTGACCGCGGCCAAAATCTCCCGCGAAACGTCCCGGTAGGATTCGATCAGGCGCACGGTATAGCGCTTGGCCGGGATCTCGGTTGAGCGGTCGGCGGCGAAAAAGCCGTCGCGCAGGTAATCGTTCTCGGGAGTGGTGACCGCCTGGACGGCGCCGAAGGCGCAGTGGTAATTGGTAAGGATCAGGCCGTCGCCGGAAACAAAACTGGCGGTGCAGCCGCCCAGGTTGATAATCCCGTCGATGAGGCTGACGCCGCTGGGATTGTATATATCCCGGGGTTCGATACGGAATCCCCAGGCTTTGAGGTCGAGTTTGTGGATTTCGCTCAAGGGGAACATCCCTTCCTCCGCGTAGAGGGGAAGGAGGGAAAGGCCGGTGAAAAACAGTATTGCCAAAGTGATCGGAATGATTTTTTTCAAGCTCATTTCTCCTTTTTTATTCTTTTTATGCGGATTAATTACAATATGTACACGGTTTCCGGCAAACAGTCAAATATTCTCCCCGATGCTCCGGGAAATTCATTCGCTTGGGTTGATTGTCGTTAAAATGAAAAAGCGGCCGATCTTGAAATTCATGATAGCCACGGCCATCTTCATTCGGCGCCGTCCCAACAGTACGTGCAGAGTTTTTCTTTCGGCAGGCCGATGGCCGCGATCAAATCATCCAGAAGCTGGTATTTAAGCGTGGTCAGGCTCAGGCGTTTCCTGATCCATTCTTCCATGCTGTTATACTTTGCCGTGCCGGCGCGGCTGTATTCGCTGAAATCCTTTGCGTCCGGACCCGCGAGCGCGCGCACGGCCTGGCGAGTGGCCAGGTCCATTTCCGATCGCGAACGTGAAAAATTGAGAAATTTGCAAGCGAAGACCAGCGGCGGGCAGGCTGCGCGCATATGGATTTCGCTGGCTCCGGCGGCGTAAAGACGCTGGATGGTGTCCTTGAGCTGGGTGCCGCGAACGATGGAATCCTCGCAGAACAGGATGCGTTTCCCTTCGATCAGCTCCCTGACGGGGATCAGCTTCATGCTGGCGACGAGATCCCTGATGTCCTGATGCTGGGGCATGAAGCTTCTGGCCCAGGTCGGCGTGTATTTGACGAATGGCCGTTTGAACGGAATACGGGCCTCGTTCGCGTAACCCAGGCCATGACCGATCCCGGAATCGGGGATGCCGGCCACGAAGTCGATGGCGGCCGGAAAGCGGCGGGCCAGGAGCGCTCCGCAGCGATTGCGCACGGCTTCGACGTTGATCCCTTCGTAGCTCGATGCCGGATATCCGTAGTAGACCCACAAAAAACTGCAGATCTGCTGGCGGCTCTCCGCTTCTTTGCAGCTAGCGCAGCCGTCGGCCGTAATGAAAACAATCTCTCCCGGGCCCAGAATTTGATCGGTTTTGTAATCAAGGTTGGGAAAGGCGCAGGTTTCGAAGGTAACGGCCATGGCACCGTCTTTCTTGCCGATGATGACCGGGGTGCGTCCGCGCCGGTCGCGGGCCGCATAAATCCCGGTCCTGGTCAGGACGAGAAGTGAACAGGAACCTTCGATCTCGGCCAGGACACGGCTGATGCCAGCCTCGAAACTATCCTCCATGTTGATAAGTGAAGCCACCAACTCGGTTGGGTTGATTTCGCCGTTTCCCATTTCGCTGAGGTGAATGCGCCGGTTGCGGAACGCTTCCCCGGCCAGCGTTTCGGCGTTCTGCACAACTCCGACCGTCGCGATCGCGTAGTCGCCAAGATGAGAGCGGATGAGCACCGGCTGATCGTCCGTGTCGCTGATGACGCCGATGCCGATGCGGCCGCTCATCCGCTCGAGATCGGGATCGAATTTCGATCGGAACTGGGCGCTTTCGATGTTGTGTATGACGCGCACGAACCCTTCGCTGCCGATAGTGGCCATGCCGCCGCGCTTCGTTCCCAGGTGGGAATGGTAGTCGGTACCGTAATAAAGATCAGCGCTACAATTGCTTTTGGATGCCACGCCGAAAAATCCGCCCATTATTGCTCCTGGTTCAATGAATGCCGAATGTTTTTTGGCCTGAATCCCACTTATACCAAAAGCCGGAGTTTGTGTCAAAGGCGATTGGGGGAGAGGTTTTCTTCTTTTTTCATCGAACCGCGAACTCAATCCATATTGCATTTGAAATTTCCGCTTGGCTCATTTAAAATGGAACATCGGCCACAAGCCCGAAGGAGAAATTCATGCCCTTGCGATCGATCAACCCGGCGACGGGAGAGTTGCTGGAAAGTTATGTCGAACAAACCGCGGACCAGGTTGAAAAATCCGTAATAAAAACCCACGAGGCCTTTTGCGTATGGCGGCAGAGCGGATTCGCCGAACGCGCCCGGCTGCTGCTACGTGCGGCCGAACTGCTGCGATCGCAAAAAAATGCTTTGGCCTATCTTATGAGCAGGGAGATGGGCAAACCCATCCTGCAGTCGCGGGCGGAAATCGAAAAATGCGCCCAGGTCTGCGGCTATTATGCCGAGAAGGCTGAAGCCATGCTCGCTCCCGAAAAGTTGGCTGCCGAGGACCTTGCCGGCTATGTCCGTTTCGATCCGCTGGGAACGGTGCTGGCGGTCATGCCCTGGAATTTTCCCTTCTGGCAGGTTTTTCGCTTTGCCGCCCCGGCCCTGATGGCGGGCAACGTCTGCCTGCTCAAGCACGCCGCCAACGTGCAGGGCTGTGCCGCGGCCATCGAAGAAATTTTCCGCAACGCCGGTTTCCCCGAGCATGCCTTTACCACACTGCACATCGGCTCGGCCCAGGTCGAGGCGCTGGTCGCCCATCCTTTGGTGCGGGCCGTGACCTTGACCGGCAGCGACCGGGCCGGCAGGGAAGTGGCCGCTGCGGCGGGCAGGAACCTGAAAAAGGTCGTCCTGGAACTGGGCGGCAGCGACCCCTTCATCGTCCTGGCCGACGCCCAGCTGAAACCCTGCGTGGCCGCGGCCGTCAGTTCGCGCATGATCAACAACGGCCAGAGCTGCATCGCCGCCAAGCGCTTCATCGTGCTGGACGCCATATTCGACCGTTTTCAAAGCGAATTCGTTGCCGCCGTGAGGGCGCTGAAGAGCGGTGATCCACTCGACGAAAGCAACGACCTGGGACCCCTGGCCCGCGAAGACCTGTTGCTTGAGCTTGAGCGCCAGGTCGGCGAATCGGTCCGCTGCGGCGCCCGTATCCTGACCGGAGGCGGACGAATGGAAGCAGGCAGCGGTTTCTATTTCCAGCCGACGATCCTGGCCGCTGTGGCGCCCGGTATGCCGGCTTACGAAGAAGAATTGTTCGGACCCGTGGCCGCCCTGATCAGCGCCCGCGACGACGAAGACGCCTTGCGCATCGCCAACGATACCGCTTTCGGTCTGGGTGCTTCCGTCTGGACCCAGGATCGTTCCCGGGGGGAAAAATTGGCGGCGCGCATCGAGGCCGGAACCGTTTACATCAACGGCATGGTCAAGTCCGATCCGCGCCTGCCCTTCGGCGGAGTGAAGATGTCCGGCTTCGGCAGGGAATTATCCGGCTATGGCATAAAAGAGTTCGTGAATATCAAAACCGTTGTAATCTCGTAAATTGCAACCATTGTTCTCGGTCAACGGTGTACGGTAAACGGTAGCAGGAAAGGCAATAGTAAGAAAAAAAATTCCAAATCACAAATCTCAAATTCCAAATAAATTCCAAGTTCCAATGACCAAAAAGAAAATCAATGCCGGTGTCTTCTCTTCACTTTTTCCTTTTGCCTTTGTATTTCTCTTCACCGTAAACCGTACACCGTCTACCGTACACCGATCTCATTTATCTTTTCAACTTCGAACCGTCCTAGTATTTTCATGATGTTTGCGGTATAATAATTTCTGAAACCCAAGGAGGAATCCCGATGAAAAAAACGATTTTCGTTATTTTTCTTATTTTCATTTTTACCATGACCGTTTTCGCCGGAGTGGAATGGCGGGCCAAGACCGTGACCGAATCCCAGATCAAGGGACAGAGCAATACGATCGTCATGCAGGTCTATGCCAGCGGCGGCAATGTCAAGCAGGTTTTTGAAAGTGTGGCCGCCGAGAACGAGATGTTCCAGAAAGGCTCGTACTGGTTGTTTAAGGCTGATGACAGCTCCCTCTACCTGGTGAACCCCGCCGAGAAGACGTACTCGCGGCTGCCCATGAACGCCATCATGCAAATGGCCGGCGTGGTGGGCAAGCTGGTCAAGATCAAGATCAAGAACCCGGTGATCAACAGCGAAAAGCTGGGAACGGAAACGATCCTGGGCTTGCCCTGCCAGCACAGCAAGCTGCTCATGGAGTACGATATGGAAGTGAAGATCGCCATCATCAAGAGCAAGAGCCATGAGAAGATCGAAAAAGAGGTGTGGTCGACCCCCAAGTTCAAGGGCATGGCCGAAATGGCCGAAGCCTTCCGCTTCCGGGACTTCAAGACCGGCATGGAGGACCTGGACAAGCTGATCGAAGCGCAGATGAAAGCCGAAGCCGAGCTGGGTTTCCCCTTGAAGATGATCACCGTGGCCACTTCCGTCAACAAGAAGGGCAAGGCCAAGGAAAAGAGCCGCACAACCATGGAAGTCCTCTCGCTGGGCAGCAAGAATTTCCCCGCTTCATTCTTTGCCATCCCGGCCGGTTACGAGGAAAAACAAATGGGCTTCGGGGGCGAAGACGAGGAATAAAAGACCTTTGTGACTAGTAACAAGTGACGAGTAACGAGTAGAGGCAAAAGATCATACTATTGCTGCTATTCTTCCCTCGTCACTTTTTACGGATTGAGTGACTGGCAACTAGTAAGAATAAAAATCCAATTTCCAAGCATCAAACACCAAACAAGCTCCAAATTCCAATTTACAAATGGCCAAAACGAATAAAAAGCCCTTTAATGGGCTTTCGTTTAGGACATTGGAATTTGGAACTTGGAAATTATTTGGATTTTGAAATTTATGATTTGGAATTTCAGTCTTTTCACGTCACTTGTCACTCGTCACTTGTTACTGAGTTCTAGACCAGCGCGGCGGCTAACACTATTGAATAGTACTTGGAATCGTCGTCGTCGGCCCGGGAAGTCAGGATGGCCGGGAAGGGAACCCCGGTGACCACCGCGGCCAGCATACCCTTGGCCAGCAGGGTGGTGGCCTTGTAAAAAATATTTCCGGCCTCGATGTTGGGCATGATCAGTATGTCGGCGTAGCCTTCCACCGGCGATTGCAAACCTTTGATTTCCAGGGCGCGCTTGGAAATAGCCACGTCCAGCGCCAGCGGGCCGTCGACGATGCCGCCTTTGATCTGCTTGCGCTCGGCCATCTTGGCAATGACCGCGGCTTCCAAGGTGCAGGGCATCTTGTCCGAGACCTTTTCGTTGGCCGTAAGAATAGCCACTTTGGGATTTTCGATGCCCAGCTTGGCGGCGATCTTGATGTTATAATTGATCATCTGCACTTTCTGGTTCAGGTCGGGGTAGGGGATCATGGCCACGTCGGAAACCAGTAGCAGCTTGTCGTAGGTCGGGATTTCCAGGATCGCCGTATGCGACAGGACGCCGTCCCTGGCCACCAGGTTGTATTCCTTGTTCAGGATTGGTTTCAAATAATATGGCGTGGAGATCAGGCCTTTCATTAGCAGGTCGGCTTTGCCGTCGATGATCATGCGCACAGCCTTGTCGCCGCTCTTTTTTTCGTCGGGTTCATGCACGATCTCGAACAGGCCGGGATCGATCTTCAATTTGGCGCATATGGCGCGGATGACTTTTTCATCGCCGATCAGGATGGCGTCGACGATCTTTTCGCGCACGGCGCGCCGGGTTGCCAGGATGGTGTCTTCATCCTGGCCGAAGGCCACGGCCATTTTGTAATTTTTCTTTGCTTTGACAAGCTTTTCGATTTCACTCAGCTTTCGCATCGGGTTCATTTCATTCCTCCTTTATTTGTCCAATGTTTCGGGGCTTCTTCTCCAGATAACACGCGCAGTGCACCCTGGGCCATTGCCGTCATTTCATCTTCTCCGGGTAGGACGATCAGTTGGGCCAGGAATTCGACGCGGCGGCGAATAAGTTCGACGAAATACTGGTCGTAGGCTATGCCGCCGGTCAAAACGATGGCATCGATTTTCCCTTCCAGCACCGTGGCCAGCGAGCCGATATCTTTGGCCACGTTGTAGGCCATGGCCTCGAAGATCAGAGTGGCGTCGCGGTCGCCGGCCTTGACCATTTCCTCCACTTTTCTCATGTCGTTGATGTTGAGGTGGGCGACGATGCCGCCCTTGCCGGTTATTTTTTTCTTGAGTGCGGCCTGGTCATATTTCCCGGAAAGCGCCAATTCGATCAGGCTCCAACTGGGCAGCGAACCGGCGCGCTCGGGCGCGAAAGGCCCGTCGCCGTTCAGGGCGTTGTTGACATCGATCACCTGGCCGTTGAGATGGGCGCCGATGGAAATGCCGCCGCCCAGGTGGGCGACGATCAGCCGGCAATCCCGGTAGGGCCGTTCGAGTTTTTTTGCCGCCTCGCGGGCCGCCGCCTTATGGTTCAAGGCGTGAAAAATACTGACGCGGCGGATCTCCGGCAAACCGGTGATCCTGGCGATATCCGCCATTTCATCCACCACCACCGGGTCGACAATAAAGGCGTCAACCGGGACGATGCTGGCGATATCGCTGGCCAACAACGCCCCCAGGTTGGAAGCGTGCTCCATTTTGTTATTTTTTAAAAAATCGATCATTTCATTGTTGACCTGATAGGTACCGGAGGCCATGGGGCTCAACAATCCGCCCCGGCCGACCACGGCCGCCAGCAGGTTAACGTCAAAAGCATTCTGCTTTAGAAAATCGAGGATCACTTTTTCCCGGAAATGGTGCTGGTCGATGATCCTGGAAAAGGGTGTCAATTCATCGAGCGTGTGCGAAATATTCTGGCCCAAAATCTTTTCTTTGCCAAGGAAGATCGCGATCTTGGTTGAGGTGGATCCAGGATTGATTGCCAGGATATATTTGTTTACCATTTTTGAATTTACCTCAAAAACGAATTTTTTGCAAGAGAGGAAACCTCTATTTCGTATATTTTTTGAGTAATTTCTGCCCTTCAACCTTGTCCTTTTCGGTTTCCGGAATCAACTGGGTGTCGGGTTCCATGCTTAGAAGCTCTTCCAATGTCTGGACAGCCAACTTTTCCTCGTCCATTGCCCAATAGGTCTCGGCCAAAAACAGCAGGTTTACCGAATTTTTGGGGGCGATCTGCCGGCACTTTTCCAGGTTCAGGCGCGACTTCTTTTTGCTGCCTCCGAAAAGACCGGGCACTTTGAAATACAGCCGCCCGAGGACGCAGTAGGCACCGCCGTTTTCGTAACTGCCGTCGATGGCGATGGCCTTGTTCATTTCCGAGATGATGTCGCCTTTCAGGAACAGCGATTTGAGCACGCCCCGGGTTTCGCCGTACATGCCGGTATGCACGCCCAGCCAGTAGTGGCCTGCGACGCCGTTGGGCCTGAGCGCGACGGCTTTTTTGCAGATCTCCATGGCCTGCTTGAATATCTTCAGTTTTTCTTTCTTGTCGGTGGAATTGTCGCCGACATAATACATAATCTTTGCGTTTTTCCACAGGGCTTCATAATGATCGGGTGCCAGGCGCAGGGCTTTCTGATATTTGACCAGTGCTTGGGAGGCCAGAAGCGGATCCTGTCGCAGCGTGTACAAGGCGTCTCCTTCAGCGATAAGCTCTTCCGGGGTCTGTGCAGGCGCTTGCGTTCCAAGTAACGCCAGAGTCATCAGAACCATCAATGTTTTTTTGATCATGCGTCCTCCTGTGAGATTCTATCATAATGGGAGATCTCAATGTAATTCCCTTTGCCCAATTTCTGTAGGGGCGGACCACCGTGTCCGCCCTCCGTGTGAAAGGGCAGGCACGGAGGCCTGCCCCTACGGAGTAACGATATTTTATTTGTTTTCGAGTTCATCCAGGCGATGCATCAACTCTTCCCAGTAAGGCAATAGTTCCTCAAGGCGGCGTTTGGCGCGGTTCAACTCCTGCATCAGCGGCTTGATGCGGACCGATTCCTGCAACAATTCTGGATCGCACAACAGTTCTTGGTTCCGGGTTTTGATGGTTTCCAGTTCCAAGATCTCCGCTTCCAGTTTATGAAGTTTCCGGGAAATTTCCTTTTTGATCTTTCCGCGCTGGTTCCGCTCTTCGGCTTCCAGGCGGCGTAGTTCCCGGGATTTCCCCGTTTTTTTTGAGCCGGGGTGGGGCGATCCCGGCTCTGCCCCGGCTGCGGCCGCGAAACCTGTTTCCGCAAGCTCAAATTGCTCAACTACAGCCCTTTCCGCGTCTCGCTTCTCTATGAAATAAGAGTAATTTCCTATGTATTCGTGCAGGCTCCCGTCGCGGATCTCGAAAACACGCCGCACCAGGTGGTCCAGAAAATAGCGGTCGTGGGAAACCAGGATGATGGTCCCGGAATAGTGCAGTAAGGCGTTTTGGAAAATGTCTTTGGTCTTGACGTCCAGGTGGTTGGTCGGCTCGTCGAGGATCAGGCAGTTGCTGTCGCCGAGCAGGATCTTGACCAGGGCCAGGCGACTTTTTTCTCCGCCCGAGAGCACGGCCACCGGTTTGTGGATGTCGTCTCCGGAGAACAGGAAGGCGCCCAGCAAGTTCCTCATTTCCAGGTCGCTGGCGGGGCTTTCGATATCGCGTACCTCCTGCCAGACCGTGCGCCCGTAAGCCACATTCTGCTGGCTTTCCTGGGAAAAAAAAGCCGGCTTCACCTGAAAACCCCATTGCACGGACCCTTGGCTGGGCTTTTCCTTCTGGGCCAGGATACGGGCCAGAGTGGATTTTCCGGCGCCATTGACACCAAGAAGGGCGATCTTTTCGCCGCGGCTGACCGTGAAATTGATATTCGAAAAAACGGTTAGTTTTCCATAATTCTTACCCAACTCCCTGACGAGTAGAACCTCTTTGCCGCTGCGTTTTGCTTCCGGGAAGCGGAAATTGATCTTTCTGGTCTTTTCGCCCTCGGGGACCAGGTCAAATTTTTCCAATTGCTTGATGCGGCTCTGGACTTCGGAAGCCTTGCTGGCTTTGGCACGAAAACGGTCAATATAGATCTGGATGCGTTTGATCTCGGCTTTTTGCAGTTCACGCCGCTTTTGCAGGGCGGCGGCTCTCTTCTCTTTTTCCTTGAGGTAATGTGAATAATTCCCCTTGTAAATGGTGATCTTGCCCCGATCGAGTTCAGCGATCTGGCTGATCATCTTGTCCAAGAACATGTGGTCATGGGAAATGGCCATCAGGGTGCCGCTGTAATTTCGCAGGTAATTCTCAAGCCATTCCATGCTTTCGGTGTCCAGGTGGTTGGTCGGCTCGTCCAGGAGCATGATCTCCGGTTCGGACAACAGGATGACGGCCAGGAATATCCTCATTTTCCAGCCGCCGGAAAAGTCGCGGCAGTTTTTTTCATCATCGCCGGAATGGAAACCCAGGCCTTTGAGGATGCGCCGGGCCCGGGCTTCAAAGCCGTAACCGTCCCGGACCAGGAAGGCTTCGGCCGCGGCGTCGTATTTTTTCAGATCGGCGGCAAAACCGGCCTCACGGTGGTCGCCGCCGGCGATCTTGTCCTGGTAATTCTGGATATTTTTTTCCAGCAGCTCATGGCCTGTTTTCCGTTTCAGGTACTCCATGACCGGCAGGGGCTCCAACTCGACCAGGTCCTGGGGCAGGTAACCGATGCGCCTGTTCTTGGCGATCTCGATGGTCCCGTCGTCCAGGGAGGTTCCACCCTTGATGGCCTTGAACAGTGTGGTTTTACCGGCGCCGTTATTGCCGACCAGGCCGATGCGGCTCCTTTCCGTGATCAGCCAGGAAATTTTCGCGAAAATAGTTTTGTCGTTGTATGTCAGGCCGATGTTCTGCAGGCTGATCATGCTGGGCTGCGCTCCTTAATGAAATCCCGCGTTGTTGGTTTGCGGCTGAAAGCATTTTTTTAAATCTTTTCAACGGCAGGCGCCGGATGAAAATATTTCTAGATCTTGTCGGTGAGTACCTTGGCGTCCTGGATGAATTCGGTGATCTTGTTTTTCCTGATCAGATCATCCAGGATTTGGTTGATCCGTTCCAAAAGGTCGGTGTCGCCCTTTTTCACGGCGATGGCCGAGCCCAGGGGTATGGAGTCGGTACTGCACTCCATGTTTAGTAAGTCCTTGTTTGTGAAAGCATAGGCATCGGCCACCGGCTTTTCCAAAATGACGGCGTCGAGCTTCTGCTGGCGCAAGGCGCTGATCAGCTCGGTGATGCTCTCGTGGAAGAAAAAGGTGGCGCCCTGGATCGATTTGCGGGCCATGTCTTCCTGGATCGACCCTTCCTGCGTTCCCACCACCTTGCCGCGCAGGTCTTCCAATAGTTTGAACCTATCCTTGTCCGCGGCCCGGATCAGCATGTTCTGGATGGCCTGGTAATAGGGGATGGAAAAATCGGCGATCTGCTTGCGCCTTTCGGTGGGACTCAGGCCGGCCAGGGCCAAGTCGATGCGCTCGGCGGTCAACTCATCGAACAGCTTGCTGAAAACAATATCCCTGATTTCCAGTTTGACGTTCAAGTTGGCGGCGATGGCTTCGGCGATGTCGATATCGATGCCGACCATCTCGTCTTCAAGTTCGGGGAGCAGGTGGAATTCGTAGGGCGGATAATCGCTGCTGGTGCCGACCACGATCTTGCCGGCGGCCTTGATCTTATTCAGCTTGCCGGTTTGCTTTTTGATCTCCTGGGTCTGCATTCCACAGCCCGCTTGCAAGAAGATGCCGAGTAGGCAGAGAACCAGGAAGGCGCCCAATCCGGCTCTCTGTGACCTGAATATTTTTTTTGACATCCTGACCTCCCTAAAATGACTTATAACAAACATAACAAATCGCTTTTTTTTTGTCAAATTGCCGGCATATTTCTCATGCTTAGGCCGGAACAGAGGATTGGCCGTGATTTGACAACCCCGGTGAATAATGATATTTTCGCTTCAAGCGGGCGCGAAAGTGGTGGAATTGGCAGACACGTCAGACTTAGGATCTGATGCCGCGAGGCCTGGGGGTTCGAGTCCCCCCTTTCGCAAATTCATTATCCCGGCTGACAAAGGACATGTACACATGAACCATATCCGGACGCGCCGGAGACAAGCGAAAAAACAGTTTTATTTCTCCTTTGTTTTGCTGCTGGTCTGTTCTGCTTGCGCGATCATGACAGAATCGCAAGCCCGAAATGTCCAGCGCCGGCAGATCGTCGGCCTGGCCCAAAACCTGGCGGGCATCCCCTATGTGTACGGCGGCAGCGACATCGACGGCTTTGACTGCAGCGGCCTGGTTTTCTACGTTTATGATTGTTTTGGCATCCGCTTACCGCGTAGTGCCCGTGAACAGGCCCAGATCAAAGGCACCATCAAGTTGAAACACGCCGCGCCGGGGGATATTTTGGTTTTTAAACTGAAAAAAATTTGGCATTCGGCTATCTACCTTGGCAAAAACCGCTTTGTCCACGCTCCCAATGCGGATGGCTGGGTCAGGTTTGAGACACTGAACGAATACTGGCGGTCGCATTTGCAAACCGTGGTAGCGGTTTTACCGAGCGGAAGTTGACCGGGAGGCATCATGGCGGATATGGTTCTGGAAGCACTGGATATTGAGAAGAGTTTCACCCAACCGGACAAAAACAGGCTGGTCATTTTGCAGAACCTCAATCTGCACGTGGAGCAGGGGAGCGTGGTGGCCATCACCGGCGCCTCGGGTTCCGGGAAAAGCACCCTGCTGCACCTATTGGGTTCTCTGGATTCTCCCGACCACGGCCAAGTGCGCTTTGCCGGACAGGACATCGGCGCTTTCAGCCGCAAGCGCCTGGCCGTTTATCGCAACCGCGACATCGGCTTTGTTTTTCAATTCCATTACCTGATGCCCGAACTGACTGTCCGTGAGAATGTGGCATCACCCGCATTGATCCAGCAGTTCAATCGTGAGCCGGCTTTTGCCACCGCTCAAGGGCTGCTTGGCGAAGTCGGCCTGCATGACAAGCTTGAGGCCATGCCCTACCAGTTATCCGGGGGCGAGAAACAGCGCGCGGCCATTGCCCGCAGCCTGGTCAACAGTCCGCGGCTGCTGCTGGCCGACGAACCCACCGGCAGTTTGGATTGGAAAACCGGGGAAGCTGTGTTTGCGGTGTTCAAGCGCATGATCCGTGAACGCGGACTCACCGCCGTCATCGCCACCCACAACCCGCAG
>DATKZA010000053.1:0-15752 GCA_035528155.1 Patescibacteria group bacterium | reverse complement strand
CCGGTCTTTTTTTTCCGTCCGGAACTCTTCATCGAAGGCGCCCTTTTGCTTGATGGCCTTATTCAGGGCAGCAGCGATGTGCGCCTTGTCATCGGGATGAATGACCTGTAGGAATGTCTCGAAAGAATCGTCCTCGCCGCCGTTGCCGATATCCAGGAGTCTTTTCATATTGGCGGACATCACGATGCGGTTCGAATCGAGTTCCCAATCCCAAAGCCCGATATCGGCCGCCTCCAGCGCCATGCGCAGCTGGCTGTATTTTTCGTCACCGAAGGTGCTGTCCGGCCCGCTGGTCGTCCAGTACTTGATTTCCCGACTGCCTTTCTTGTTCCGTGTCGCCATGCTGGACCCTCACCGATCCGTTTCCATTGTAAGCCAAGCTTGTCCTATGTGCAAGCACATGGCGGCGGCGCTACGAGCGACTCGGGACATCCCGATAGCAGCACCTCTTTTTTTTATCACAATTTTCAATTTTCGCGGTTAAGGACATGGAAGCGGCGCTCGAGGCGGTGGCCGTCCTCGTCGATGAGCACCAGCAGGTGTTGGCCGGGCCCGGGGTTTAATGCCACCTGGTGAAAATGACGGGTGGCGGTCAGATAGCGGTCGTCCAAATGCCAGAAAATAGCGGTTTCGCGGCGGCGGTGGATGGCTTCGAAAATCACCTGGCCGGGTTTGCCGTCCAGATCGATCGGAATAAAAACCGCTGTTTTCACGTCGGGATAAACCAGACTGATGACCTGCTTTCCCGACTCGGCCTGGAAAAAATCGGAACAATCCTTGCGGAAAGGAGGCAGGGTGCGGTATTCGGGGTGGTAGCGGCGGTAATAGTATTCCTGCACCGGCGGCAGGACGAACCATGGTTCATGGACCATGGACGCGGGCGATTCGCAGCTGGAATCAACTCTATAGCGCCTCGTTTCGTCCAGGTGCACCAGCCGGTGATAGGGACAGACCTGCTGGAAGTGGCTCTCGACCGGCATGCTGACGCTCACGACCGGACAGAATTCACCGGCCAGGAAACCGGAATCACGGCAAACCTTGATCTCTTTCAGCCAGAGCCTTGGGGCCGTGATCGAACCGCCCGTGTCAAGCGCCTGCAGGACCTCGAAAAGGACCGGCGCCGCCGTGGACAGGCCGGTCAGGTCGGGGTTGCCCTCGCCGTCGGCATTGCCGGCCCAGATGCCGACCGTGAAGCCCGGCGTCACTCCAACCGCCCAGGCGTCGCGCAGGCCAAAGCTGGTCCCGGTTTTCCAGGCCACCCACTTGGAAGAGGAGAACTGCTTCCAGAAACCCTCCTGTTCGGGGCGGTTCACCTCGGTCAGGGCTTCCAGGGTAAGGTAGGCGGCGGCCGGGCCCAGGTCGCTCATCCTCGACTGCCGGGGAGCGTCGACCTGCAGCAGGCGGACCTCGCGCCTTTGCCCGGCGTCGCCCAGCGCCAGCTGGGCCAGGCCGGCGTATAACCCGGTGACCTCGTAGAGCGTCGCCTCGGCACCGCCGAGGACCAGCGTCAGGCCATAGCCGCCGGGGGGGCGGCTGAGAGTGGTGAAACCCCATTTTTTCAGCAGGTTATAGAAACGGGGGATGCCGAACTGTTGCAGCATGCGGATGGCGGGGATGTTCAGTGACCAGGCCAGCGCGTTGTGCGCCGGCACGGCGCCGCGGAAGCGCCGGTCGAAATTCTCGGGCACGTAGCCGGAAAAATGGGCCGGGGTGTCGGCAACCAGGGTCGTGGGGGTCAGCCCTCCCTCCTGCAGCATGGCGGCGTAGAGGAAGGGCTTGAGGATGCTGCCGGTGCTGCGCGGACAGCGGAGCAGGTCTATATCCTGCCCGTGATCGGCCCGAAAATCACGGCGGATGTTGCCTACGTAGGCCACGACCGTTCCCTGACGGTTGTCGACGACCAGGGCGGCAAGGTTGCGGATGTTGCCAGCCAGCAGCCTGTCGCCGTTGGCCTGAACGATCCGGGCCAGGGTGCCCTGCAGGCCGGGGCGGATGAAGGAGTGGAACAGCCGCTTCTTGGGCTGCTGCGCCGCCAAAGTGTCGAGCAGGTGGGGCGCCAGCCGCGGCACCGCCCGCATCCCCCCAGGCAAGGGCTCGGCTTGCGCCAGGGAAAGCTCCAGGCGGGAGAGGAACTTCCGTTGCGACAGGCGCTGCAGGAGCCGGTCGCGCTTCTGCTTTAAGAGCCGGCGGTTCTTCTCGCCCGCAATGAGCCTGGGATCGTTCGGCAGGACCGCCAGGAAGGCCGCCTCCGCCCAACTCAGGGCCTCGGGGCCGCGATCGAAATAGAACCAGGAGGCCGCGTCGATGCCCACGATATTTCCCCCGAAGGGGGCATTGGCGGCATGCAGGTCCAGGATCTGCTTTTTCGAGTAGGAGAGTTCCAGTCGCAGGGCCAGGATCATTTCCAGGATCTTTTCCATATAGGTGCGGCGGGGATTCTTGCGGGCGATGCGCACCACCTGCATGGTCAGGGTGCTGCCGCCGCTGATGATGCGGCCGTTTTTAATATTCGTCCACATGGCCCGGGCGACCGCACGCAGGTCGACCCCGCCGTGCCGGAAGAAACGGCGGTCCTCATACTGGAGCAACGCCTGGAAGAACCGCTCCGGGACCGATTCCATCCTGGGAAAACGCCATTGCTCGTCGGCTGCCAGGCGGGCGCCCAGCAGCCTGCCGTCTGCCGAAAACAATACCGGGCAAAGCGGATCGTTGAAAAGCCGGCGCGGCAAAGCCAGCCAGAAAAGCACGGAAAGAACGAGCAGAACGGCGCCCAGGAGCAGCAGGGCCCTCTTGCGCTTGCAAAAGAAAGCGCTCACCGCGTGATTTCCACCCATTTCCCGGTGCTGTTGGCGTGGAAAGACCGATCATACATGGACTCTACGGATATCCCCGGCTGGTAGAAGCGGCCGCCGTAAGAGGCGTTGAGCACCGCCGTGAAGGTCTTCTTGGCGCCGGCGCCCAGGCGGAAATAGGTGAGGATGCGGTCATCGCGGACATCCTGGTAGTCGTAGTAGCCGCCGGCCGGCTCGTCGGTGAACAGGCGCGGATTGGCGATCTGGCAGCCGGCGGGGACGATGTGGGTCAGGGCCAGGTTGTGCAGCGACTGCTTGCTGAGGTTGGTGATGTCCACCTTCACCTGGAAATCATTCCCCTGGGTGAGGCGCACCGTGTCCAGCGCCGCGCCGTTCATGTCCTGGTAGGACACTTGCAGGCGCAGGTTGTTCTCATGCGCCTGCTCCCCGCCGGCAGGAGGTATGCCGGCGATGGTGGCAGTCACGTACAGCCGGCCTTCGCCCGGGTTGGCGACCGTCAGCGTGCGCTCCCTGGCGGTGAAGGGGGAATATTCCTGCTGGAAGAAGGGGACGACGGCCTCCACCTCCCTGGGCGCCTCGCCCTGCCACCCCGCCCTGAAGCGGAAGGGTTTTGCCGGGGAGCCCCCGTAATAGGCGGCGATGGCCATGAGGGCGTAGGCGGTCTCCTGGGTGGAATACCAGGTGTCGCTGGCCATGACCCCGACGATCTCGTCCAGGAATTTCCTGGCACGGCCGGGCTGGCCCATGTGCACCAGCGTGCGCACCATAACGGCCTTGTCGCGGAAATCGGAACCGAAGGTGCGGCTGTCGTCGCGGTATTTCGCGATCTGCCACGTGCATTTCCGCAGCAGGTCTTCGGCGGCCTCGCCCTGGCCACTGGCCTGGAACGCCCCGGCCAAAAGCACGGCGGCGGCGCTCTCCAGCCCTGTGTTTTCCCGCAGACGGTTCATGGCCCCCAGGTCGGCCGCCCCGGCCAAGGCCAGGGTGTACAGTCGGAAAGCCTGTACCAGGCGGCCCTGCTCCGGACCCGCCGTCCAGGAATTGGCCAGCGTTTTCTGATGCTTTTTCCAGGGATCAAGCATGGTGACCGGGACCCTGTACCCGAGGCGGGAGGCCTCCAGCAGAAAATAGCCGGCATAAGCCGATGTCCAATGATGCACCTCGTATTCACCCGGCCAGTACGAGAACCCGCCGCTGGGCGCCTGGAAGCTGCGCATTTTTTCGATCGCCGTGGCAATATATGTTTCGATCTTTTTTTGCTGCCCGGCGTCCAGCTTTATCAGGTATTTCAGGTAGAGCTGCGGGAAGGCGGTGGAGAGGGTCTGCTCCAGGCAGCCGTGGGGATAGCGGATCAGGAACTGCAGCCGCTTCTGCAGGTTGAAGGGAGGCAGCATCGAGTACTCCAGGGTCACATCATTGGTCCCCTTTAGCCCGAACGCCTTGATCGCGATCTGGCGCGACTCACCGGGCGGCACTTCGGCGTGCAGCGTCTCCATGATTCTCGGATTGGCGGCCAGGATGGGGATAGCGGTACGGCTCTCGGCCTTGCGCGAGCCGGCCGTCGCCTTGATATAAACGGAGCCCTGGCCAACGCCCGTGCTCACGGTAACGGGGAAGAAGACGATCTCGTCTCCCGGCTTCTTGAATTCAATAACCTTGATCTTCGGCCCGTCCACCAGGAAGCGGTCGCCGGCGTCGATCTGGACCTGCACCTTGCGAATGCCGGCATGGCTGACAAAGACCGAGACGGGGAGGTCGAAGGTCTCGCCCGGCCGGACGACCCGCGGCAGGGTGGGGAGGATCATCAGGTCCTGGCGCACCGGTATCGACTTCTCCGCGACGCCAAAGGCACCATCGCGGCCGGCCACGGCCATGACCCGTACCGCCCCTACGTACTGCGGCATGGTGAATTTGTGTTCCGCTGTTTTCCCGGCTTCCAGAGAGAAAGGTCCGGCGAAAAGCACCACCGGCGGGAAGCGCCGCTGCTTTTTCTCGGAGCCGGCGGCGGCGCCTTCTTCATCGCCGCCCAGGGCCAGCAGGCGCGAAAGATCGGCACCATACGCTTCAGCGATATCGTCAAAGAGGTCCCAGGTGAGGACGCCCAGGGCCTCGCGGTTGTAGAACTTCCGGCGCAGGTCGGGGGCGGTGTAGCGCGTCAGCCCCAGCAGCCCCTCGTCGACCACGGCCAGGGTGTAGGTCATGGCCCGTCCTGACTTTTCCTCCACCCCGACCTTGAACTCCTGCAGGGGCTTCAGCTCGCCGACTACCTTGAGCAGCGGCTCCAGCCGGGTGCGCGGGTTCTCCACCATGACCGGGATGACGCCGTACAGGCGAATGGGGGTGTCGCTCTTCTTGCCCGAGTGGGGCTGCAGCAAGGTGACGTGGACATAGATGTTGGGGCTCATGCTCTCGTCAAGCTCTATCTCAAAGCGGTTTTCGCCGGCCTTGGTGCTCACCCACATCTGTTTCAATATGCGAGAGTTGTTCTCCAGCGAGACCAGCGCCCGCCCCTGGGGGGCGTCGGGGAGGAAGATGGTCGCCTTTTCCCCCACCTGGTATCGTTCCTTGTCGGCGCTGAAGTTGAGCCGCGTGGCGCCGCTGCCCTTCTCTTCCCTGGCGCGGCCCGCCCAACCCGGCCAGTCGATGTAGATGGCTTTGCCGGCGGCGTGGCCGCTTTGCGGATCGACCACGCGCACCAAATAACGGCCCCACTGCGGGTACTTGATCTGGAATTTCCACTGCCCGCTGCCGTCGCGGGTCTCGACCTCGCCCTTCAGCAACGGAACATGGCTGGTGTTGGCGATGTACTGGGCCAGCGAGTCGCCGCTCCTGTCCCACCACCATTTCCATTCGACTTTATAGAGGCTGACCTCCAGCTTGTCGCGCGAGACGGGTTTGCCCTCGGGATCGACGGTGATGATCTGCAGGAGATGCTCCTGGTCGGTGAGCAGCATGCCGCGCATCTCATCGCCCTTGGGGACGCGGATGCCGACGAAACTTTTATAGGGGTAAAAGGGCAGGGTCACGGCGTCGCTCGAAAAATCGCCGCTCTCCTCGAAGACACGGACCGTGAACTGCGCGTCCATCATCCCCGGCGCCGCCTCCTCCATCTCGAGTTTGATGGGAAAGTTGGCAACGCCATTGGCGTCCAGCCGGCCGTCGGCGACCTGCTGCTCGGAGGCGGTGATCACACGGGCCGGGTCATCGAAGATGTAGTCGGGCCAGCGCGGGAAGCTGGTGGGCCGCGGCGCCAGGCGCACCCTGGCGTCGAACTTCAGGTTGGCGGCCACGGCCCCGTGCAGCCACTGGCTGCGGAGAGCCGCTTCCGTTGGCTTTTCCTTGACCAGTTTTTCCGCTCCCGGTTGAAAATCGATCTTCAGACGGTTGGGTACAACGGTTTCGATCTTGACGTTCTGCTCGAAAGAGAGGCCGCCGACCCGCACCCGGGCCTTCCAGTTGCCGGTCGGGGCAGCTTCGGCCGTGCGCAGGCGGAAGGAATGGAAGGCGTCAAGCGACCGGGCCGGTTTGCGGGTCTGGATCAGTTGCCCCTTGGGGTTGTACAGCTCGAGGAGCACCGGGTGCTCGGCGGGCAGTTTGTGCTCGCGGTCGAAGAGGACAAACGTCAGGTACAGGTCGTCGCCGGGGCGCCAGACGCCCCGTTCGCCGTAAATGGCCCCCTTGATTCCCTTCTGCACTTTTTCGCCACCCACATCGAAATGGCTCGTCGCCAGGGCGCCCTGTTTGCTCAGGCGCAGATATCCCCTGTCCTTCCCCTGCGTGGCCTCTATGAAGAACGGCTGGCCGGGGAGCCCCAGGGTGAGGAACCCCGATCCGTCGCTGCTGCCTTCGCCGAGCAGCTGGTTCTGGAAATTGAAAGCGCGGACCAGGACCCCAGCCAGGGGCTCGGCTGTGCGAATGTCGGTCGTGACCACATGCAGGTCGAAGCCATCGCCGCGCTTGGCCACCAGCCCGAGGTTCGAGGCCAGGAAGTTGCGGGCCTGGACCGCTCCGTTGTTGAAACGCGGGTTGTAATAGGCGTCTTTGCAGGGATCGCTGCGGTCGGCCCAGCCGTTCCTACCCTCTTCGTAATAATACTCATAGGAGTAGTCCCAATTGGAATAGTCCCGGTAGGAGACATCGTCCTGGTTCTGCAGGGAGGGTTCCAGGACCGGCGCATCGTTGTTGGTGCAGGGATAGGCCGAATTGCCGCGGTTGAAGGAGATGATAATGCGAAAAATGCTTCCCGGATTCTCACTCAGGAGCTGGGTCACGTCCAGGCTGTAGCGGCGCCAATTGCCCGTGTCCCCGGCTTGATCGGTGAGGGGCACGGTCTTGCGCCACAAGAAACGGCCGACCATGGAGAGATTTTCCTTGCCTTCCAGGTTGTTCTGCTGGAAAAACTGCGCCATATTGTTCTGGAAGATTTGGAACGCCGTCACCTGGATGGACCTGAGGCTGACCGCTTCGAAGGGAATGGTCAGCTTTTCCTTTTCGGGAAGGATAACGCCCTTGCCCACGAAACGGACCTGCGGCGACAGCCGCTGGAAGGCCAACGTCCGCGTGAGACGCTTCTCCAGCCTGCGGTCGTTGAAATTGCGGACGCCGGGGTTGATGCTGACGTCGACCGCAGTGTCGAAGCCCTTGCTGGAATAAACGCGGACCACGTTGTTGTCGATCTCGAAGGTGGGCTCGTGCCCGGGGATGGTGATCAGCCCGCGCAGGTTCTGGTTCTTCTTCAGGGGATCGGAAAAGCGCAGCAGGACGCTCGCGGCCGGCTCGAGAACCGCCTCGGCATCCAGAAGGTCGAATTGGCCCAGGGAGGGGACATCGACCTGGCGCGAGCCTTTCTGCTCGGCGCCGACCGGAGAGCCGTCCCATTTCACCTCGACTTGGCTGGGCTGCTCCAGGCGCTGGATGGCCCGGATGACGAAGCTGTGGCTTCGCCCTTCGTTCTCGTGCGCCCATTCGATGGCCAGGGCCTTCCCCGCGTGCCGGGCGGAAAGGATCTTTTTGACAGCAACGCCCTCCTGGCTGTCGCGGCTGGTCAGCATGCCGCGCAGCAGGAAGCGGTTGGGCGATATCTCGTCGAGCGGAGCGAGTCCTTCCAGGTTGATCGCCAGCGACTCGCGGATCACCGAAAAAGTGAACTCGAAGCGCGCATATTCGCGCGGCAGGCTCATGAATTTGCGGATGTTCAGGACGGCGCGATGCAGGATGCCCGGCACCAGTTCCCGGTCCGGGGTAAAGACCAGTTCGCGGGGCGATTTCCATTCCGTTTTCCCGGAAAGGGCCGGGCTGAATTCCAGGTAGTCTTCGAGTTCAGCCGCATCCTGGCCCTCAGTGCCGACGTTGCCCACGAAAAGGACCCGGACCTGGGCCTTGCGGGAAATATCCCCCGAAGTGTAGGCGCTAATGTAACGGTACCACGCCTGGTCCTGCGGGCTTTTGGCCTTTTTGCAGGAGAACTGGAAAAACGTGACCCAAAAAAGTCCCAGCAAAACCATGGTTCCAAATTTTTTCATGCGTCCCCTCCTCCGCTAAAGGGAAAATATATCATAAAAACAAAAAAAAAAATCACAATTGAAAAACACGGCCGCCAACCGCAGTGAAAAACAAACTGCTTCTGAATGCCGGATGCGAACAGTGGGACCCTTTTTGCCCCCATGAGTATAGTTCTTCTCGTGTCTGCAAGCCTCATCCCATTCTTCATTGAAATCGTCAGCGAAGTTTGCTGCCTCCGTTTGCCGCGTTATCTCTGGTTTCGTTACGCGTGATATTGTGCAGTTTGCCAGTTTGTGCTTCAATCAGGAAAATACGTCTTCCAGGGTCACTCGCCAGCACGATTATATCGTCAATAAGAGCGATGTCCGCTATATTTTCGATCTTTTCTGCAAAGTCGAGGGAAAGGGATTTTTTCCACAACATCTTCCATTTTATGAGGTCTGCTGAAACCAGGTAACCATCATTGGTCACAGAGGCAAGCCATGAGTCGCTTTGTGTGTAAAAATTAAAGCCGCTTTGGTTGTGGGTCAACTGCGCGATCATTGTGCCTTTGATGACTTTCTCTTTTTACAATTTAAACAATCCCCGCCTTCATTTTTCTTTCTTAATACCCGTTTTCTCTTCATTTTTCAAGGGTGCAAAGGAGACAATCAGCGGACTGGCGGTCACATCCCAGATGCCTTTGGCGATATTGGTTTCGCCGCTAAACGCCAGGTAGCTGTACTTGCCGTAATGGGGGAGCTTGCGCACCACCGCCTCCAGGTTCGCCCCGGCCGCGGCGTTCAACACCAGCACGGCCAGGTCCGGGTTATCGGGGTGGATGAGAGCTGTCACCGTGCATAGAGCGGGATCCTGCTCCTGCTCGGAGGCGAGAGGGATCTGCTTCCAGACCGGCTGCAGCAAAGAGGTCCATGCACCGGGAATAAAACCGCCGCCTACCAATACAAGTGCCCGGCCCCGCCTTTCCGAGCTGTCGCCCGGAACGGCGGAGAGAATGAGAGCCGTCCGGTTTTTATCCAATTGCTCGGCCGCAGATCGGAAACGCTCCGCTGCGGCGCTGTCGGCCTGCCAGACGATCAGCGGCCGTTCGGCCCCCAGTACCTTGGCGATGGAAGGAGGAATTTCCTCCGGGAAAAGGCGGCGGAAAAGATGGTTTTGCGGATCGATCTCCAGCCGCAGCGGTCGCTGGTCCAGGACAAAGTGGAACTCGCCGCGGGCCGTGGCGAGCGGCACGGTGCGCTCGAGGGTCCCTCCGGGCGTAACGATTGTCAGCGGCACGGAAAGTTCATAGGGAGCCCCTTCCTGGCGCAGGGCGAAATTGAGCGCGGTGCGCCCCGCCTCCTCTTCCAGGCGGGCGTCCTCGAGGCGCAATAACGGGGCTCCGGAACGCGCCACCCACTGGCGGTAGAACGCCGCCGGCTGCGGCCCGCCCAGTTTCTCGAAAACGGCCAGCACATCGAGCCAGCTCGCGCGGCGGAACTTCCACTGCCCGGCCAGGAGGCGCAGGCCGGAAAAGAACGCCTTCTCCCCCACCCGGCGCTCCAGGTCGTGAAACACCATCAGCGATTTGCCGTAGCCCACCGCCCGCGAAGCGGGATTGTCCCGCTCCCGGAAAGCGGCCAGGGGAATATCGTTGTTCCCGCGCACGTAGCTGGCGTAGTCGCGAAGCACCTGGCGGCGATAGTCGGCATCGCCTCCGGGTGCGCGCCGCTTCTGCAGCAGGTAATCGGCGCAGAGCGCGGTCAATCCCTCGCACCAATTGCCCAGCGCGTAATCGACGAACACGCCGTTACCCCACCAGTTGTGGCAGATCTCATGGGGCAGGGAGGTGTCGGGGATAAAAGGCAGGCGCACCACGGTGCGGCCGAGCAGGGTCCAGGAGGGCATGCCGTAGCCGGTCTCGAAGAAATTTTCCACCACCGCGAATTTTTCGTAGGGATAGGGCCCGAGCAAGTCGCTGTAAAACGCCAGGTATTGCTTCGACTTTTCCATATAGAGCGCCGCCAGCTCGTCTCCGCCCGGGAAAAAATAGGTATAGACCTTGATCCCCCCGCTCTCCCCTTCACGGACCTCGTAGGGGGCCGCCTGCAGATAGAGGCCGTCCGCCGGATGGGGGTTTTCCCAGCGCACAGCCAGCTTGCCGTCCCGGATTTCATGGAGCGTGCGGCTGCCGTCGCTGACCGACTCGTATCCGGCCGGTCCCAGCGTTTCCACGCTGAAACGGCTCATCTCCTCGTCGCCGCGGGGATACCAGAAAGAATCCGGGGCCAGGAAGCTGCCGGCATCGGAAATGATACCCGCCGTATGGTCGGCGATGTACTCGCGCGAAAACTGGGAAACGGCCGGCTCCTCGTTGAGCGTGCCCGCATAGGTCACCGTCACGGTGCGCGCCCGGCTGGGCCGGGACAAAACGCGCAAGCGGCCGGCGCGGCGGAAATCGGCGGCGGCATGGTCAGCGCTGGGAGTCTTGCTGCCCAGGTCCGGGGTCGTGTCGAAGCGGAAACCGACCTCTCTACCGTTCACATGAACCGATTGCACCGAAAAAGATTTATTCAAATAAAATAAAAGTTCGTTTGTCTTGCCGCTCAGCGTCATCTCGTCACTGGCGCGCAGACCGTGCCCGGCGGGGAGAAGCTCGATCACGATACGGTGGCTCTCCACGCGTGGACCGCGCTCTCGGGGCGCGGCAGCGATTCCCGGCGCGAGAGCCAGTACTCCCAGTGCAGCCCAAATTCGCAGGATATTCTTTGATTCTACCATGTTGGATTCTCCTTTATCGGTGGGTATTATCCCGCCGCTCTACGCCAAATGCAATCCTTTCCCAGTTCTTTTTATATTACGACGCACTGGGAAGAATGTATTCCTCAACTATTTTATAAACATTGGAAGACCAATCACCTCCAAAATTTGCACCGGTGAATACCAATACCATATTCAACTCGCGAATCCCCAGAATAAACTGTCCGCCTAATCCAATTGCATAAAATGATGTCAGCGTTTTATCATTGACTTGAAACGAGCGGATCCACCATTGATAGCCATACCCAGTATAGCCGGTATTAATTTTGCTATCTGTAGAATGAAGCACCCAATCTTCCGAGACGACCTTCTTGCCCTGCCATTTACCATTGTTTAAAAACAATAATCCCAGCTTTGCCATATCCCGGGCACGCAAACCGATTCCACCCGAATGATTTGTAACCAGAGTATCATTTCCTAACCATTTGTATTTGCTGACACCAATTGTATTAAATAGATGCGTTTCAGCAAATCTGTCAATTGCTAAACCGGTGGCCCTACGAACAATTTCCGCCAATAACATCATACAACCGCCACTATAATTGAAAGCAGTCCCCGGGACAGACATCATGTCTCTTTCAAGATAAAATTTTAGATTATCCTTGCTCAATTTCCATTGGAACGCACTGTTCCTCGGATCGGTGAAGGGATAAGCAAATTCATTCCACTTAAGTCCAGTCGACATGGTTAGAACATGTTTTAGTAAAATTGATTTTTTGGCCGAGTCAAATAATGAAAAATACTCCGGGAAAAATTTAAATAAAGGTTCGTTAATATCTTTTATGTATCCATTATCTATTGCTATACCAAAAAGAGCGCTGATCACACTTTTTGCAACCGAAGACTGGTGATGCAATCTGTCGCGGTACAAATCGTTAACAAAATCACCATGCAACTTTCCCTTGTCATTAAAATACTCTTCTACAACCAATTTTCCATTTTTTACAATTAAAACACCATGAATATCATCATATTCTCCATTCATAATATCATTCATTAGATCAACTATTCGCTTGTTGCCCATCTGTACGGTTGATAAATCAGCACACTCCCAGCCATCATAAGTGGTTTTGGGTATTTGATATGAATATGATTCCCCCTCAGACGATTCTAGTTTTGTCATAAAATCATTCGCCTGATCATAACGGATTAGCGTGAAAGGGATTGTTGCACCTGAAGACGTGATGTACTCCAATTGGATTGTTTTTTTATCAGCAGCGACTTTTGCTCTGAATTCATACCAATAAAGATATTCGCCTTTTATTTTAAACTCGTTAATACCTGTCCATGCTCTACATTGAATACTGGGCTCATATTGAGAAAGGGTCAACTGATTTTTCGAATTAAAGGAAAATTTTCGGATCGATAAATCTTCGATGGATTTCCCCAGCGTATCAGAGTCGACCCAACATCCGACAAAATTTTGTTTGATTGTTTGTTCCTTGTCTTGTTGTGCGATGCAAGATGTGCAAAACAAAAAGCAATAAATTGAAATTGCAAGCATCAGATCAAACAAACCTACGCTATTTTTTTTCATGGTTTAGCTTAATGTATTGATTTAAAAAATCAACCAAAAAAATCATACGCTCCAATCGCATTTCATGTATCGCCATTTAAATATTTTCAAGCGTAAGATCAGGCTTAACGATTTCTTTACCCGTCAGTGATCGGATTTAAATGAGTCAATAATTTTTGAACTTACCCAATAAATATCGCCGTTTCGATTGACATTTCTTGTAAAAAATAAATATTTACCATCATGGGACAACATCGGACAAAAGTCATAACCTGCCGAATTGATTTTGTCTCCCATGTTTTTTGGTTCGCTCCATGTTCCATCAGTTTTCTTAATACTAATGTAAAGATCTCCCCTACCAAATCCTCCGGGGCGATCGGAAGTAAAAATCAAATAACTTTCGTCTGAAGCGATGAATGGATCGTGTTCATTTGAGTGAGTGTTGATCGGAGATTCAAGGAGCTCGGGTTTTGTGTAAACACCATTTACTAATTTGGCCTTATAGATGTCGCCAGGGCTACCATGGTTTCCGAATTTTGAATAATACATTGTGCCGTCACGAGTGATAGATGTATAATAATCATCTTTTCCTATCGTATTTAAATCTTCAATATGGACTGGATTTCCCCACGAATTGTGTGAGTTTTTTTCCACATACCAAATATCTGAATCTTTAGACTCACCATTGACATCCAAAGGCCTCATTGAAGAGAAATAAAGTCTTTTGCCATCAGATGTAATGTAGGGATCAACATCGCTATAAACACCTGAAAATGGGGCTACCGATCTTTTGGTCCATTGGCCATTTTCTTTTTTAATCGTCAGGATGGTATTTACGCCGTTTCTCCATACCGTAAAAAAACATTCGTTGCCATCAGGCGTAAACGTACAATTCAGTTCGTTTTCTCCAGTTGATACCAATCCGCTTGCAAATTTTTCAGGGGCTAAACCCGGAGGCGTTTGGCCCAGATATTCACCTGTCATTAATTTATTACTATCCTGGGCAACGCCATTAATTATTAAACAAAAAAACGATGCAAAATAAAATGTACTGATTTTTATTTTTTTCATTTTTTAATTTCTCCTGTTTTATTTATAAAATTGAATTATTTTGGCATCCACCCAATAAATATCGCTGTTGCCTCTTCTGTCGCTTGTAAAAAAGAGATACTTCCCGTCAGGCGAAAACACCGGCGCGTACTCGGACGAAAGGGTATTGATTTCCTTTCCCATATTTTTGGCTATTCCCCAAGAACCGTCTTCATTGCGGAAGCTGATATACAAATCCCCACTACCAAATCCATCAGGCCTGTCCACAGAGGTAAAGATGATAAAACTCTCATCGGCTGCAATGAGAGGATCGGTTTCATCATATTCAGTATTTATCGAACCGCCGATATTTTCCGGCTTGGTATAATTTCCATCTACATATCTTGATCTGAAAAAATCGCCCTGGCCATACCCGTTTTTATCCGAATTGAAATACAATGTCCCATTGTCTGCGAGCGAAGGATAAAGTTGTCTTGTTCCAAAATTAATCAATAGTCCGAGATGCGTAGGATTGTCCCATTCTTCGTTCCGCCTCTCCATTACCCATATCTGATACCTCGAGAAGGTGCATCGTTTTTTTCAATTGGTCTTTTGGAAACATAAAACATTTTTTTTCCGTCGTGGGTAATAAACATATCTACTTCGCTGTAATCGCCCGAAAAAGGCGCGATCCGAGGTTTGCTCCAACCCTCATTACGTTCCTTCATGACCATAATGGTATAACCTCTGCCAGGATTTAAAACTGAAAAATAAAATTCTTTTCCATCGGGAGTAAACACGGAATTCACTTCGTTTCTAGCGGTTGAGATAATGCCAGGTGCAAAAATTTCAGGTTCCAAAGAAGGTGGTTTTTGTCCCAAATAAGATCCTTTCGGTTGAAGGGATGCTTCCTGCAATTGTGCATTGGCGGTCAGCAAGAGAATGAAAACCATTGGAAAAACATTTTTAGGAAAATCAATTTTACTCATAATGGGATTTTATGGGGAATAGACTGAAATTGCAATCAATATCGGGTAGGGATTGAAAAAGGCAAAAGCTCGCTATTCTCTGCTTAAATCCCTGCGGCGTTTTGCTACAACTGCCGCAAAGTCCCATACTGTAGCTCGTCCCATAAGCCCAAACTCCCCGGTCTCTTTTTACTCTATCCCTGTTCCGCCTTGGGAAAACGGCGAATTAATTTATGAAGATCAGGACAACCCCCAACAAGGCGATCATGGTCCCGATAATTGCCCGGGGAGTGATTTTTTCTTTGAAGAGGAAATAAGACACCGGCAGCAAAATTACGGGAGAGAGGGACATCAGAGTGGAGGCGACGCCGATAGAGGCGTGGGCGATGGCCACCAATGACAGAACGACTCCCAGCGCCGGCCCGGTCAACGCCCCGGCGGTGATCTCCAGCAGCGCTTTTTTGTCTTTCATTTTAGCTAGGTGGGCATGAATCTTTCCCCGGAAAAGGCTGAGGACCGCCAGGGCCAGGGCGGAGGCGCTGACGCGGACCAGGGTGGCGGAAATGGCGGAATAGCCGCCCACCAGTCCCCGCTTGGAGAACAGCAGCCCCACCGCCTGGCCTGCGGCTCCGCCCACGGCCAACAGGATGCCCAGGCGGTATTTTCGCGATTCTCTGGAAGCAAACGCATCGACCGGAGCCCTCTTCTCCGCCACCACCCAGGCAATACCGCCGATGGTCACCAGAATGCTGACGATTTCCAGTACCAGCAGATTCTCTCCCAGCAATACCCAGGCCAGTATGGCGCTGAAAACCGGTACGAGAAGCGACAACAGCATGGCCAGGCGGGGGCCGATCAGCAGAAAGGATTCGAACAGCATGGTGTCGCCGATGACAAAACCAATGAGGCCTGAAATAGCCAGGTAAAGAAAGCGGCTCGGCTCGATGGCAAAAGGGAACGGGGTGGCAAATAGCAGCCAGTGAATTAGGAGCAGGGCTGGGACCGCGATCCATAAGCGCATGTAGTTGACGGTGACCGCTCCCACCCGCTTCCCGGCCCGGGTAAACACCACCGAGTTGAACGCCCAGCAAACCGATGTTAGCAACGCCGCGATTTCACCATAAA
>DATKZA010000052.1:0-5281 GCA_035528155.1 Patescibacteria group bacterium | reverse complement strand
GGCCTGATCGAAAATGACAGCTTGAACACTCCCCGCTCTTCTGAAGGAAAGAAGCGGCTGGCCGGGTCCCAGCGCCGCTCCCAGTTCTTGTTGTAGATCAGGGCGATCTCGTTTCCGGGCGCAATGCGCCACTTCAGGCGGGCGCTCCAGCCCAGCAGCCTGGAGACGCTGTCGTACTGGATGTAGTTCATGAAACCCAGGTCGGGAGAGAGGAATACATCGGCCTTGAGCTGGTAGATATTCTCGCTGAACCTTCCTTCAGGAAGCCGGCCGCGCACCAGGTTGATGTCCAGCCCCAGACTGGCATAGCCCTTGTACTTAAAGGTCAGGCCGAAGTTCAGGTCTTCATAATGGCCCGAGTAGAACTCGCCGATGTTGAGGCTGGCATCGAACACATACGGCCGATGCGACGCGCTGCTGAATTCGAATTGGACATTCGTGAAACCGTAGGAGCCGGCAGGCAGGACAACCCCGGCGGCCACCTCGAAATTGGCGGGCAGGACGTCGCGGTTGGGCGTGATCTTGAAGCTGAACTGCTCGCCGCTCTCCGTATTGAAACTCAAGGGCGTCGCCTCGAGCCGGCTGGTTTCCAGGTTGCCTTTCAGGTCCCAGTAAAAATCGCCGCTGGCCTCGAAAAAGAACTGCCGGACCAGTTTTTTCAGCCAGCCCCGCGCCGGCCGCGGCTGAAAGCCGACCTGGAGATAGAAGGTCTGGATGCCCTGGCGCAGCATGAAGCCCAGGCCGGGATCGAGCGCCTCGCCGTAGTAGGCGTAGGTGCTCTGGACGTCCCAGAGATCGTTGGGATAATTGGCCCGGAAACCGAAGCCGAGGTGGCTGCCTGCCGTTTTTTCATTCCAGTTGTAGGCCGTCCAGGCAGCGAGGTTGAGGTTCTTGTCGCCGGCGAATCTCGAGGTGGCATAGCGAAAATCCACCCCGGCCAGGGTATTGCGTTCGCCCGCCGGGCTGCCGTTGGTCACGATCAGGCCCACCTTGCTTTCGCTGAATATATCCTGGGTCACGCGCAGGGCCAGGAAATTGCGGCCCGGCAGTCCGGAGAATTCCTCGGTCTGCACGTCCAGGAAAGCCAGGTTGGTCCGGCCGATCTTGCCGTAAAGCTTGCCGCCGAAGAGGACCGGGATCTGTTTGCCCTCGAAAAGTCCGATCTTGCGGCTGAAAAACGGCTGGAAGCTGACGCTGGCGCTGAAACCGAAGGTTTCCGACCCCTCCAGGAAGAACATACGTTTTTCTGGAAAGAACAGCGGGAAGCGGGTCAGGTTGATGCGGCGTTCATCGGCCTCGGTCTCGGCGAAATCCATGTTGTAGCTGAAAGCGCCCACCAGGTTGGGGGTGAAATTCTTGTAAACATCGAAGCCGCCGTCCAGTTTCCACTGGTAACCGCCGCTTCCACGGTGATCCTTCTGCATGCTGACCAGGCCGTAGGGCCGGATGGTAATGCCCTTGCCCTGCTTGACCCCGGCGATCCCGGACAGCGCGGCGGCGTCCATGGGGTTGTAGAAAGTGCTGTCGCGATTTGTCCCGGCCAGGCGGATTTTTTCCTGCCTGCGGGCGATGAACCTTTCCACATTGATGCCCCAGACAGTGAGATCGGGGTTGAAGGAAATGGTCTTGAACGGGATCCTGAATTCGGCGCTCCAGCCGCTGGCATCGATGCGGCTGCCCGCGTCCCAGATGCCGTCCCAGTTGAGGCTGGCGCTGCCCCCCGAGGTCAGTCCCTCGCCGCGGGCGCCGCGGGGATTGACCGAAAAAAAGTAGGCGGTGCGCTTGTCCTGGAAAGGATCGATCAACACGCGGACGACATCGTCGTCACCGCTTCCAAGCGAACCTCCGCCCCCCCAACCGTGCTGCTCGCCGCCGCTGTCGTGGACCATGGAGTGGGCCGAGATCCGTGTTGCTTCCCGGTCGAAACAAACAACGCCGATGTAAAGGCTGGACTCGTCGTAGAGGATCCGTAGTTCGGTCTTTTCACTCGGCTCTGCCTCGGGAAGCGGTTCGGCCATGCGGAAATCGCTGAAAACCACGGCCGATTTCCAGACGGGGTCATCGAGGCGGCCGTCGATTTTTGGGCCTTGCTGGACGCGCACGGCTTTAACCTCGCCGCTGAAACCGGTCGCAGCGAATACCGACAACATCAAGAACAAAAGCAAAAATCTCGCCATCATGAACCCTCTTGCTGGTGGAAGCCGCATTTCGAAACAACCACGCTGAATGCAGATTGTAATCCAAAGGCGGTTTTTTTTCAAATCCCCCGGATCGGACACAGACCGCCAGGGCTTGGCGCTGGAGACGTTCCAGCCGCAGAATCAAGGGACAGAGCCAGTAAAAATGCGAATCCAACTATTGTTTCATTTATGGCTGGCTGACACTGACACTTCCACTGAAACAATATCATTGTTTTGCAAAAGCCTGCTTCCAGCGCATGCCCATCAGTATGCGGTTGCGGCCGCTGGGGTGATCGTAAAAAAGCCACTCCTCCAGGGGCGAAGGATCGAGCTTGCGATATTCGGAAAGCTTGAGGACCAGTGTGGCCCAGGCCTCGGGTTGGCGGACGACATTGAGACTGAAGATGTCGGCTTCTACCTCGTTGCTGCGGATAATGTTGTTGACCAGAGGTGAGGCAAGGAACATGAAGAGGATGAAGAGAAACATGAGCAGCGGCAGGCCGGCAGGGTCACCGGTATCGCGGATCCCCCAGCGGCTTCCCCGCCAGTGCAGCAAGCGGTTGGATGCCCAGTAAAGAAAGACGAAACCGGCCAGAACAACCAGGGCGAAATAGACCAAGATCTCGTAGATGTGGTTCAGCACATAGTGGCCCATTTCGTGGGCCATCACCACTTCCACCTCCCCGGGCGTGCAGCGCTTGAGCAGGTTGTCGTTGAGGGCGATGCGCATGGTGCCGAAAATGCCGCTGACATTGGCGCTGATGCGCGTGGTTTGGCGCGAGGCGTCGAACTGGAAAACGTCGTTGGCCGGGATGCCGTTGCCGCGGGCCAGGTTGAGAATGCGTTCTTTCAGCGGCCCCTCGTCCATGGGTTTGTAGGTGTTGAAGAGCGGGTCGATGAACACCGGGGCGATCAGCAGGATGAAGGCCAGGAATAGGACGGTGGCAGCGCTGCCCCACAGCCACCAGGTTTTCGCCTTTTTGCGAACCAGGCCGTAGACGGCCACGAAGAACAAGGATATCAGGATCGCCGATACGGCCAGGGCGATGAACTGCTCGCCCAACCACTGGCCGAAAGGCTGGTGCGAGAGGCCGAAACGGTGTTCACGCACGAATTCAGCGTAATAGGTGGCGGGAAAAGAGAGGATGAAGACGGCCACGAAGTATTGAACGCCATAAAAAAAGGTCTGCAGCGGCTTGCGCCGGGACAAACCCTCGGCCAGCTCGCGCATGCGCCGCGAAATCCCGCTGGCCAGCAGCAGCCAGGCTATGGCCAGGGCCACTGCCAGGTCAATCAACTGGATCCAATAGCCGCCGTTCCAGTAGGCGGCGGATTTGGCCCTGGCCTCAGGCGATAGACTCGCCAAATAGGCGTTGGTCGCCTTTTCCGGGTTGAAAGTCTGAGCACTACCGCTTATTTGTGGTTGGGCTGTCAATGGCCCCACCGCTGAGACCGCCAAAACAACAAGCAACACGACCAGCAAAGGATATTTCTTCATTGCCTGCCTCCAGAAGAACTTTGTTTGTCGCTTAACAATAAAACAAGCGATTCCCTTTATTGTTGCAGACGCCAGGCAAATTATCAATGCTAAATCCGCCGCCCTGAAGATTGCATCCGGGGAGCGGACTGGCCTGGCAAAGAGTGCCAAAATATTTTAGGAATGAACCGCAAGGCCGGGTGGGCGTACTATAGGGTAGGAAGTGACATGCTCAGCGACCAGGAAATCATGACGCGTTGCCGGCAAGGCCAGAGCGATCTGCTCGATGTGCTGATCGACCGCCACGGCTCGGACCTGTACACGTTCTGCCTGCGGCTCTGCCGGCGGCGTGCCGACGCCGAAGACCTGTTCCAGGACTGCTGGCTGGCGGTGCTGCGTCATGGAGCGCGCTACGATGCGCAAAAGCCTTTCCGGCCCTGGCTCTTCACTGTTTGCCTCAACCTGCAGCGCGACCGCTTCCGCCGCGCCAAGCGCTGGTTCAAGGTCCTGGCCAGCCACCAGGACGAAAGCAGGCAGGCGCAGGGGATGCGGGCGGCCGCCGCGTCCCCGGAGGCGGCCCTGGCCGGGAGCGAGAAAAAAGCGCAGCTGGAAACAGCGCTGGCCCGACTGGATGAGATCCTGCGCCTGCCGCTGCTGCTTCATTATTACTGCGGCATGCCGCTGAACATGATCGCTGACGTATTGCGCCTGGCCACGGGAACGGTCAAGTCCCGCCTGTCCCGCGCCCGTGAGCGGCTGCGCAGCCTATTGCAGGAGGAAGAAGATGGACGACCATGAATTGGAACAAACCCTGCGGCTCCTGGCCGCAGAAAGGGTTCAGCCGGGACCGGAACTGCTGCTGAAGACCAAGGCGCGGCTGCGGCGCAGCCGGCTCATTCCCTGGCTGCTGGCCGCCAGCGTTGCCAGTCAGGTCGGCAGCGTGATCGGCAGCTACTGGCTGCTGTTCGTTTTCCAGGCCGACTGGCTGTTCAAGGCGCTTTGGCTTTCCGGCCTCGCGGCCACGGCGGCGCTGCCGCTGGTTCTGCTGGCGCTGCGCTTGCCCGAACAAAATTGGCCCCTGAACCGGGCCTGAAATCAGGAGGAACAAATGAATCATAATTCAACTTTCAAGTACATTTTTTTTACTCTGGCCGCGCTGGTTCTCATTCTCTTTTTCGGCCTGTTTTTCAGGCGTTTTACCATGATAGGCGGAATCCATTCACCATTGATGATAATGGGCAGGCCGCTGTTGCTGGTGCTGCCCGTGCTGGCTTTGTTCATGATCGCGGCCTTCATCGCCGTCTATGTCTACCAGGACGCCAAGCAGCGCGGGCTCGATCCCTGGCTGTGGGCCACGGTGGCGGCCTTCGTCCCGTATTTTATCGGCCTGATCATCTACCTGGTGGCGCGCCAGTCGGCACGGCGCGCCTGCGCCAAGTGCGGCCGCGCCCTGCAGAGCGACTTCAGCAACTGCCCCTACTGCGGCGAACCGCTGAGTCTGAAATGCCGCAAATGCGGCGAGGCCGTGGCCCCCGACTGGAAGGTCTGCCCGCGCTGCGCCGCGCCGCTGAGCGAATCAGAAAAGTGATCGAATGATGCCGGGATGGGACGGACCGGGCCGTCC